>CP102060.1:622734-934102 GCA_024579835.1 Clostridiaceae bacterium HFYG-1003
GTGAATGAGGATAAATTCAGGTGAGTGAAGAGCAGTGTTCGGAGCAATGCAGAGGAGTGCAGACGAGTGCAGACGAGTGCAGACGAGCGCAGAAAATCTATATATGAATTAGGTATAAAACTTGGCAGAGTGTAACATGGGTTACACTGGCAGGCCGCCGGAGTTGTCTATAATGACAGATGTAAGCAACCGAAAATGAATCGTAATCAGGAGGATTTAATCATGATCGAATTAAACACGACCATTTCAACCGATATGTTCTGTTATCAGTGTGAACAAACCGTTGGAGGAAAAGGCTGCACCAAGATGGGGGTCTGCGGCAAGAATCCGGAAGTCGCCTCACTGCAGGATCTTCTCGTCAACCAGGCCAAGGGACTTGGTTACTATGCGACTCGTCTGATTGAACAGGGGAAAGAAATCGACGCCACGCTGGGCCGGTTTGCCTATGATATTATGTTTACCACATTGACCAATGTCAATTTTGATAAAGAAACACTGCACAAGCTGATCATCAAAGCTCAGACCGTGAAGGAAGCCCTGCGGAAGGAAGCCGGTGTGACCGGACCCGCTGAAGCGGAATACGACGCGCCTGCGTCCATCGAGGACCAGATCCGTGATGGCAAGAAGTTCCATGTACTGTCCGGACGTGACGTACTGGGAGAAGACATCATTTCTCTGCGCGAACTGGCAATCTACGGATTGAAGGGATATGCGGCTTACGGCCATCATGCCGCTGTCCTGGGATACCGGGACGAAGCCTCTGACAAGGCATTCCTCGGATTCCTGGCCAAGACGCTGGATCAGAGCCTGACGGTAGGGGATTGGGTCAACATCAACATGGACCTGGGTCAGAAAAACTTGCGGGTCATGGAACTGCTTGACGCCGCCAATACCGGAAGCTACGGCAATCCGGTCCCGACCAAGGTCAATATCAACCGCGTCAAGGGACCGTTCATCGTGGTATCCGGACATGATCTGAGAGACCTCAAGATGCTGCTGGAACAGACCGATGGCAAGGGAGTCAACATCTATACCCATGGTGAAATGCTGCCTGCTCACGGCTATCCGGAACTGAAGAAATACAGCCATCTGGTTGGAAACTACGGCGGAGCCTGGCAGGATCAGCAGAAAGAATTCGACAATCTGCCTGGTGCGATCCTCATGACGACCAACTGCATCCAGATCCCCCGCGCTTCCTATGAAGACCGGATGTTTACCTCCGGAGTGGTTCAGATGCCCAACTGCCTCCACATCCTGGCAGATGAAACCGGACATAAGGATTTCACCCCAGTAATCGAGAAGGCACTGTCGCTGGCTGGTTTCCCGGAAGATGAAAAGCCCAGGGAAATCCTCACTGGCTTTGGTCACAACGCTACACTGTCTCACGCCGGTGAAATCGTCGAAGCGGTCAAGTCCGGAGCAATCCGCCACTTCTTCCTGATCGGCGGCTGTGACGGAGCAAAGTCCGGCAGAAACTACTACACCGATTTTGCAACTTCCACTCCTCAGGATACCGTGATCCTGACGCTGGCCTGCGGAAAATACCGTTTTAACAAGCTCGACTTCGGAACAGTCGCCGGACTGCCCCGCCTGCTGGACTGCGGACAGTGCAACGACGCCTACTCCGCGATCAAGGTGGCCGGGGCCCTGGCCGAAGCTTTCAACTGCGGCATCAATGATCTGCCGTTGTCCATGATCCTGTCCTGGTATGAGCAGAAAGCCGTTGTTATTCTGCTGACTCTGCTGTCACTGGGTGTGAAAAACATTAAGCTCGGACCCTCACTGCCGGCCTTCCTGTCACCCAATGTCATCAACGTATTGGTAGACAACTTCAATATCGCTCCGATTTCCAACGTGGAAGCTGATATGAAGGAATGCCTGGGTTAATTAGCCGATAAAGTTCATTGTTCGAGGCAGGTCGTTATGACCTGCCTCATTTGTCAACGATCTAGGATTATGTCACCCCAAAAGTATACTGTAAGCGCATTATAGAATACATCTTTTAACTTACGCCCTCGCGCGAGAAGATGGTTACGATAAATGCCAGTATATAGCACAAAGCACCTGAACTTCATTTGTTCAGGTGCTTTGTGTTCTCCTGGCGATATACCGTAAGCGTATAATACAACCCGTCTAGATTGCGCCTTCATGGCGTGATCTAGACGGGTTGTTGTTAGTCATTCTTGATTCGAATATGGGCTGGTATTTTATCGGACCAGGGCAGGACTTCCTGGATTTTCTCAGGTGTCTGCCTGTTTTGGCTGAGCTCTTCAATCACATACTTGAGATACTCGTAGGGATGAAGACTATTGGCCTTGGCCGTTTCCACGATGCTGTAGAGCACCTGACTGGCAACGACGCCTTTGACGCTGGTTGAAAAGAGGAAGTTCTTTCTTCTGATCACAAACTCCTTGATGGCCCGTTCCGCTCGATTATTTGTAATTTCCAATCGTCCATCTTTGAGGAAGTTCTCCAGATAGTCCCACTGGTTGAGATTATAGGTGATTGCACTGCCCAGGCCTGATTTGGCGGTCACTTTCTTCTGAGTCGCCTGAAGCCATGTCTTGTAAGCCTCAAGCAATGGTTTAGAGTGCTCCAGGCGGGCTTTGTATCTCATTTCAGGGCTCATTTCGGCAAACTGATGCTCCAGATAGAACAGCTTGTCAAAGAAGGTCAGAGCTTCTACGGCCAGAGTCCCTTTGACCAACTCATTTTTGCCAAGGCTCTTGGTGACCTCAACGAACTTACGCTTGGCATGAGCCATGCAGCCGATGAGGGTCACATCCGGCACCTTCTTATATCCGGCATAGCCGTCTGACTGCAGGTAGCTTTTGTATCCGTCAAGGAACCGGATCGGGTGCTGGGCCGACCTGGTCGGCTGATACTCATACAGGCGGACCTGCTGGGGCTCATAGAGGCCATTGACGTATACCCACATGTAGGATTTCTGCTGAGCTCTTCGCCCCTCCTCCTGGAGTACCTGAACAGGGGTTTCATCGACATGGATCACTGCGCTTTTCTTGATCTCATCATAAAGTGCTTCATAAAGTCCTTCCATGTACAGCTGGGATCCCTTGATGATCCAGTTTGCCATGACCGCTCTTGAAATGTCGTATCCAGCGCTTTTGAACTGTGTCTCCAGCCGGTAGATCGGAGTCTTTTCCCAGTACTTCTTAGCCATGATGTAGGCCATCAGGGACGCAGAAACATAACTCCCGGAAAGGACCGGCAGCGGTGTGGGGGATTCGATCATGGGGCTGTGTTCGCCCGTCTCCTGGCAGTGATCACAGACATAGACTTTCTCCATATGCCGGCGCTTGACCAGCCGAGCCGGGATCAGCACAATCTCAGTACGTTTTTCAACGGTCTTGAGCTCTTTGAGCTGACTGTGGCAATGCGGACAGTTGGGATCATCCAGATCATGGAGGACCTCTTCGACCGGCAGATGATCAAAGCAGCTTTTGTGGGCGCCAACTTCACCCACCATCCGGCGGGCTCTTGGCTGAGCCTGCTGCTCCTGCTTCTCCGTTTCTTCCGCAATGGCCTCCGCTTCGTTGAAGACACCATTGGGAATCCGATCGAAGAAGTTGAGCTGATCAGCATCCAAGCGCTTTTCACTGGAAGCGCCATAGGCACTATGGTTTGCAAGTCGTAAAAATTCTTCCATCCGCTCCAGGTTGTCCGCCATCGTTTCGTACTTGATAGCTAAAAGGACATACTTGTCGATGACTTCGATCTTGCTGAAATTTTCCAGTTCTGCTGCTGTATAAAGTTCGTTTTTTCTAGTGTTCATGCCTGTTTCCATGATCTAATTATACAGGAACCGAGACAACAAAAAAAAAGCCTTGGAACCGCTGAAAATCAGCATTTCTAGGCTCGGATCTATATGACTTTACGTGCTAAAACCTCGGAAAATCCATCTCTTTGATGGATATTCAGGCCATTCATTAACCATTCGTATTGCTCTTTGGAGATGGTAATAACCGGCACTGTGGACTTGGGCCATTTGAACTTTCCTGATTCCAATCGCTTGTAGAATAACCAGAATCCATTGAAATCCCACTCGATGATTTTGATTTTATCGTGCTGCTTGTTGCAGAACACGAAACAAGCTTTTTCCATGGGATCCATCTTTAGGACTTCCTGGATGATCACGGTCAATCCATCGACTGACTTTCTGAAATCCACAGGTTCCGGGATCAGGTAGATCTTTGCATCGGGCTTGTAGCCGCTGTAATTGGACAAAGCAGAACACCTCCACACATAATGATCCAATTGTCTCAAAAGTGTGGAGATGCAATCTACATGGTATCTATTTTACGCTTACAAACAACCCAATGAAAAAGACGATCTATAAAAAACACGAGCTGGCGTGCCCGACTGGGCAGCTGGCTCGTGTTTTTGGATTGCAGGGACCGTTCTTCTCATGAACGACCCCATCTGCTGAGACCATGGCTATTCCGACCAGGTTTCCCTCTCCGATCCCGACTGCCGGGCGCCGGCGGCGTGGACGAAATCGCGGAAGAGCGGGTGCGGCCGGTTGGGCCGGGATTTGAACTCGGGATGGTACTGTACTGCGACGAACCAGGGGTGGGCCGGGATCTCGACGGCCTCCACCAGGGAACCGTCCGGTGACAACCCGGTCAGCTGCATCCCGTGGGCTTCAAACTGGCTGCGGTAGTCGTTGTTGAACTCGTAGCGGTGACGGTGGCGTTCGCTGATCCGGCTCGACTGATACGCCATTTCCATCCGGCTGCCTGGACTGATCTGACAGGGATAGGCGCCCAGCCGCATGGTGCCGCCTTTTTCAGTGATGCCGGCCTGCTCCGGCATCAGGTCGATGACCGGATGGGGCGTCTGCGGATCGAATTCCGTGGAATTGGCGCCGGCCAGGCCCAGGACATTTCGGGCGAACTCCGTGACCGCCATCTGCATGCCCAGACAGATCCCGAAAAAGGGGACTCTGTTTTCCCTCGCAAAGCGGATGGCGATGAGCTTGCCCTCGCTGCCACGGATGCCGAATCCGCCGGGGATCAGGATGCCGTCACAGGCGCTGAGGATCTCTTTGCCGCCGGTCTGCTCAAGGACTTCCGAGTCGATCCAGCGGATCGAGATCCGGGCGCCTTCGCCGATGCCGGCGTGATGGAGGGCTTCCATGACGGACAGATAGGCATCGTGGAGCTTGACGTATTTGCCGACCAGGCCGATGGTGATGGTCCGGTCGGCCGCCTTGATGGCATCGGTCATGGACTGCCAGCCGGCCAGGTCCGGCGCCTGGCAGTCCAGGCTCAGTTTGCGGCAGACCTGCCTGGCCAGGCCTTCGCCCTCCAGCATCAGCGGCGCCTCATACAGCGTCTCGACGTTGCGGTTGTCGATGATGCAGTCTTTTTCCACATTGCAGAACATGGCGATCTTGTCCTTGATCTCGCGGGAGAGACCCGCCTCACTGCGACAGACCAGAATATCCGGCTGGATGCCCACGGACAGCAGTTCCTTCACCGAATGCTGGGTGGGCTTGGACTTGTATTCCAGCGAGGCTGGGATCTGCGGCACCAGCGTCACGTGGATGAAGATGCAGTTGGCTTTGCCCTTGTCCATGGCCACCTGACGGATGGCTTCCAGAAAAGGCTGGCTTTCCATGTCCCCCACCGTTCCCCCGATCTCCACGATGGTGACCTGGGCCTGGCCGGCCTGGGCCGCTGAATAGATCTGACGCTTGATCTCATCGGTGATGTGCGGGACCACCTGGACGGTCTGGCCCAGATAGCCTCCCTGCCGTTCCCGGGTCAGGACATTCCAGTAGACCTTGCCCGTGGTGGCGTTGCTGGCCCGACTGAGGTTTTCGTCGATGAAGCGCTCATAATGGCCCAGATCCAGATCCGACTCCGTGCCGTCCTCCAGGACGAAGACCTCTCCATGCTGATAGGGGCTCATGGTCCCTGGATCGATGTTGATGTAGGGGTCGAGCTTCTGCATGGTCACCGCGACTCCCCGTGCCTTGAGGAGCCTGCCCAGCGATGCTGCCGTGATGCCCTTGCCCAGCCCGGAGACGACGCCTCCCGTGATGAATACGAATTTCTGTTCCATTGTCACACCTCCCGAACGGTTCTTGTCAAATTTTGCTGCGATGATGACGGCGCCTGCCAACGAAAAAAGAGCAACCACCGCCTTTTCCTCGGAACCGGGTTGCTCATCGGACCGGATCCTTGTCCCGGCCGATTTGAAGGCTGTCGCTCCACGCCGTCCTCATCCCATCATAGATAGAGTTATAGCCCACTGAGGGCAGTCTGTCAACCTTTCTGGATTCATAACCGTGCCGGAAAAGCTTTGCGGTCGAACCAAAAAAATGGCCTGGAGTCGCCTTCGCGGTTCTGGCCCGATCCACTCGTGAATATCACTCCAGAAAAATTTTTTTCCACCTCAGACTGGCGGATGTCGACCGAGGTCCTGATGGGATCCGGCGCCTGGATCAGATCTCCAACGGGATCAGATCATAGTCCTGGGAGCCCAGTCCCAGCTTCTCGGCATGGGCCAGGGATTCACGGCCCACCTCAAAATAGGGTTTGTCCTCCTTGGTCTGGAGCATGTCCAGACAAGCCCGATCGATGGCAACGGGATCCGTGGAGGCGAAGACCCCCAGGTTCGAGGCGATGAAGTCCATGTGGCCGCCGAAGCAGTCACAGTACTCCGTGATGTTCACCGCGAAATTGAGGTAGACGTTGCGCTTGCCATGACCGGCGCCATAGGCGTACTCGATATACCACTTTGACATGTTCTGGGATCTTATCAGACCAGGGCAGGACCTCAGCCAGCTTTTCCGGGGTCTGCTTATGCTGGCTCAGTTCATCGATCAGGTATTTCAGGTATTCATAGGGATGCAGGTCATTGGCCAATGCAGTTTCCACAATGCTGTAGATGACCTCACTGGCTTCTGCACCAGCTACACTGTCGCTGAACAGCCATACCTTTCGCCCCATCACAAGCTTCTTGATGCCGCGCTCCGCGCGGTTGTTCGTCATCTCCAGTCGGCCGTCTTTGAGATAGGCCATCAGGTACTCCCACTGATTAAGGCTATAGGCGATTGCCTTGCCAAGAGCGGATTTAGGCGTTACTTCTCCCCGAGTCTTAACAAGCCATGCCTTCAGCGCCTCAAGCTTCGGTTTACTCTGCTTCAGGCGTGCCTCATATCGTTCTTCTGGCGTCATATTCTTGAATTTTCGCTCCAGTTCGGCAAGATCTTCGAAGAACATGAATCCTTCCAGGGTCTTGCTGTGCAGGTTCTTCGCAGAAGGTCCCAGGCTTTTTATGGTGTCGACAAACATCCGCCGTGCATGGGCATGGCAGCCGACATTCGTCACCCCGGGGATCTTGTGGTTTACCTGGTATCCATCGCTGTGGAGGTATCCGCTGAATCCGTCAAGGAAGGCCAGGGGGTACTCAGCAGCTCGGCCCGGCCGATATTCATAGAGCCGAATCTGCTTGGGCTCCAGATGACCGCTGGGATAATGCCACATGTAGGACGTCTGCTGAGGGCGACGGCCTTTCTCCTTCAAAACTTGGACTTTAGACTCGTCTTATGTAGAGTCTTATGTTATGTAGAGTTGAGCTTATTATGACTGGTAAGTATCAGTTTAATTGAGTTTGACTCTACATAATTTTTATTGCATTCTCTTGTACAAAGGAGGTGCATCATGCCCAAAACAGTACTTCAGTACCAATGCTATGCAACTATCTTAAACGAATACTTACATTTAGAGGAATTCTCAAACCTTTCCGAACTAACAGTCAATGGGAAACGATTAGCCTTAACTCAGCTCATTAACTATCTGGGTGACAATAGGGTATACAGGTTTTCCGATTGTCTTCAAAAGCACGTCTCAAACCACATCGACCAGATTAGCTATCTGTCCAATCTCACCATCAGCGGCCGTCTTTTCATATTTAGACATTTCTTCAACTACCTTTATCAAAAAGGTATCACCTTATATTCTGGAAATGAGCTATTTCCTGTTATCTTTTCGAATAAACGCGAAAGGATACTGTCTTTCTATTCAGTAGAAGAAGTCAAACAAGTTATCTCGGCAGTCAACCGGAAAACGAAGTCGGGCAAGAGGGATTTGGCAATAATCCTCCTCGCCTCGGAATTGGGATTGCGATCTAGCGATATCTGTCACCTGAAACTGACAGATTTGTATTGGGAACGTGGCACTATCGAATTTATACAATATAAAACAAAAGCCTTCCTGCAGCTTCCCTTGCCTGAAAGTGTGCGCTTTGCACTTATAGATTACCTCAAGAATGCGCGCCCCTCATGCACTTGCACAAATGTCTTCGTCGGAACCAAGAATGGATTTGCACCATTTAGCAATACTTGCATCCATATTTTCGTATCCAAATATTTTAAAAAAGGAAATATTGATTTATCGGAACGGAAACATGGTCCCCACGCCCTTCGTCATTCCCTAGCAAGCAATCTGATGAATAATAACACACCAATGTATGTTATTAGGGATGTTCTAGGCCACTCCAACCTCAACACGACCCGGATTTATCTGAATATCGACTTGGATACGTTGAAACAGATTGCTTTGGAGGTGCCTTATGAAACAATATGGTGACTTTCTCTTCTCGGAACGTGTACGAGACATTGCTGTGGCGTATGTCACATATAAGCGTTCCTTGGGATTCAAGTGTTCTTATAATTACCAGGCTTTTTTAAATTCAATGCTTGAATATATTCATACTAATTCAACAGTTACTCCGAATTTTGTGCTGACACCAGAAGTTGTCCATTCTTACGTGTTAGGATCTGGCATGGAGCGCCCAAGAACTATCCATTCTAAGCAGTCATTGATAAGGCAGTTCGGGCTCTACATGAAACTCCAAGGCTCGGATGCCTATGTTTTACCCAGAGAATTGGTAAAAACTCCGAAAGATTTCACCCCATATATATTCACCAAGGACGAGATTGAATCAATCCTTTATTTTGCTGACAGAATCGGTCCCAATAGAAACAAGTTTATAAACACACCTTTTATCTATCCTGCTGTAATCCGCTTGTTGTACGGCTGTGGGTTGCGCGTTGGGGAAGCCTTAACCCTGTTATGCAATGACGTGGATCTACACAATGGTGTGATTACCATCCGTAATGGAAAGAATAACGTTTCTCGCTTGGTTCCCATGTCTGATTCTCTAAATAAATACCTTTTTTACTATGATAGTAGAGTTCAACGCGAGACCAACCCTTATTTTTTTCCTGCTCTTCGTGGCGAGCGTTATTCTGACGTTACTATACGGAAGACCTTTAGAAAGCTACTGAATAAGGCTGGGATTGGGCCGCTCATGAGTGGCTCGGCCCCTAGAATCCATGACCTTCGCCACACATTTTGTGTCCATGCATTGGAGCAGATGGTGACGAAGGGGATGGATCCCTATTGCTCTCTGCCGGCACTAAGTACTTATGTCGGACACAAGGGCATCGAATCGACAGAAATCTACTTACGACTGACAAAGCAGTACTTTCTTGATGTCCTGCAATACGGGGAGGAAGATGCCGATCTCATTTTCCCGAAGGTCGGCAAGCTATGAAAAAACTAATGGGAGGTATAATAACGGATTTTTTCTGCCAATACTTAGTGAGTGAGGCTGGGCTCTCTGAAAACACGTTAAAGTCATATCGAGATACATTGGTCCTTTATATTAAGTATCTTGAAGACTGCCGAGAATGCAAGCCCAGGAACTTGGACATAGTTGCCTTCAACGCTGAGAATGTCAGCAAATTCCTCGACTGGTTGGAAAGCGAGAGACACTGTAGCGTTAGCACCCGCAACCAGCGTCTTGCTGCCTTAAAAGCCTTCTGCAACTATGTAATCCGAAGAGCACCGGAAAACAGCAAAGGTTGTCAATCTATCTTGCAGTTACGTATCAAACGCGCACCGTCTGCTATAGTTGATTATCTGCCAACAGATACCATCGCGTCTATCTTGAAGCAGCCGAATTTTGGTACGTCTGAAGGGATCAGGGACTTGGCTATCCTATCTTTCCTGTATGAGACGGGATGCCGTGTGCAGGAACTGATTGACGTGTGTCTTGGAGACATCTCTTTCAGGAAGCCTAACACTGTAACACTTACAGGGAAAGGGAGGAAGACCAGGGTAATCCCAATAAGCTCTAACGCCACCGATATCATACTGCAGTATGTAGAACGTCACAAAATCACCAAGCCAGACCAAACGCTCTTTAGAAACCGTTCCAACAAGCCTCTTTCTCGCTCTGGAGTAGCATATATACTTAAGAAGCATCTAACATCAGCTAGACAGGTTGATCCGACTATATTAATTAAGTCGATACATCCGCATGTTATTCGACATTCGAAAGCTATGCACTTGTTGGAAAGCGGAGTGAATCTAATTTATATAAGAGATTTTCTTGGCCACTCATCAGTTACAACTACTGAAATATATGCTAAATGCAACCCAGAACTAAAGCGGAAGTACATTATTGAAGCGGCGTCTCAGTTGGATGATTCCATTCAGCCCTATTCTGACAATGAAAAGGATGAGCTGCTCGATTGGCTCAAAAATAATATCTAAATATTATGTAGAGCCAGAGTATAACAAACAACTGAAATTACTAGATTTGAATGCACGGCTCTACATAACATAAGACTCTACATAAGACGAATTATGCGAAGCTTCGCATAATTCGTCCGCATGAAGAATGTCGCTATGGACCAACTCTTGGTGCAGCAGATCATAGACCCCCCTCAGGTAGAGTTCTGCTCCAGTTATGATCCACCGGGACAGGGTTGCTCTGGATATTTTGATGCCCGTGTTGAGCAGCATGGTCTCCAGCTGATAGATCGTCGTTTGTTCCCAGTACTTCTTGGCCATGATATAGGCCATGAGGGATGCGGAAACATAGCTCCCGGGGATGACCGGCAGCCGCTTGGGCGCTTGAACGATGGGATTGAGAACACCTTCCTGGCTGCACTGATTGCAGACATAGGAATAGGTGATGAATTTCTTTTTGATGATCTGGGCCGGTATCACTTCGATTTCGATCCGCTCAGAGCTCGTCATCTGCTTCATCTGCCCATGGCAGGATGGGCAGGACTGCTCTTTTTCGGGCAGCTCTTCGATGACTTCCACCACCGGCAGGTGGTCGAAACAGCGCTTGGAGCCACCAACTTCACCTTTGATCCGACGGGCATGGCCCTTCTTGGGTTCCTCAAGCTCCTGAGCTACTTCCTCGATGATTGCTTCGGCTTCGTTGAAGACACCGAATGGCTCATCGTTCAGAAGGCTCATCTGACCGGCTTCTTCTTGTTTGAGCCGTTCGCTGGAAGCGCCAAACTTCTGGCTGGATCCCAGGCGAAGAAGAGCTCTCATCTGTTCGATGGTCTCTTTGAGCTCTTCATTCTCCAGTTGCAGGATTTCCCACTCAGTGATGAGTTCTGCCTTGCTGAAACCTTAAAGCTTGGCTCTATTAAGTTGGGTTTTCTTAGTGTTCATGCGCTTTTCCATATGTATATTATACTTTAAATCAGACAACAAAAAAAGCCCTGAAATAGCTGAAGATAGTGTCAACTTACTTTCGGTTCAAAAATTGAATAGGCCTGCCGTGCGGATTCCAAGTAGCCTGGGTTTTACGATTTATACCACCCAAAATGAGGCGTTGCATAGCTGATTGAACCTTGTTTTACTGGGTAGACCCGGCTCTTCTTCACGATCCGTTTTTCCAGCCTCACAAGTCGGGCTTCCTTCTTCTTTTCTTTCTCTTTGGCAGCGAAGTAGCCCATGAGATCCCCGCCATTGAGGACGAAAACTCGCATGCGCGCTATATTCTCAGCACCTACTGTGCTCCACCCCATCGGGCGTGAAGATAACCGTGAGGAAAGCACATGACTGACATGCCCTTCCGCACTGCAGCCCTGATAGCCCGACTTGGCCGCGTTCTGGATCGATTCCCAGTTGGACAAAAGATAGGTTTTCATCTCGCCTAACTTCTTTTCCTGGGTCTTTTTAAGCGGCAATCCCGCTGCTGATTCGAAGAATGTGTTGATGTCCTCAAGGGAGTCCATGCTGATGGCGTCTTTGAGGTACCAGTAATATTCATCCTTTGTCCCTTTGTAGGAATCAATCGGCGTTGCCGCCTGGCGCAGGGCCTTTTCCAGGTGGAACTTATCCAGATAGAGCTTGCATCGAGGCAGAATCTGGGCACCCATCTTGATCCAGGTCGCCCCATCCCCTGATAAGGAGATTTCCTCGATCTTATCTACCTCATAAGCCGAGTTCAGGTAATCGAACACTTCGTACCACAGTTCATCCGAGTTGCCCTTGTAGAAGCCTGCAAATCGACGTACACCCATTAAGGCCTTGCGTCTCTTCCCGACACTCTGCTGCCCCTCATGGACGTAGATCAGCCGCATCTGCTGATTGGAACCGTCCTGCATAGCTACATGATCCTCATCGGCCTCAATATAGATCCGAGATACCACTTTTTTCTGAGGCAGGGGTCCCTCAGAAGACTCAATGTTCCCCAGTCGATGGACCAGATTCATTACCGTAGTGCGGCTGGTAATTCCGCTGCTTGCATAGCGCTCCACCGTCCCCTGGTAAGAAATATCTTTAGCACTGGAGAGAAGACACGAGGCTAGTTCCCGGCTGATTCTCTGATGGGGCTCAAGGCCCAGAAGACGATCCACCAGACACACATGGTGATTAGTCTTTTTATCCCGAAAGTACGTCCGGTCAAAGACCACAGGTCCGGCTGTAGTAGCGATGGTTTTTGTTTGATTACGCCGTTCGATGGAGTAATCCTTTTTGCGTAACTGTGAGTTCCTCAGGCGCTCATCGAGTACCTGAACATAATCCTGGATCTGCTCACGGGCAATCCGATCCGTCAGCTCGTGAGTCTCCTGGACCACCTGATCCATGGTGAGGGTACCGCTTGCCATTCTTGAATCAAAACCTTGTCTGAGAGAGGTGAACATTGAGTTGAAATCTGTTAAGATAGGCATGAGAATAAGTCCTTTCGTGTAGTTTGTTTGTTGTTGTTACTAACATTCTAGCACTTGGGCTTATTCTCTTTCATTTTCGACCTACAGTAACTTTACACTAACATAGCTGAAAATCAGCATTTCTAGGCTCGATTCTATATGACTTTACGTGCTAAAACCTCGGAAAATCCATCTCTTTGATTGATATTCAGGCCATTCATTAACCAATCGTATTGCTCTGTGGAGATGTTGATAATCGGCAAATTGGACTGTGGCCATTTAAACTTGCCCGACTCCAAACGCTTATATGCTAACCAGAACCCATTGAAATCCCACTCGATGATCTTGATTTTATTGTGCTGCTTGTTGCAGAAAATGAAGCAGCCGGATGCCATCGGATCAAGCTTGAGTTCAAGTTGAATGATAGCGGTTAATCCATCCACGGACTTCCGGAAATCGACAGGATCCACGACCAGATAGATCTCAGATTCAGGCTTGAAACCACGGTAATTGCTGATGATGAAGCACCTCCCACTTAATTGATGTCCTCATTCTCTCATACAGAGGATCTCAGATTAAGATGGGTTCTATAAACCGCTTACAGTATACTAACTGTGCTGAGATTATGACCTGCCTCATTTCTCATCCCGGTTCGGGATGTGGTATTATAGTACAGTGAAAAAAACCGTCCGTAGGATCCTACGGACGGATGGATCAGGGAGGATCGTACCATGCGAATGCGTCATAAACCCTGGGCACTGCCGGAAATGCTACAGGACCCAAAATTTTACCTCGAACCTTACGATAAACAGAATAAGTGGCAGCTCGAATTTGGCAACGATGCCCCCATTGACCTTGAAATTGGCTGCGGAAAAGGCGATTTTATCCGTGAGCTGGCCCACCGGCACCCGGAGCGGAATTATATTGCCATGGACCTCAAAAACGAAGTGCTGGTGTATGCACTTCGAAAAATAAACGAAGAAGGACTCACGAACATTCGAGTCCTGTCAGTGAAAGCCGAAGAGCTGGACCGGGTATTCGGGGAAGGGGAGATTGATCAGATCTATATCAATTTTGCCAATCCTTGGCCGAAAGCCGGGCACCACAAGCGCCGACTGACTCATCCGCGATTCCTGGCGCTTTACCGGCTGTTTACCAAAGACCAGTCCCGGCTGGAATTTAAAACGGATGACGAAGAGCTCTATGTCACTTCACTGGAGTATTTCCCGGAAGCCGGCTACGAGATGGTATACCACTCCGATAATCTCCCGGCGGATCATCCGGACAACATCCAGACAGAATATGAGTCGAAATTCAGAAGCTTCGGGATGCCGATCTATCGAATTGATGCCGTGAAGCAGCCAATCACGGAAGAGCGTCTTGGCGAACTGCTGGAATGGAAACTAAAATCTCAGCAGAAGACCGGACGGGCAGTCTGGACCACTTACCGCGAGAACCGTAAACCCAATCCGGAAACCTAACCGGGCATCCGATCCGGGAATCATTGAACGGGTTAAAATTCCATAGGGATTAACAAGCATCCGGGACCCAAAGTGGGCTCGGATGCTTGTTAATCGTGAATAATATATTGTAAAACAATAAATAAACGGATATAATGCAGATAGTAAGATATTCAGGAGGTTGTTATGACCAGTTTCAAACGGGGTGTTCTCTTAAGTGCCATGTCAGTCTGCATTCTGCTTTGTTTATACAGTTATTGGTTCCTGTGGAACTTATCGTGGTCTTTTGCGGAGCTGAATCCTTCCATTGCATACATGCGCTGGCCGATTCTGATCGGCTGTCTGATCATGCTGACCGGAGCGCTTTCCGCTCTGCTCCTTGGGATCAGAGCGGCCGCACAGTCGGAGCAGAAGATCTTTTCTCAGAAAACAGTTCGAACCTTAAGCTGGATGGGGCGCAGTCTGGCGGTCTCCACCGCCGCGATTCTTGGAATTTGGATTTATGCGCTGACTCAACTGGGCGGTGAAGTCGGGCTGGTCGGGGCTTATCTGCTGATCTTTCTGGTATTTTTTTTCACTGCTTCCAGTGTCATGTTCTTTCTGCGCGACCTGTTTGCCCGGGCAGTGGAATTCCGCACCGAAAACGAGCTGACGGTTTAATGGGGATTATCGTCAATCTGGATGTCATGCTGGCCAGACGAAAGATGCAGCTGAATGAACTAAGTGATAGAGTTGGGATTACGCAAAGCAATCTTTCCATCTTGAAGACCGGGAAGGCCAAGGCAATCCGGTTCTCAACCCTTGATGCAATCTGCCGGGTGCTGGAGTGTCAGCCGGGCGATCTGCTGGCGTTTGACGAAACTCTCAGGGACAGCCTGCCGGAGGAGTCAGAGCCTGTTGCCAGACAGGAGAAAGAGGAAGAATAATCTATAAACACTGCCCCGGACATTTCCTGATCGGAAGATGTCCGGGGCAGCAATTTTGGGGATTTCCGTCTGACTAAAAATACTTTTTTGCCTCTTCCATGATCCGGTCATAATTCGGTTCCGTTCCGACTTCAGCCAGATACTCGGTATACTGACAGATCCCATCTTTGTCAAAAACAAAGGCAGCACGGGCCAGAATGCGGAACTCATTGATCAAAGTGCCGGAGGCTTCTCCAAAATCGTGGTGCTTGTAGTCCGAAAGCATAGTGATATAGTCCCCGGCGTTGGTTTTGATCCAGCGATCCAGGGTGAAGGGCAGATCGCAGGAAATGCCATAAACGTTGTAGTTCAGGCCTTCCAGGCGATCATTGAACGTCAGCAGTTCCAGAGAACAGACGCTGGTATCAACGGAAGGGAACGTCAGAACGATGGCGGGGAGCTTCATGTCCCGGGAGGAGAAGGTCGACAGGTCTGTTGCGGTCAGATTGAACTCCGGCAGCGAATCGCCGACTTTCAGTTCAGTTCCGATCAAAGTGACTTCTTTTCCACCGAAAGTAATTTTCATGCTTGTTTCACCTCATATGTTATTTACTGTCTTTGTGTTTAGTTGGGGGTTTGGGTCTGGCTGCACAGCCGAACAATGAACTTGTCAACCATTCCGATGGGCTTCCAGGAAAGCTTGGCTTTGCGCAGACCTTCGATCCCCAGATCCTGTTCCCGGTTTACCGTTACGGCATCGGGATGGTTGATTTTCTGGTTTTCCGAGTTCACAAAGGTGAACAGTCCGTTAACCTCGTCGCTGGCTTTTTCAACATGGACCAGGACAGCATCTTCAGTGAGGTCTTCACTGATGGTAAATGCCTGGCAGACACCGTCGACGAATACGGTGATGCCTTTCACAGGCAAGGCTTCCAGATGTTCGAATGCCAGTCGGATGCCTTCCAGTTCGCCCAGCGTGTACGGGGATTCTCTGCCTTCCAGCCAGCGTTTTGTCATCGCCAGAGCCGCTCCGGTATTCCCTTTCAGGGGACGAATCTCGTAATTCTGGTTTTTAACAAAATGATTGTAGTGATTTTTCTTGCTGTGCATCTTTTTACCGGACAGAGTCCGAAGCTTTTCACCGCTGTAGAGATATTCTGAATTATCCCGGTCTTCGATCACTTCGTGGGGAATATCATACCGGGCGAGCTGATCAATGATCCACTGCTCTGCATCGATGATCTGACAGGGAAACTCATGTTCCTGGGAAAATTGCTTCATTTCCCGGACGGCCCGGACAATCTCCTGATCGGTGCTGGTCAGAGGAGGAAGAAACCCGAAAATCGGGGGGACAGTTCGTCTGAAGTAGACGATGCTTCCGGTATCGCAGATTTCAATGCCGAGTGCATCCTTCCACATGTATAGGGCTGTAAAGTTTTGGACCGAAGACAGAGGATTGCCCAGATGTCGATATCGATCAAATATGGCCTGATGTTTCAGGTCCAGTTTCTCAAATTCCAATGTATCACTCCTCTATTCTTATATTATACGGCGATGGATCGGGCGGTTGGCACAATGTTGATTTTTTTACAAATTGGTTATGATTCATTTACTTGCTCTTATCAAAAAAAGAAAAGAGGGATCTACTCCCTCTCATGATCAGGTATCCTGACGTTCTGGTTCCTGCGTCAGGATCCGTGGTATAATTTCCAGATTCTTTCGGAAGACCTGGCTGAATCTGGGGATGAGCTTGCTTGCTTCAGCCAGTTCTGTTTCGAGATCTTCATAGGAAATGGGGAACACAGTGATCTGATCATTTCGAACCTCCACGTCCAGGTCAAAGATATGACCATTGAGGTTTTTTTCGAATGTTTCCGCCAGGGCGATCAGCAGCCCCAGCCGTTCGGCAATATTGATGTCCAGTCGGTTGATCAGGTGACTGTAAGGTGCCAGCGGCAGGTCATCATTGTTCTTGCGGTGGAAGCTGGCAGCCAGTGCGGCCATCAGGATTTCCCGATGATTCAACCCGTTGATTTCCGAATTCAGGATCAGATAAAAGCTGTGACGCTCATGATCATAGTATCGGATCGACATTCCGGTATCATGGAGCATTGCAGCGCATTTCAAAACATCGCCCCATTCCGCCGGGAACTGCTTTTCATCCTGCAGCGCCTGGAACAGCTTGTTCGAAAGCTTATAGACGTGCTCGGCGTGAGCTACATCCATGTTGTGACGGGCCAGGATTGAGTAGATGGAGGCGTCCAGCCGTTCCGGATAGTATTCGTAATTTGACCGGATGTGCTCGTACAGAATACCTTCTCGCAGACCGTTTCCGGATACGCGCAGTTCTGTCAGACCCGTCAGTCCGCACAGGGATTTAATGATCGCCATGGCTCCCAGGATGACATCCGCCCGATCCATCTCCAAACCAGGGAGTCTCGCCCGGCCTTGGGCATTTTTGGTCATGAGCTGGGTGTAGAGCATGTTGATGTCAAGATCCAGCAACGTATAGTTATGAGTCAGGCTCAGGGGATAATGTTTTCTGTTGCGGTCCATGCGTCCAATGGCACGGGCGGAGCCTCCTACCAGGATCATTGTTTTGAACGGCTGGCTGAAAAGCCAGGGGATCTGGCGGAACTCGCTGTCCAGGAGCTGATCCATGGCCTGATGATTGGCACTGGTAACAATGTCTTCCAGATGGTACCGTTCGGTCAAGGTCAGCGTTCCATACGGAATGGACGCTGATTCCATGAGTTCATTGTTGCGGATCCAGACCAGTTCGGTGGAAGAGCCACCGATATCCACCATGAGGCTGTTCTGGACCTCCATGGAGCCGGTAACGCCCCGGAAATCCATATAGGACTCTTCATACTCGTTGAGTACGATAGGCACATAGCCCGTTTCCAATCGGATTCGCTCCAGGAAATCTTCCCGATTGTCCACTCGACGAACCGGATCAGTCGCCACAACGATGGTTCGGCCGACTTGCAGGTTTGCGGCGAATTTCTTGAATTTCTTCAGGACCGCAAGCGCGGCAATGATTTTTTCTTCGGAAATCACCGGAATATGACCATCCTGACCGATTCTGACATTCTCTTTTATTTCTTCGATAATTCGGTAGAATCCCTTGCCGTACAATTCCCATACGACCAGACGGATGGTATTGGATCCGATATCGATAATTCCAAGCCTCATGGCGAAACGCCCCTTTCATTGAACGAATCATGGTTTCAAATTATAATTATACCACGGTTAATCAGGGGATTCCATGATCCGGATTTTTTGGATCTGTTCAGGGTCGGGAGAGGCGGCCGTTTGATACTATGGAGTTTATAAGAAAATAAACTCATACTACTGTTGGCAGTTCATCGAAAAATAGAAAAACTTCTATGTCAATGAATAAGCAAAAAGTCCGTTCTCTACTAGAAATATAAATTAATATGACAATAGATGATCAACAAGGGAGGGCACATCGCAATGGGCAAAGCAATAGATGATTTGAATATCAGGGAAAAAGAGGACCAGGCAATGGATGAAACAGTCACCATCAGTCAGCTGAAGAGCTGGGCCAGTCGGTTTGTCGAGGAACGCAGCTGGCAGGAATACCATACTCCGAAGAATCTGGCGATGTCGATTGCAATTGAAGCAGCGGAACTGATGGAAATATTCCAGTGGAAAACGCCGGAAGAATCAGGCACTATCTGTCAGGATCCGGCAACTCGGGAGCATCTGGGGGAGGAAATTTCAGATGTGCTGGCGTATCTGCTCAATCTGGCCGATGTGCTGGAGATCGATCTCAGCACAGTGTTCCTGGACAAGATGGAGAAAAATGGCAGGAAATATCCGGTAGGTCAGACTACCTCATTCTAAGTTCATGGTAAGACCATGGCGGCTTATGCCAGCTTGAGTCAGCCCATGGGAACAATGGGAACCCATGGGAACAATGGGAACCCATGACAGCATAGGGCAGTACATGGCAAGCCGATTCCCGATCCGTTGAAGGTTCCGGCAGATTACAGTATAATAAGAGGTAAAGTTGATCCGGAAAATGCTTGATCCGGCAAGACTAATCCCTTCAAAGTGAAGGGTTTCATTTTTTGGGATCCCCGGCGATCCTGTCAAAGGAGCATAAAGAAATGGACTATAAACTGATGGTGGCAAACAAGATTGCCGAGGCATCCGGACTGGATGCAGACAAAATCTACGCCTTAATGGAGATCCCGCCACGCTCGGATATGGGCGATTTCGCCTTTCCCTGCTATACGCTGGCCAAGGAGCTGCGCAAAGCACCGCCGGTCATTGCGAAGGAACTGGCCGATCAGGTAGACCCGGCCGGACTCGAGAAAGTCGAAGCCCTGGGACCCTACTTGAATTTTTTCCTTGATAAGGGCGAGTTTGTCGGCAATATCGTGAAGAAGATCCTGGAATCGGGAGTAGAGTACGGAAATGAAAATACCGGCACCGGAAAAAAGATCCTGGTAGAATATTCTTCTCCCAATATCGCCAAACCTTTCAATGTAGCGCTGATGTACACGACCTGTCTGGGCAATGCCCTGTACCGGATGTACCAGTCAGAAGGCTACGATACTGTCGGCATTAACCATCTGGGTGATTACGGCACACAGTTTGGCAAGCTGATTTACGCTTATCGCATGTGGGGAGATGAAGCCGCACTGGAAGCCGATCCAATTGGGGAGCTGCTTCGGATCTACGTCAAGTTCCACGATGAGGCTGAAAAGAATCCTGCCCTGGACGAAGAAGGCCGACGTCACTTCAAGAATCTGGAAGCCGGCGCTGAGTACGAGACCGGCCTGTGGAACCGCTTCAAGAATCTGTCTCTGAAGGATTTCCAGAAGGTTTACGATATCCTGAATATCGAATTTGACTCGCTCAAAGGCGAAGCGTTCTATTCGGACTACATGCCCCAGGTGATTGACCAGATCCGGGCAAAGGGTCTGCTCACTGAATCTCAGGGAGCTCAGGTTGTCATGCTGGATGAATGGAACATGCCTCCTGCCATCATTTTGAAGAGCGACGGATCTACCATTTACTGTACCCGGGACGTCACCGCTGCCATCTATCGCAAACAGACGTATGATTTCGACAAATGTCTGTACGTGGTGGGATCGCCCCAGTCGCTTCATTTCCGCCAGGTATTCAAAGTGGTGGAGCTGATGGGCAATGAGTGGGCCAAGGACCTGATCCATGTCGGATTCGGTCTGGTGAAGTTCCAGGGGATGAAGTTCTCCACACGGGAAGGCAAGGTGTTCTATCTGACCGACCTTTTGAAGGAAGCCATCCAGAGAGCCCGCGATATTATTGAGGAAAAGAACCCGGAGCTGGAAAACAAGGAAGAAGTAGCCCGTAAGATCGGAATCGGCGGGGTGAAGTTCATTTACCTGAAAAACTCCCGGGAAAAGGAAATTATGTTCGACCTCAACGAGGTGCTGAACTTTGACGGCGAAACTGCGCCCTATGTTCAGTACACCTATGCCCGAGGCCGCAGCATTCTGCGCAAGAATGTTTCAACCGGAGAGGGCGATCTGACTGCGTTGAAGGAGAAAGAGGAATTCGAACTGGCGAAAGTTCTGGAGCATTACAATGACGCGAAACGGGAAGCATTGGAAAAATACGAACCCAGCGTGTTCACCCGCTACATCCTTGATGTTGCCAAGACATTCAATAAATTCTATAACAACATCAACATTGGCAACTCCGAACCCGCACTGCGCAATGCCCGGCTGAAACTGGTGGAAGCCACCTGCCAGGTCATCGCCAACGGACTGGGACTTCTGGGCATCGATGTAGTGGAACGGATGTAATAATGGAACGACGGATTATTCCCGGCGGTTTGTACCGCCACTATAAAAATAACTGGTATTTTGTGATCGGGGAGTCGACACATACTGAAACCAGGGAAGTTTTCGTGACTTACTTTCCGCTCTATCTGCCGGGACCGGCTCTCTTTGTTCGACCGCGGGACATGTTTCTGGAACCAATCGAAGCCGGAAAAAGCATAGTTGGGCAAGAATTCCGGTTTCTGGAAAGCGATGCCACCGGAATTTCCATCCAGGACAAAGTCGAGTTGTTGACCAAAGCCCAGAATTTGCTTCGACTGATGGGGCTGTCCGTTGTGGAAGAGTAATGGCAGTGACCATAGGCCCTGACATTCACTAACATCAAAAAACCAGAAGAGCCCTGATGGACTCTTCTGGTTTTTTGATATGCGGGCAGGCCAGACAATTTGTCGTGGATTGGAATCTAGCCGGCTAGTGTGGCTATTTAAGGTCTTTTCGAATCTTTGACATGTTCACTCGAAGAGAGATTAGAAGGACTATTGATTGATGTTAATCTGAAGTCTTATCATTTGCCGGACGGTTCAAAAACACAAGTTCGCCACAGCCTTCGCCGGTATCGCGGTTGGGACATTTGGCCGCGCAGGTGCCGCAATTGCTGACTCCCTTGCTTTTGGAGCTGACTGCCCGAAGAAAGAGCCAGACGGCCAGGATCAGCAGCGCGATGGCCATGATAATTTCAAAAGTTTTCATGTTTGGACTCCTAAAAGATGAGCTGTCCCAGCTGATACACCAGGAATGAAACGATCCATGCCAGTCCCAGCTGGTAGCTGACGGACAGAAGCATCATGCGGGTTCCAAATTCTTTCTTGAACGTCGCGATAACCGCCACACAGGGCGTGTACAGAAGGACGAAGACTAAAAAGGCATAGGCGGACAGCGGGTTGAAGACGGTTGGCAGAATTTGTGTCAGATCACCCTGGTAGACAATCTCCATGGTGGAGATGACGACTTCCTTCGCCATTAAACCGGCAATCAGGGACACCGAAGCCTGCCAGGTGCCAAAACCAAGGGGGGCGAGCAGGGGGGCTGTCACCGTACCCAGTCCGGCCAGAAGGCTGTCCGGGATGTCAACCATACCGGTAAAGTTGAAGTTGGACAGGAACCATACCAGAACGGATAAGGAGAAAATAATGGTCGAAGCTTTGCGGATGAATCCTTTGCCTTTGTCCCAGGTGTTTCGGACCAGAGACTTTAGGCGGGGAATCTGGTAGTCAGGCAGTTCGATCAGAAGGGGTTCTTCTTCTTTGCGGAACAAAGTATTCTTGAAAATCAGGCCCACAATAAATGCGATGAAAACACCCAGAAGATACAGGCTCATTACCACAAGCTCCTGGTACCTGGCAAAAAAAAGACTGCTGAACAGCATATATACGGGCAGTCGGGCATTGCAGGACATTAATGGTGCCAGCAGCGCCGCCAGTTTTCGATCTTTTTCCGATTCAAGGGTTCGGGCACTCATGATCGCAGGTACCGAGCAGCCAAATCCGATAATCATGGGAATGAACGCTTTTCCGGAAAGACCCACCCGGCGCATCAGACGGTCCATGATCAGGGCTGCCCGAGCCATGTAGCCGGATTCTTCCAGAACTGAAATCCCGAAAAACAGTGTCATGATGATGGGAAGGAACACGAGCACGGAACCGACTCCGCCAATGACTCCGTCGATAACCAGGCTGCGGAACCAGTCGGACGAATTGACCAGTAAGTGGTCAATCAGGCTTCCAAAGGGGCCGATGATGTATTCTTCAAAGGCACCGGACAGGGGATCACCCACCCAGGAGAAGGTCAGTTTAAAGACCAGAAACAGCAGTAGCAGGAAAATGGGGTAAGCTGCTGCGGGATGCAGCACAATCCGGTCTATGGCGTCGGTCAGCGCATGGACTTTGCCTTCGCCAGTCTGTGAATCAGCGACAATGGCATCGATCTTCTCGTAAGTTCTGGCTTCGTTGGCCTGGGGTTTCAGGAGGGAGGTCACCTGGCCTGCGCCTGACTTGATCTGTTTCACCAGTTCATCAATGCCCTGACCCTTGGCAGCCACGATGGGGATCACCGGCAGGCCAATATTCTGACTTAGTTTGCCGGGGTCAATCTGAATCCCTTTATTCTTTGCCATGTCAAGCATGTTCAGGGCAATGATCATGGGGATGCCGAATTCGGAAGCCTGACTCGTCAGATAAAGATTTCTCGAAAGGTTCGAGGCGTCCAGAATATTGACGATCAGATCGGGTTTTTCCTCGGTTAAAAAGTTTTTGGATACTTTCTCTTCATTGGAGTAAGTATCCATCGCGTAGATACCTGGCAAGTCGACGACTTTCATATCGCCGTGCCAGCCTTCCTTTTTTTCTACTGTGACGCCAGGCCAGTTTCCAACATACTGGTTGCTGCCCGTCAGAAGATTGAACAGAGTCGTTTTTCCCACATTGGGATTCCCAAGCAATGCGATGACCATAGAGCCTAGATCTCCACAAAGATGGAAGAGGCATCCTTTTTACGGATGGCCAGATTGAATCCGCGGAAGGAAACCACCAGCGGATCTCCCAGGGGAGCGATACGCACCAGTTCCAGCACCGTGCCGGGAATGCATCCCAAAGCTTGCAGACGCTTGGTTAGACGGGCATCGCCCTCTACTTTCACTATTTTGCCGGATTGGCCTATATTCAGTCGATTTATGTTTGTCATGGAAGGTCACTCCTTAAGAACTAATCAGTATTGAAAATCATTATCATTAACTTCAAGTTCATTATATCTTTACAAAGATTTCGTGTCAATAAAACATTTCGAATGTTAATATTTTATCTTTCGCCATTACAACGGTAGTGAATAATCAGCGGAAGCCTTGGAGCAACAGTGATAATCGCACTCTGGACACGTAACCGTCAGCTGCCTCGATTGTTTGAACCAGCTGCTCGGATCAAATAGCCCCGGGTTCCTGGACAAGAAATAAGCGGGAGCGCTGGTTTCACAGAAAAAAAGTGAGCGAGATTCCTTGTCATGCGGTAAAATTTAACCAGGAAGACTCTGTTGTGGCGATTCCAGCCAAGCTTGGCCTAGCACGAATGGATAAGCGGGTGTCTCAGGAAGATTGGACTGATTTGTGAGAAAACGTATTCTGCAAGTCGATGAATTTGCTTGATCCCTCGGAACAGAATCGCCGGAATCATCGGCTTCTGCACATTCAATTCATTTTAAAACAGTCCGATCAGCGGGATCAGAGGATCCAGGGGAAAGTGGGATTAACGGGAAAAGGGGAAAAGAGGGAAAAATGGAAGTCATTAAATTAATAAAAACAAGGATTGGGTTTCGAACCCTGAAGACAGCAGTGGCGGCTACCGCGGCGATATTTCTGTCTCAGCTCATTGGATTGAGTTACGCAGGGAACTCAGGAATTATTGCCATATTGAGTGTCCAGAATACAAAACGGAAATCCATTAACCTGGCAAGGCAGCGTCTCATCGCGACACTGGTAGCTCTCAGCATCGGTTCTCTGATGTTTCTAACCTTTGGGTTCACATCAGTAGCATTCGGTCTTTACCTTTTAATGTTTATACCCATCGCGGTTCGATTTGGATTCCACGAAGCCATTGTGCCTTGTTCAGTTTTGGTGACTCATTTGCTGGCCATTCGATCCGTTGCGCCCGGCTGGCTGGGCAATGAGTTTATGCAGATGGTAATCGGCGCTGGATGTGCACTGCTGGTGAACCTGCACATTCCCAGTATCGAAACTCAATTGCAGGCAGACGTAGCAGCCATTGAGGAGAAGTTGAAGGAGGTTTTGCTTCACCTGGCTTCCCGCCTGAAGTCAGATGAAGTGGCGCCTCGGCCGCATCTGATGGCTGAACTGACCAATCTGCTTGAGAGAGCCCGCGAGCGGGTGGAACAGGAATCCTCAAATTTCGAGAGGCGGAACCTGGAGGACCGGATCAGTTACCTGGATATGCGCCTTAGTCAGCTGGAAGTCATGAAGCATCTGGAGCGATATTTGCTCCGAATTAAACGGTCGGGTCAGGAAACTGCCATTGTCGGCCGATTAACCGAGCTGCTGGCACTTCAGGTGAATCAGATGGAGTTTTCCGGATCCACCGCCGAGCAGATCAGACAGTATCAGGAGCATTTCCATCAGATGGATCTGCCTGCTTCAAAAGAAGAGTTTGAATGTCGGGCTACGCTCTATGACTTTGTCAGTGACTTGGAACTCATGATGGATCTGAAGCAAAATTACTATAACCGTACCAGGTAGATCATCTTTGGCAAGACAGGCTGACTGAAAATCGATACAATGAAGATATATATAATACCCGATGATCGGATGGCCTGGTGATCTCATTCTTTACTCGGGAGATGACCTGTGGTCAATTTGGGTTTGGCGATTGGGGCTGACTTGTTGTGCCTGCAGACCAGCCTACGTTGCTATCCCTGGATGTGTTCTTAAGTCTGAGTTGCTTTGTTGAAAGACGCCATGAACAAGATGAGAAAGAGTCCACGGACAAGAAATTATGGAATATTAAACCAGTTCGCCCGCCCAGGAGAACAGGAGTTAATAAATAAAAGATGGAAGAAGGGGTCTGAATGAAAAAAACTGCAGCATTTTTTGACATTGACGGCACGCTATACCGGGAAGGGTTCATCGCTGACCTCTTTAAGATGCTTGTAAAATGTGAAATCATCAGCTATGAGCAATGGTATGATGAAGTCCGTCCGGAGTTTGTGAACTGGGATCGCCGGCTGGGCACATATGACATGTATCTGCTGAAGATGTCCAGCATGTATACCCAGGCGATCATGGGACATCATCGGTCTCTGGTTCAGCATATTGTAAAGCGGGTCATTGAAGATAAGGCCATGAGGACTTATGTGTATACCAGACAGCGGATTCAGTGGCATAAGGAACAGGGCCACATGTGCATCACCGTGTCAGGCAGTCCGTATGAACTGGTAGGAGCCATGGCGAAATTCTATGGCTTTGATGATTTTCGCGGTTCCCGCTATCTGATGGATCGGAATCACCGGTACACCGGAGAAATCATTCCCATGTGGACCGCCGAAAGCAAACAGCAGGCATTGGAAGAACTGGCGGTTACCCATGATATCGATCTGAGTCAGTCCTGGTCTTACGGCGATACGGCAGCGGATATCTCGATGTTCCGCCTGACTGGCTATCCCAATCTGATCAATCCAACCAGGGAGTTGATTAACCTGGTCCGGAATGATCCGGAGCTGATGGCCAAAGCAACCTGTATTGTGGAACGCAAAGATGTGATTTATCGAATGAATCTGAGTCAGGTGGAGCTGGTCGATGATCGAACAAATCACACGGTATAAGGTGTATGGCCCGGAGCTCCGGGAGTTGAAGGCCAATCCCGGGGCTGGGCCGGAGGAAACAGAACTGACATCCCGGTCCGTTTATCTGGACCTGGAACATTATATTTATCATAAACCCATTGCACTGGGCATTTTTGGAGCTGCCGTCCGGGAAAACGACGAACTCATCTGCACTCAGTATTTCCTGGAAAATAAAACGGATTTAAAGACCATGGTGCTCCGCAGCCACGAGTATCTGATGCGCAAGCGCAGGGAAGGGTACGATCATCTGGTTGCCTTCGCTGCCCGGAATGATCTGATGGTTCTTCACGCCATGTTTCACAAGTTTGGACTGAACACCAATCTGCGGGAGGTGTTTCAAGTTGTGGACCTGCAGACTCGATTCCATAAAGATTTCTCAGCAATGATCGGTCTGAACGCACTGGAACAATTCGCCGGTGTGGAACGGACGGGTCCGTCGATTTCAGGGTCCACCATAGCCAAGACATTTGCCGCGGTCATGGCCGATCCGAATTATATCCTGCGCATGCCGACTGAAAAGAAGAGCCGCCTGCTGGAATACAATCGCATGGATGTAGTCAATCTTTATTATATTCTGGATGCCTGGCCGGACATCTCTCAGGTGGAGGTGGATCGTTTTCTCGGGGAGAGAAAAGCCGCCCAGCAGCAAAGGCAGATGGCCAGAGAAGTCGTCGAGGATCAGTCCCATTCCGAATCGTAATCCGGCATACATCGGTGCAGAGCTATGCAAGCAGAAAAAAAGGACAGGATTTCCTTGATTGAGTAAGAATTTGAATACTTTGCATAATTTTCCGCGGGCTTTCGGATGATTGAAATATATATAATGAAGAAACCGAAACAGCCAGATCATTTTCTTTGGAGAGTCTGTAAGAATTTATTCAACACGCCGATGAGAATTCGTGCAGCGAACCCGTTCAGCCGAACCCATGCAGGCATCGGGCTGGTCTGTCGATCACCCCATTTGATTCAATTCATGAAAATAACTCTGAGCGCGAGCTCAGGGTTATTTTTTGCGTTCGATTGGTTGAGGAAATCGGAAGCGAGAAATCGGGTGAGGAAATCCTGGATTTCATGTATTTTTAATATTTAAATCTAATAAAAAGGGTTTACATGGTTTCCCTCAAATGATATCCTAGTTATGGGTTAATTAGCACTCGAACAAGATGAGTGCTAACAGAGTAAGGAGGTGGGGGAATGCTGGAAGACGGAATGAATGATCGGAAGCTGGAAATACTCAAAGCCATCATTTCAGACTATGTTTCAACCGGTGAACCGGTTGGATCAAGGACCCTGGCGAAAAAATATGACCTGGGCATCAGTCCGGCCACCATCCGCAACGAGATGTCCGATCTGGAAGAGATGGGTTTCCTCGAGCAGCCTCATACATCAGCCGGACGGATCCCATCTTCGAAAGGGTATCGGGTATATGTGGATCAGCTGATGGAACGGGGAGAGGCTACCAGAGAGGAAATTGCTCTGATTGAAAAGCAGATCCTGTCCATCGCTTCCTTTCAAATAGACAAGATCATCCGCCAAACCTCGCAGATGCTGTCGCAGCTGACGAATCTGGCTATCATTACCAGAAAGCCCTCTACCCGATTTTCCCAGATCCGAACGGTTCAGCTGGTCTCGCTGGGTGAGCATCACATCATGGTGGTGCTGGTACTTGGCAACAACCAGGTGAAAAATACGATTCTCGATACCAAGGATGTCCCGGAACCGCAGGATCTTCTGATGCTGTCGAATCTTTTGACGGGCAAGTTGTCCGGACTGGCAGCTTCGGAAATCGATATTTTAATTATGGATTCAATCCGTCGTGATCTGGCCGGACATTCCGAACTGTTTGCCTCCATCATGGCCGCTGTTCATGATGCGCTCTACGATGAAAGCAATGGCTACATCGTAGAAGGCAAGAACAATATCCTCGACTATCCGGAATTCAATGATATCCAAAAGGCAAGAGAAGTACTGGAAGTCTTGGAAAATCCCGATGAACTGATGGTCAATGTCGAGTCCTGTGAAGATTGCGAGGACGAATTCCGAATTGTGATCGGCGAGGAAACGAATTTACCGGAAACGAAAGACTGGTCGATTATCTCGGCTAAATATAAATTGAATGGACAGGATGTGGGAACAATCAATCTCCTGGGACCAAAGCGACTGGATTATTCCAAAATGAGCTCAATCCTGAAGAGTGTTGTTGATGAACTAAACCGCAAACTGAGAAATATCACAGAGGAGACGGACGATGGATAAGTGGAAAGACAAAGAGGATCTTTTGAAGCAAGAAGAGGCAATGACTCAGGCTGCCGGAGCAGAAGAGACCATGGCGAGTCAAAGCCCTGAAGCCAATGGAAAAGATCCGGAACTGACGGAACCGGTTCATTCGGAATCCGACGGATCGAACGAGCAAGCCCCGACAATCAGTGAGGACGAAGCAGCCGCTTCCTCCGCCGGAGAAGAGGATGAGATGATATTCTTCAGACGAAAAATCAAGAACCTGGAAGATGAGAATAAAAAGCTTGGAAACGAGCTGGATGCATTCAAGGATCGCCTGACCAGGCTGTCTGCGGAGTATGATAATTACCGGAAGCGCTCTGCCCGGGAAAAGGAAGAGCTTTCCGCTCAGTGTACTTCCAATCTGCTCAAGGATATTCTCCCGGTCATCGATAATCTGGAGCGTGCGCTTATTTCGGAAACGGATGACCTGCCCGGATTAAAGGATGGCGTTCAGATGACGCTGGACCAGTTCGTTCAGGCCATGCAGCGGTTCGGGGTGGAGGAAATTCCCACGGATCAGCCCTTTGATCCCCATTACCATGAGGCCGTAATGCATGAAGTGGATGATAATAAGGGAGAAAAAGAAATTTCGGAAGTGTTTTTAAGAGGGTATAAGATCGGTGATAAAGTCATTCGCCATACCGTCGTCAAAGTAGCAAACTAATCAGCGGATGCTTCACCGAGGCTGATTTTAAACAACAAGCAAAATATTAGATTCAAGATATATTTAGGAGGCTTATTATGGCAAAAGTAATTGGAATAGACCTTGGTACCACAAACTCAGTTGTAGCGGTTATGGAAGGCGGAAACCCGGTAGTCATCCCGAACTCCGAAGGAGCCCGGACGACACCCTCCGTCGTATCATTCCAGCCCAACGGAGACCTGCTCGTAGGAGCAACAGCCAAGCGGCAGGCAATCACCAATCCGGACCACACCATCGCTTCCATCAAGCGCCAGATGGGAACCGACTTTAAAGTAGACGTCAATGGCAAGAAGTATACCGCACCGGAAATTTCAGCAATGGTCCTTCAGAAAATGAAGCGTGACGCGGAGAGCTACCTGGGCGAAACCGTTACCCAGGCGGTTATCACGGTTCCGGCTTACTTCAACGACAGCCAGCGCCAGGCAACCAAAGATGCCGGAAAAATTGCCGGACTTGAAGTCCTGCGTATCGTCAATGAACCGACGGCCGCATCCCTGGCTTATGGTATTGACAAAACCGATGACGCTCACAAGATTCTGGTCTACGATCTGGGCGGCGGAACATTTGATGTATCCATCCTGGATCTTGGAGATGGCGTTTTCGAAGTTCTTTCCACCAATGGAAACACAAAGCTGGGCGGAGATGACTTCGATCAGAGAATCGTAAAATGGATCGCTGAAGAGTTTAAGAAGTCCAACGGCATCGATCTGACCAATGATAAAATGTCCATGCAGCGCCTCAAGGATGCTGCTGAGGCTGCAAAGATTGAACTGTCTTCCGCTACAACGGCTCAGATCAACCTTCCCTTCATTACCTCGGATGCCACCGGACCCAAGCATATCAATATGTCACTGTCCAGAGCCAAGTTCAATGAACTTACCGACGATCTGGTCAAGGCCACGATGCAGCCCATGAAGCAGGCCATTGAGGATGCAGGACTGAAAGTATCCGGCATTGATAAGGTAATCCTGGTCGGTGGATCCACCAGAATCCCGGCAGTTCAGGATATCGTAAAGGAATTTACAGGCAAGGAACCCACCAAGGGTGTCAACCCGGACGAAGTGGTCGCTTTGGGTGCCGCCATTCAGGCCGGTGTTCTGACCGGAGACGTCAAAGACATTGTCCTGCTGGATGTTACTCCGCTGACCCTGGGAATTGAAACCATGGGCGGAATTGCAACCCCGATCATCGAACGGAACACCACGATTCCGGCCAAAAAGAGCCAGATCTTCACCACGGCAGCAGATGGTCAGACTTCAGTCGACGTCCATGTAGTTCAGGGTGAACGCAAAATGGCCATGGACAACAAGACACTGGGTCGCTTCACGCTCTCCGGAATCGCTCCGGCACCGCGCGGCATCCCGCAGATTGAAGTATCCTTTGACATTGATGCCAACGGTATCGTCAAGGTAACCGCAGTGGACAAGGCAACCGGCAAGGAAGCCAATATCACGATCACCGCCTCTTCCAACATGACTTCAGCTGATATCGACAAGGCTGTTCAGGAAGCAGAACGCTTCGCGGAAGAAGACCGCCTGAAGAAAGAACGGGTTGAAATCAAAAACAACGCGGAACAGGCTGTTTATCAGACTGAAAAAGCTTTGAAGGATATCGAGGACAAGGTAGATGCCGCTGATAAGGCGAGCATCGAGGAGAAACTCGAAGCGCTGAAGAAACTGACCGATTCCGAAGATCTGGAGGCGGTTAAAAAAGCCCAGGATGAGCTGACCACGGCCTTCTACGAGGTATCCTCCAAGGTTTACCAGGCAAGCGCTCAGGCCTCTGCGGAGGAAGGTGCCGGCCCGGAAGCGGGAACAGCTGATCAGTCACAGTCCGGTCCCGACAATGTCGTTGATGCAGATTTCGAGGTTGAAGACAAGCAGTAATTTCTGATACACTGTTTCAGTGGAATGTCATGGAGTGATCCATGCAGCAGAAAAAATCATAACCAACAAGTCATTTTGAGAACCAGGCTGCCTGGTTCTCAAAATCTTGACGAACGGGAGTAAATATGGCCAATAAAGATTATTATGAGCTCCTTGGCCTGACCAAGGATGCCACCGAAGAAGAAATAAAGCGCGCCTTCCGCAAACTGGCAATAAAGTATCATCCGGATCGAAACCAGGGTGACAAAGCGGCAGAGGAAAAATTCAAAGAGATCAATGAAGCGTATCAGGTTCTTTCCGATCCGCAGAAAAAAGCTCAGTTCGACCAGTACGGAACCACGGATTTCAATGGTGGCTTCGGACAGGGCGGAGGATATGCCGGATATGATTTTGAAGGTTTCGATATGGGCGATATTTTCAGCCAGTTCTTCGGAGGCTTCACCGGTTCATCAGGTCGGCAGCAAAGTGCCAATGCGCCCCGTCGCGGTGAAAGCATCGAATACTACCTGGATCTGACCTTTGAGGAGGCCGTATTCGGAACGAAGAAGGAAATCAACCTCACAGTGGACGATACCTGTGATACTTGCCATGGTTCAGGTGCCAAGGATCCATCCAAGAAACGGACCTGCTCCAAATGCCAGGGATCCGGCCGGATCCGCACCCAGCGCCAGACGATGTTTGGCAATATGATGACGGAAACTGTCTGTGATGTGTGTCATGGCGAAGGCGAGGTCATTGAGGAACCATGTCCGACCTGCCGCGGCAAGGGACGGGTCAGAACCCAGCGCAAAGTCACGGTGAACATCCCCAAGGGCGTAGACAGCAACAATGTGATTCCGTTGCGCGGCCAGGGCAGTGCCGGCTTTAAAGGCGGTCCCGCCGGAGACGTGCATCTGGTGCTGAGGGTCAAGCCCAGCTCAACGTTTGTCCGCAAAGGCACCAACATTTTCATCGATAAGCATATTGATATTGCACAGGCTGCCCTGGGCATGGAAACCCGTGTCCCGACAGTGGATGGCGAAGTGAGCTACAAGATTCCTGCGGGAACGCAATCCGGCACGGTATTCCGGCTCAAGGGCAAAGGAGTTCCCCTGGTCAATTCCAAATCGGATCAGCGCGGAGACCAGTTTGTCAATGTGATTGTGGATACGCCGCAAAAACTCAATGATGCCCAGAAGGAAGCTCTGCAGGCTTATCTGGCAGCATCCGGATTCTCAGCCTCCGATAAAAAAGCCGGTGAGAAGAAATCCGCCGACAAAAAACGAAAATTCGGGATTTTCTAAATTGCTTTGACGGCAAATGCTTAAATGGCCAAAGGAACAGCGCCGCTGCCCCTTTGGCCATTTCCATGGGCCGTGGCTCGTTCGAGCCCGAGGCACGTTCGAGCCGGACCGAAGAATTACTTCGTTTCCAGATGGCTGGACAGTGAACCTTCAATCTTGATGCATGATCAAGAATCCTGAAGAGGATGAGCAGGCGTTAATGTTCGGAGGCGGAGCATGTGCGTGAGTTCGAGTTTGAGCAGGAGTTTGAGCAGGAGTTTGAGCTGGAGTATGAGCTGGAGTATGAGCAACTCTGGCTTTTGCGAAAGCCGGAGTTGGATTATAATGGGAACACCACAGAGAATTAAACCCGTGCCCTCCCATCGGGAGAGATCCAATTTCCTACTGCCTGGAAGGAGCGGAGATGAAACAACTGACTGAAAAACCGAAAATCCTGATCACGAATGATGACGGAATCAGCGCTGGCGGCATTCGATTGCTGGCACAGACCGCAGCCCGGTTCGGCGATGTTACCGTCGTGGCACCTGCGGAGGAGCAGAGTGCCATGAGCCATGGCATTACAGTTCGCCAACCGCTGCATGTGACGGAATACCATGCGCTGGAAGGAATCCGGGCATATCAGGTGACTGGCAAGCCGGCGGATTGTGTGATTATGGCAATGGACCGGCTGGGACTGACGTTTGATTTCGTCTTTTCCGGGATCAACCATGGAACGAATCTTGGCATAGACATCAATTATTCCGGGACAGTCGGAGCGGCCAGCGAAGCACTGCTTTATGGGATCCCTTCCGCGGCCTTCTCCTCAGCGCTGGGTGATGATCCGCTGACACGTCGGGAGCTGGCCCGGGTTCTGGAATTTTTGTTTGAGGAAAATCTCTGGCATGACGATTCGGTCCTCAATGTCAACTTCCCCGGCGGCAGCCGGAGCCAATCCAAAGGAATCCGGATCACCCGTCAGGCATTGTCTCTTAACCGTCCTTTTTCTGAAGGAACTGACCTGGCGGCCTGGGAAGATGGATTTGTATCGGTCACTCCGATTGGGATTGATCGCACCCGCTACGATATTTTGAATCAATGGAAGGAAAAAAAGCATGAATGGTGAATGGAATGAAATCAGAATCGTTGTCCCTCTGGAGGCAATTGAGGCTGTGACAGGGATTTTGTATGGAATGAATGTCAAAGGAATCTCACTGGAGGATCCCACCGATCTTCTGACAAGAGAAGCAGGACCGTTATCCTGGGATTTTGCCGATATAAACCTGTTCCCGGAAGGGGAAAAAGCAGCGGTTCTGACCGCGTATTTCCCGGATACCGAAAATATGGAAGAGCACATGTCCTTTTTGCGGGAACGAATCGTCGGACTGAAAGAATTCGGAATCAGCAGCGAACCATTTCGGGTGGAGGGCAAAAAGGTTTTCGAAGAAGACTGGGCCAATTCCTGGAAAAAGTACTACAAACCGATCCGGATCGGTTCCCGAATCGTGATCAAGCCGACCTGGGAAGATTACAATGCCGCCCCGGAAGATCTGGTGGTGGAGATGGATCCCGGAATGGCATTTGGTACCGGCACCCATGAGACGACCAAGCTGTGCATTGAGATCCTTCAGGATTATGTGAAGGGCGGAGAAACGGTATTTGATGTGGGAACCGGTTCTGGAATCCTGGCAATCACAGCAGCCAAGCTTGGGGCGAAGGAAGTCCTGGCCATTGATCTGGATCCGGTTGCCGTGGATTCTGCAAATATCAATGTCAGGCTCAATCAGATGAACCAGGTGACGGTTAAGGAAGGCAACCTGCTGGATGAAACCGGCGACAAGGCCGATGTAGTTATCGCCAATATTATTGCCGACGTTATCATCTTCCTGGCAAAGGACTTGGACCGGGTCCTGAAACCGGGCGGTCTGTTCATCGGCTCAGGCATCATCCATCTGCGGGAACAGGATGTGCTCGATCAGCTGAGTGCATCCGGCTTTGAAGTTCTTGAAGTGCGCAATGAGAACGACTGGCGGGCGGTAGTGGCTCGATTGAAAGCAGCCGAATAATCCCTGACTTAGGATTTCATTCAGGCAATTCGTCAGCCGGTCCAGGCACTGAACGCTGAATGTTCATTGACTGATTGATCGGGAAGAGGGGATGTCGCAAGTCCATGCAATGAAAAAACCACCTGACTTATACCGTCTTGCCGGTATGAGTCGGGTGGTTTCGTTTGCTGGGCTATCTCAGTTTTTTAACATTGGCTGCCTGGAGACCCTTTGGGCCTTCTTCCAATTCAAACTCGACGCGATCGCCCTCATCGAGGGATTTTCTCATTTCATCTGAGATAATGGCACGATAGTGCACGAAAACGTCTTTCTCACCAGGTACTTCGATGAAGCCATAGCCCTTTTCCTGGTTAAACCATTTAACGGTTCCTTCTTTCATTAAAAAAACATCTCCTTAATAAAAACGTACTGTTTAAGTTACGGAGTATTATAACATAGGCAGGATAACAGGATGTGAATAATCCAATAATATGCATGTTATAATTGGATTTGACAACAATCCGTCATGGATCACCGGACAATACGATATGATTGATGAAAAGATCGATGGGAGGCCAATGATTGCATAAATTTTTTACACAGGATATTACGGAGATGACAGCCAGAATTACCGGGGATGACGTCAAGCATGCCTGGAAGGTACTGCGCCTCAAGGAAGGGGACAGGGTACTGGTTAACAATTTGGACGGACAGGATTACCAGGGGGAGATTCGATCCATCAATAAGACCGAGGTTGTGGTGAGTTTGGATGAAAAAATCGCCCAGACCAATGAGAGTCCTTTGGAATTGACAATCTTTCAGGGACTTCCCAAAGGTCAGAAAATGGAACTGGTATGTCAGAAACTGACCGAGCTTGGCGCTGTGCGGCTGGTGCCGCTGATTACTCAACGGGTCATACCGGAAGTGCGGTCGGAATATAAAAAACTTGACCGGCTGCGCCGGATTACGCTGGAGGCCGGAAAACAGTCGATGCGGAGCAGGATTATGAAGGTAGCTGAGCCCATCGAGCTGACGGAACTGGAACAGGAAATGCGGGGATTGGACCTGATTCTCGTCCCTTATGAAAATCAGGAAGGTACCGGTCTTGCCGGATGCGAGGATGAGATTCGCGCTTCGCGGCGAATTGGCATTGTGGTCGGACCGGAAGGTGGGTTTGAGTCTTCTGAAATCCAATGGCTGCAAGAGAACGGAGCCAGAATAATTACACTGGGCCCCAGGATCCTGCGGACAGAAACCTGTGCCCTTAGTGTTGTATCGATCCTGCAGTATATTGCCGGAGATATGGCTGGTGTTCGTCCGGCGAAGGAGGAACTTCATGAAAGTCGCGTTTGAAACCTTGGGCTGCCGCGTCAATATTTATGATTCGGAAGCCATGCTGGAGCTGTTCCGAAAAGACGGCTACGAGGCAGTTCCCTTTGAATCAAAGGCTGATGTATATGTCATTAATACCTGCACTGTGACGAATACCGGTGACAAGAAGTCCCGCCAGATGATCCGCCGCGCCCGTCGGATGAACCCGGATGCGGTCATCGCCGTGGTCGGATGTTATTCCCAGATTGCACCGGAAGAAATCGCCGCCATTGACGGAGTTGACATCGTACTGGGTTCACGCAACAAATCCCGGGTCGTAGAACTGGCTAACCGCAGCCTGGCCACTGGCGAGCGGATTGTGGAGGTTTCGGACGTCATGGCTTCCCATGAGTTTGAGCCGCTGAATGTCAGCGATTTTGAAGACAAGACCAGGGCATTTCTTAAGATCCAGGATGGCTGCAACCGATTTTGCACCTATTGCATGATCCCTTATGCCAGGGGTGGGATCTCCAGCAAAAGAAAGGATCTTGTCCTGAAGGAAATTCATCAGCTGGTCGAGGCTGGTTTTCAGGAAGTGATACTGTCCGGCATTCATATTGCTTCCTATGGACTGGATAAACCAGATCAGGGCGTTCTGCTGGGTGATTCAAGCTATGGATTGATTGAGCTGCTTGAAGATCTGGAACAATTTGAAGGGCTGAAGCGTATTCGTATCGGCTCCATCGAACCAATGTTTTTCAAAGGGGATCGTCTGGAACGGATCGCTCGCTTAAGGAAGCTTTGTCCACACTTCCATTTAAGTCTTCAGTCCGGATCTGATTCAGTTCTGAAGCGGATGAATCGGCGCTATACTACCCGGGAATATGAAGAAGTTGTGAATGCGCTTCGGGTTCAAATTCCCCAGGTCAGTATTACGACCGATCTGATCACCGGATTTCCCGGAGAAACAGAGGATGAGCACAAAGAAACATTGGATTTCCTGAAAAGGCTGCGGCTGACCAAGACTCATGTCTTCAAATACAGCCCTCGCGCAGGTACCGCGGCTGCCGGCATGCCGAATCAGGTTTCTCCGGCGGACAAGGATCGCCGCAGCCATGAGCTGACCAGCCTTTCAGATGAAATGGAGAATCTGTTTCATGCCAGTCTGATTGGGACTGTTCAGGCCATCCTGTTTGAACACAGTGATAGTTCAATGGGGAGGGGACTCACTGAGCATTTTGTCGAGGTTCGGGTTGAAACCGAAGCAGATCTGGCCGGACAAATCCGTAAGGTGTACATCGTATCTTCAGTTTCGACTCATTGCACAGGGATCCTGCTGGATGAATCGTAATGATCAAAAAATAAGAGGAAAAGGCCCTGATATTCTCGAAAACGAACAGTTTATTTAAAGAAATGACAACTCATTAAATAACCATTGAATTGTTTTGGCTTTTCGAACAATACGGCCTGTTGAGCGTTATCAAACAGATTTAATCGAGGCGTTTAGATTTCCAATTCGTCATTTATGCATGGATATTTCGCTAATTTACGACGAAATTATCAATGAAAGCAAAATACGGCTTGTTCCGGATTGCGAAGATGCATAATTATAAACAAGAATGTATAGAATGGGGCTTATTTAAACGTTACACTGGCCGTAATTTTAAAAAGTGATTTATAAATATTGTATAAAGGTCGAACGATGTGTTAATATAGGTTTAATCTTTAATGGGACCAACTCATTTTGATAATCTTAAGGAGGATTAGTTAATGAAGAAAAGAATCGTATCACTTCTTTTGCCTGTCGTTATGGCTGCCTCAGTGCTTGCCGGTTGTACACCATCAACCCCAGCTACCCAGCCGACAACAGGTGGATCAACTCCGTCAACCACAACCGCGGACTCAACCCCTGCAGGTACAACCACTGCAGACTCCACGACTCCGCTGACGGCAGCCTCACTGGTCGAGAGACCGGACATCATCAAGACCCCTGGCAAGAACACCGTCATCATCGGAACAACAACCGAGCCGACCGGTGACTTTGCTCCTCCCTGGTGGCAGAACAATGCAACCGACAACGACATCAAGACATTTGTTGAAGGTGCTGCAACTGTTGAAGCCAAAATGGACGGCGAACTGCTCATCAACAAATCTGTTGTAGCAGAGCACAAAGTGACCGAAAATGCAGATGGTACCAAAACCTACGAGTTCAAAATCAATGATGGTATGGTATTCTCTGATGGTACTCCGATCACCGCAACCAACTATGTTGCATCGATCCTTCTTTTCTCCTCACCGGTCCTTCAGAAACTTAATGCGAAGCCTACCTATGGTAACTACTATGTAGGATACGCTGACTTCCTCGAAGGCAAAACAAAGGAATTCTCAGGCGTTCGCCTCATCGATGACAAAACGTTCTCCGTAACCATCGATAAGGAATACGTTCCTTCCTTCTATGAACTGACCCAGGCTTCCGTTGGACCGACTCATCTGGACTACTGGCTGAACAATTCAGCAGCAGGCAAGGTTGAGATCAAGGATGACGGCAAGGGTGCATACTTCAGCGACAACTTCACCGAAGAAAACTTTGGTAAGGCGATTGAAAGCGCGAAGAACAACCCGGACAGACCGGCTTCAGGCCCTTACAAAGTTAAGGAATGGGATCCGACTTCCAAGATCATGGTCCTTGAGATCAATGACAAGTATGTTGGAAACTGGGAAGGCAAGAAACCTTCCATCAACACTGTAATCTTCAGACACATCACATCCGCAACCGCTATGGATGAACTGAAGACCGGCGGAGTTGACCTTCTGACCCACATGATGTCCGGAACTGAAATCAACGCAGGATTCACCCTGGTTGAAGACGGATCCAACAAGTTCAACTACTTCGCATATCCCAGAGCAGGATACGGAAAGCTCGCTTTCGTAGCTGACGTATATCCGACCAAGGATGTAGAAGTCAGACAGGCGATTGCTCACCTGCTGGACAGAAACAAGTTCACCCAGGCATTCACTGGCGGATTTGGAACTGTTGTTAACGGACCTTACGGCGAAGGCCAGTGGTTCTACAAAGAATCTCAGGCTGCCCTGGCACCGAGACTGAACCAGTATGCATACGACCTGAATGCTGCCAAGGAACTCCTTGACAAAGCCGGCTGGAACCTGGACAAGGATGGAAAACCATACTCCGGAACTGGCCTGAGATACAAAGAGAACCCGGACAAGAAGGGCGAGTTCATGCCGCTCATCATCAAATGGGGATCCTCTGAGAACAACGCTGTTTCCGAACTGCTTGTAACCCAGCTGCAGAAGTCCACTGATGTGGCTGCTGCCGGTATGGAAATCCAGCAGACCGTTATGACCTTCGAAGAACTCCTGAACTATGTTTACAGAGATGCTTCACAGGGTGAAAAATACGGCGCTAAGGAATTCAACATGTTCAACTTCGCTTCCAACTTCCCAGTTGGTTATGTACCAAGAGATGAGTACACAACCGATGAGAAGAAACTGGCTCAGGGCTACAACACCAACTTCATCGTTGACAAGCAGCTCGAAGAACTGGCTGAAGGATTCTGGAAAGTGGCTCCGACCGAAAAGGAAAAATTCCTTGAAGGATGGCAGAACTACATCGCAAGATGGAACGAACTGCTTCCGGACCTCCCACTGTATTCCAACCAGATCCATGACTTCTTCAATGCGAAGATTCAGAATTACGAGTCCTCCGCAACCGGTGGCTTAGTGGATTCCATCCTCTACGCAACAGTTCAGGACTAAGACCTAAATAATTCTTTTAACGAAGCAAATGAGGCTTTTTAAGGCCTCATTTGCACGTTAAAAGAGAAATTGATTAAAACGAGGGGGAGAAAAAAATGGCGAAATATATACTGAAGCGATTCATGTATATCGTACTTGTATTCGTTGCCTTGTCCGTTATCATCTTTTTCATGTATAACAGCGTTCCCGGTGACCCAGCGATGGCTAAGGTCTATCCTTTGAAATCCACCATGTCTCCGGAAGCCTTCCAAAAGATGTATGCGATCACAAGAGCCCAGATGGGTCTGGACGACCCGCTGCCACTCAGATACTGGAAATGGTTTTCCAGACTGATCACACTTGATCTTGGAACTTCAACACTCTACAACAAACCAGTTATGGATGTCATCAAGGTGCCGTTGAAGAATACGGTTCTGATGAACCTGTTCGTTGTCTTTTTCGGATTGCTCATCACCATTCCGCTGGGAATCGCGATGGCCGTCAAGAAAAACACTGTTTTCGACAGAATTATCCAAGTAGCAACATTGGTAGGTGTTTCGATCCCGTCCTTTGTTACTGCTTTGGTATTGATATACTTCTTCGCCGTTAAACTCGGCTGGTTCCCTGTCAGTGGTTGGAAAACCCCGAATCTGCAGGCAGCCACGCAATGGGCTGAGACCAAGGATATTCTTTGGCACTTAGTTCTGCCTGTTGCAATCCTGGTTATGTCTTCCATGGCCAGCACCACGCGGTATATCCGTTCTGCCATGGTCAGCTCACTTTCCATGGATTACATTAAAACCGCCCGCGCAAAAGGTCTCTCTGAGAAGGCCGTTATTTTCTCCCACGCCTGGCGCAATGCGCTCCTGCCGGTCGTAACACTTCTGATCGGATGGGTTCTGTCCATTTTCTATGGATCCATCGTTGTAGAAAGCATGTTTGGACTGAACGGAATGGGAAATACCTTCATCACGGCTTTAAGAAATCAGGACTGGTCAGTTGGACTCGGTATCCAGATGTTCTATGTACTTTTGGCCTTGGGATCCAATCTCATCATTGACTTGACATTCGGTCTGGTAGACCCACGTGTCCGGATCAACGCGTAGGGGGAAGACAAATGTCAGAAGAATTGAAAAAAACAAACGGAAATAATGAGCAGAAAGCCGCTGCGCCCAAAAAGGGCTTGTTCGGCAAGAAGAAAAAGAACCTGAACATCTATCAGGAAGAACAGATCCAGACGCCATGGCGGACCGTAGTCAAAACCTTTGCCTCAAACAGACTGTCCATGGGCGCGCTGATTGTGTTCGTACTGATTGCGGCCTTCATGTTTATCGCACCGTACTTCTACCGCATCGATCTTGGATACAATGAACCGATGCAGGCGGATCTGCCTCCGTCACAGAACTTCATGGAGTTCCCGGAAATCATGAAAACCGGTGCCAGAGATGTCGCTGTCGGAAGCACGTTCGGTGTTGGCATCGACAAGGATGGAAATTTCCATGCCTGGGGGCAGAAAGCGCTGTTCGCCATGCCTGACCTTGAAGCAAAGAAACCCGCTGGCATGAATAACCTGGTTCAGGTAGCTGCCGGCTATGACCATGTTTTGGCATTGGGTGCCGATGGCAAGCTTTGGGCATGGGGCAACTCCCGAAACGGACAGACCCGGATTCCGCCTCAGCTGAGAAATGCTAAGATCAAATCGGTTCATGCAGGTTACAAGTTCTCACTGGTTGTTCTGGAAGACGGTACGACCGCAGCCTGGGGCAATGTGATGAACTTTGACTACAACGACTTCCATCAGTATCAGGGACAGATCGACAAAGTGGCAATTACCACCGATGTTGTGTCAGCCCTGACCAAAGATGGAACGATTGTTTACCTTGGAACTCAAGCGAACACATTCTCCAAACCGCCGGCAGGCAAGTTTATTGATATTGCTGCCACCTCTAAGTCTTTCGCAGCCATCCGTGAAGATGGAAAGGTCATCGACTGGGGAAATCTGAGCTATCGGACGGGTCAGGAACTTCCTGAATTCACTTCCAAGCCAGTGGCAATTTCAGGCGGGCTGTACCATTACGCCACCGTTCTGGAAAATGGTTCAATCGTTGCCTGGGGTGAAGATGACCAGCGGCAGATCGCTGTTCCTTCAGGTGTTACAAACGCGAAGATGATCGCTTCCGGATTCTATCAGAATTACTACATAACAGCTGATGGTCAGCTTAATTCCTTCGGTATGAAAGGGTATCTCCTGGGAACGGATGAATTCGGCCGTGACGTTCTGACCCGTATCATCAACGGCGGCAGACTGTCTCTGACCATCGGTACGTTAGCTGTCATTATTTCCACACTTATTGGTATGGCATTGGGCGGCATCTCCGGATACTTCGGAGGCAAAGTCGACATGTTCATCCAGCGGTTCGCGGAAATCATTTCCTCGTTCCCCTTCCTGCCAACGATCATTCTGTTAAACTCTGTCTGGGGGAATAAGTTCACCTCAACTCAGAAAGTTTACCTGATCATGGTTCTTCTCGGGTTCCTCGGCTGGACCGGCCTGATGCGTCTGATTCGTGCTCAGGTTCTGTCACTGCGTGAACAGGAGTTTGTTACCGCGGCCAGAGCCATGGGTATTAAGGAACTGGGAATCGTATTCCAGCACATTATTCCTAACGTTATCTCAGTAATCATTGTTTCCGCCACTTTGGACTTTGCCGGCTACCTGCTCTACGAAGCAACGTTGTCCTTCCTGGGCTTCGGGGTACAGCCGCCACAGCCAACCTGGGGCAACATGCTGTTCGGTGCCAACAACTCCACGGTTATTCAGAATTTCTGGTGGAGATGGGTATTCCCTGCGCTGATCCTTTCCATCTGCATCATTTGTATTAACCTCATCGGAACCGGACTGGACGATGCCATCGATCCGAAATCGCAGGAAAGGTAGAAAGGAGAACAGGTTATGCCGTTATTAGAGATTAAAAATTTACATACCTATTTCAAAACGAAAAAAGGTGTTGTTAAAGCAGTTAATGATGTCGACTATGTGGTTGAAGCAGGGAAGACATTAGGTGTTGTTGGTGAATCAGGCTCCGGAAAATCCGTTTCTGTTATGAGCATCATCCGTCTTCTGGATGGAAATGGCTATATTGATTCGGGTGACATCACATTCGACGGAAAAGACATGGTTCACATTCCGCTGAAAGAAATGGAAAAAATTCGTGGAAACGACATTTCAGTTATTTTCCAGGAACCCATGACTTCGCTGAACCCGGTGTTCACCATTGAGCGTCAGATTTCTGAGCCTTTGATGATTCATCAGGGACTCAACAAGAGCGAAGCAGCCAAAAAGACCATCGAAATGCTCAAACAGGTTCGGATTCCGAATCCTGCCAAAGTAACCAAGCAGTATCCTCATCAGCTGTCCGGCGGTATGCGTCAGCGTGTCATGATCGCTATGGCACTGGCCTGCGAACCGAAGCTGCTGATCGCGGATGAACCTACTACCGCGCTGGACGTAACAATCCAGGCTCAGATACTGAAGCTGATGAATGATCTGAAGGCCCGCAAGGGAACTTCCATCATCTTTGTTACTCATGATCTGGCGGTTATCAACGAAATGGCTGATGACGTTGTCGTCATGTACTGTGGTCAGGTTGTTGAAAAAGCCCCGGTTCGCACCATCTTTGATGAAACCAACTCCAAATACAGACATCCCTATACCGAAGGCCTTCTGTTCTCCATCCCGCGGCTCGACACCCCGGTAGATACGAGACTTGAGCCGATCCCGGGAGCGGTTCCGCATCCCCTGAATCTGCCTAAGGGCTGTAAGTTTGCACCACGCTGCAAATATGCGACAGAAAAATGCCAAAACGAAGAACCGGAACTGCTTCTGCTGGAAGATCAGCATGAAGTAAGATGTTTCTATCCGGAAAAGGGGGTCCGTTCAGGTGAGCAAAATGCAAAATAAACCAATGAATGATGTTAAGAACAATCAGCCGGAAACCGCTGCTGCGGGGAACTCGACTGATGGAAAAAAACTGCTGTTCCGTCTGAAGGATTTCACGAAATACTTCCCATTAAAGAAATCATCCATCTTCCAGAAGGAAGCCCTGTTTGTCCGGGCCAATGAAGGGGTTGATTTGGATATTTTCGAGGGAGAAACACTGGGCCTGGTTGGAGAATCAGGTTGCGGAAAATCAACCCTTGGTCGCACGCTGCTTCAGCTTTATCCCCTGACCAAAGGCGAAATCCTCTATTACGGTGACCCGGAACATCCGGAAGGAATCGACCTGGCGAAGCTGAACCGCGATCAGATGAGAAAGTACCGGAAAGATCTTCAGATCATTTTCCAGGATCCTTATTCATCACTGAATCCCAGAATGACGGTTGGTCAGATCATCTCAGAAGGACTGAAGGCAAATGGCATTATCGAAAAAGATGATGAAGAAAGCCAGAAGTATATCCTGGATGTTATGGAAAAATGCGGCCTCCAGCCCTATTTCGTACACCGTTATCCCCACCAGTTCTCCGGCGGACAGCGTCAGCGTATCGGTATTGCCCGGGCAGTCGCACTGAATCCCAAGTTCATCGTCGCTGATGAACCGGTTTCCGCACTTGACGTTTCCATTCAGTCCCAGGTTATCAACCTGCTGCTGGACCTCAAGGAACGCCATAAGCTGACGTACCTGTTCATCTCTCATGACCTGTCTGTCATTAAGTACATTTCCGACCGTGTCGGCGTTATGTACCTGGGCAACCTGGTCGAGCTGACGGACACCAAGGAACTTTTCGCAAACCGCCTCCATCCCTATACGGAAGCTCTGCTGTCGGCTATCCCGACAACGGATCTGAAGGAAAAAGTGGAGATCAAGATCCTGGAAGGGGATATTCCTTCACCGATCAACCCACCGGCAGGCTGCAAGTTCCACACCAGATGCCAGTTCGCTCAGGAACGCTGCAAGACAGAAGTGCCTGAACTCCGTGAAATTCGCCCCAATCACATGGTTGCCTGCCACTTCCCGCTGCTGAAGCAGGAAGATCGGGCCAAGACCATTGACATCACTCTCGCGGACGAAGTTCAATAATCGATTCATCGGAGAAGCATGTTCAAGAAAAAAATTGATGAGGCATTTGATGCCGTTAAAGATCAAGATCATCCGGTCGACGAGGAGAATTTCCGGACAACAATGGAAGAAGAAATGGAGCGAAGCGACTTCCTGGCCATGGTGCTGGGCGCTTACAAGTTTTTCCTTCCCTTGTTCCTGGGCATCATCCTGCTGGTTGTACTGATTCTGAGTCTTGGTTAACTCCATGAACAGCAGACGAGATTCTCGTCTGCTGTTATTTTAATGCTTTCAAAAGAATTAGGTAGTATAATAGAACTATGACAGGAGGTGAAACAATGGATTGTTTATTTTGTGAAATTGCACATGGCCGAGTTCCAGCAGAAATCATCCATGAGGATGAATACTGTGTCGCATTCAATGACATCAATCCCCAGGCACCCGTTCATTTTCTCGTTGTCCCCAAACATCACATCCCATCCATCGCAGATATCACTGAGGCGGATCAGCGGATTCTGGGACATGTTCTGAAGATCATAGCGATCCTGGCCAATGACAAAGGTCTCAACGAAAACGGCTATCGGGTCGTTTCCAATGTTGGTCGGAATGCCCAGCAGACGGTGCCCCACCTTCATTTCCACATATTAGGCGGAAGAAGTATGAATTGGCCTCCCGGTTAGGTGTTGACGTTTAGCTCTGTTCGGGGTATAATAACTGATGTGTTATTTTGCCCCGCAGGGCTGAAATGTTTAAATTTTTTGCTAGCGGAGGGAGGGATAAATAATGTCAGAAATCAAGGTTGGAGAGAACGAAACTTTAGAGTCAGCTCTCAGAAGATTCAAGAAGAAGTGTGCCAGAGCCGGAGTTCTCAGTGAGGTCCGGAAGAGAGAGCACTACGAGAAACCGAGCGTAAAGAGAAAGAAGAAGTCAGAAGCTGCCAGAAAGAGAAAGTTCAAGTAACTTCGAGGTAGAGAAAAATGACGATAAAAGAGATGCTCCAACGGGACTGGATTCAGGCCATGAAGGAGAAAGACAAGAATCTGAGCAATATTTTGAATATGGCGAAGGCTGCAATTTTGCAGGTAGAGAAAACTGATAACCGTAAGGTTGAAGATCCCGAAGCCCTTCAAATTTTAGCCAGAGAAATCAAGCAGCGTCGTGAGGCTCTCACGGAATTCCAGCGGGGCAACCGGCAGGATCTGGTCGATCAGGCTAATTTCGAAATTGAAACACTGTTGCGCTATATGCCGGAACAGTTGACCGAATCCGAAATCGCTTCATTGATTAAAGAGCAGGCTACGCTTTTGGGCGCAAATAACATAAAGGATATGGGCAAGCTCATGGGTGCGGTACGGCCCCTGACAACAGGGAAAGCCGATGGCAAACTGGTGAGTGAACTCGTTAAAAAGTATCTGAATGAACAAAACTAGGCTTATCCCGTTCGTGGGTAAGTCTTTTTTTGTCCTTTTGCATCACTGGCCAAGACTGAATTTCTGATGTGAACGGATGCGGTTTCGTGTATCATAGAAGTAAGCGAAATACACTGGATGGGAGGAAGCTTATGCTGAATCTGGAAAACGATCAGACTCTGCTTGAGCCTGCACGTGAACTGATCGATAAATTGAATGAAGCACTCAATGTCGTCGCTGAAGGCGAAGGCGTGGATTATGAACCGGAAGTAAGTCTGTATCTCGTCGACAATCAGGCGATCCAGGAACTTAACCGTGATTATCGCAGCCTCGACACAGCAACGGACGTCCTGTCTTTTCCGGTGCTGGCCTTTGAAGAAGGAGCGGTTTTTTCGGAGCAGTATACCGAACATGATCTGACGGACGATCTGTTCCTGGATGACCGTCTGTTGCTGGGCGATGTCATTATCTCGACAGAGCGGGCAATCAGTCAGGCGGTGGATTATGGCCACTCGATCCAGCGGGAGATGGTGTTCCTGTTTGTACACTCGCTGCTCCATCTGTTGGGGTACGACCATATGAACGCCGCCGACCGGGAACGAATGGTTGCCAGGGAGCAGCATTATATGGCATTGATTGGAGTGAGCCGATCGTGAAGCGGGGTTTGACTGACAGTTTTAATTATGCGATTCACGGACTGATCTACGCCATTCGGACGCAGCGCAATATGCGCATCCATGTGCTATCCGCTATTGTAGTTCTGATCGCTTCACTGGTCTTCAAGGTTTCCAAAGTGGAAATATTGATCCTGCTCATAGCCGTCACACTGGTCATCACAGCCGAGTTGATCAACACAGCGCTGGAATCGGCCGTGGACGCGACGACCAACTATTACCACCCGCTTGTTAAAATTGCCAAAAATACGGCGGCAGCCGCTGTTTTGGTTACTGCCATCAACGCGGTCAGCATCGGCGTCCTGGTTTTCTGGACGCCGATCACGCAGATGACCTATGGCGGAATCGTCCTGATTAAGACTTCAAGCCCGTATTTTGCCTTCGCAATCCTCGGGATCGTGACCTTCCTGGTTCTCTATATCAAAGCTCATGTCGGTGACGGCACCCCGCTGCGCGGCGGCATGCCATCAGGCCATACGGCCATTGCCTTCGCGCTGGCCACGATGATGAGCTACGTGACAGAGAATCCGATTGTGGTCACATTGTCCTTTATCATGGCAGTTGTCGTGGCACAAAGCCGGATTGATACCCGCGTTCATACCTTCTGGGAGGTTTTCGCGGGTGCGCTGCTTGGCTTTGCCAGCACCCTGCTCCTGTTCCGTCTGTTCGGCTTCTAGAGCCTCAGATGGTCAAGTCGAAGGAAGAGTGGCGGCACGCCGTGAGCGATGCCTGCCAGCTTCTGGAGCGGCCCTGACGCCATCAGTCACCGGTTTGCCGCTGTTAATTCAGACACATCATTTTCAACATCAGAAAGGATTGATTTCATGGAAATAAAGATACAAGAATTGATTGACCTGGCTCTTGCGAAAAAAGAGAAGGCTTATGTGCCGTATTCTCAGTTTTCGGTAGGGTCGGCAGTCCAGACCGAATCCGGGGAGCTGGTCGGAGGGTTTAACATTGAGAATGCCTCTTATGGTGCCACCAACTGCGCGGAGCGCACCGCCATTTTCTGCGCACTGCAGGGGGGAGCTAAAAAAATTAAAGCCCTGGCAGTCACTGGCGATCCTGAAAACTACACCTATCCCTGCGGGATCTGCCGTCAGGTAATGGCTGAATTCGGGGATCCAGACATGGTTGTCATTGTTGCCAAAAACCGCTCGGAATATCATCTTCATACCCTGGGGGAGATTCTTCCCGGGGCGTTCACCAAACAGGATCTGGAAGGCAGGGAAGACCATGTTTAAATCTGGCTATGTTACGATCATCGGACGGCCCAATGTGGGCAAATCAACTCTCCTCAACAACCTGATGGGCGAGAAGCTGGCCATTGTGTCCAGTAAGCCTCAGACAACCCGTACCACCATGCAGGCCATCTATAACGACAACGATTCTCAGATCATCTTCGTAGATACTCCTGGAATGCACAAACCAAAGCACAAGCTGGGAGAATACATGGTCAACCGGGCGACGGATTCCACCAATGAAGTGGACTTGATTCTCTTTCTGACCGATTCGGATGAACCCGGTCCGGGAGACGAATTCATCATTGAAATGATGAAACACCGCTCCGCGCCCAAATTCCTGGTCATCAACAAAATGGATGAAAAGAAACCGGAAAATCTGGCCCAGACTCTCCTGGCTTATCAGAAACTGGCTGATTTCAACGAAATGATCCCAATCAGCGCGCTGCACGGAAAAAATGTCACCCGGCTGATGGACCTGATGAAAAAATACCTTCCGGAAGGGCCGGCCTACTATCCCAAAGATATTATGGCCGATGTCCAGGAAAAGTTCATTGTGGCTGAGACTGTCCGTGAAAAGGCTCTGCGCCTGCTCAATGAGGAAGTACCGCACGGCATCGCCGTCAATGTCACTTCCATGAAGGAACGGCCGGATGGCACCCTGGATATTGAAGTGGATATTGTGACTGAAAAAGAATCCCATAAACCCATTATTATCGGTCGCGGCGGGCAGACGCTGAAAAAAATCGGAATGTACGCCCGGCAAGATCTGGAACATTTCTTCCGCACGAAAGTCAACCTGAAGGCATTTGTCAAAGTCAGGAAGGACTGGCGGGACAATCCGGGTTTCCTGGCTGAATACGGCTATAAAAAAGGCAAGTAGCCATGAACCTGGTCAAGACCCGGGGCGTAATCCTGAATACCATGGAGTACAAGGAAAAAGACCGCCTGCTCCATGTCTTCACCCTCGAGTACGGTAAAATCTCCGTCCTGGCCCGCGGGACTCGCGGCACCAATGGGCGGTTTCAGGCGGCGGCACAGCCCATGATGCTGTGTGACTTTGTACTGTTTCCGGGCAAGAGTCTCTATCAGCTGAACGAAGCGGTTGTCATCCACTCGTTTTCGCACGTGAAAACTGATTTTGACCGGATTGCCTATGGCAGCTACTTTCTGGAACTGACCGATATCGCCATGCCCGATCATGAAGTCAATGAACGATTCTTTCTCGATCTGATGAAGGCAATGTATCTTCTGGATCAGCCCGGCATTGCGGTGGAACAGCTGGCCCGAGCCTTCGAAATGAAGACTCTGGTGCGCACCGGAAACCTGCCGGACCCGGCTCTGGCACAGGGGATGCCCGAATCGGCCCGACTGCTGATTCGAAACCTTCTGAACAAGCCTCTCGAGGAGATGATGCAGCAGGTGTGTGAAGCGGCGGATCTGGCCATCGCCGGTCAGCTGACGAAACAGCTGCTGGATGAAAACTTTCAGCGCAAGCCAAAGAGTCTGGAAATACTTCAGTCATCCTATTAAGGAGAGTATCGATAAAATAATCTACAGGAGAGCTTAGCATGGATAACAAAGATTTGATGGAACTCATCGATGAAATCAAGAAACGTCTCCGTGTCTCATATGAAGATGCCAAGGCCGCCCTGGAGCGGAATCAGTTTAATCTCGTGGAAGCCCTGGATGATCTGGAGGAACGCTCCGGCATTCCGATCAGGGAGAAGGTCGAGGAGACCGGAGCCAGATTGACCGGACCGACCGTGACTTTCCGCCGCGGAGGACAAGATCTCGTTACAGTGCCGGCAGTCGTTGTCCTGGCCATCACTCTGATCGGCCTGAAGCGCCCTAAACTGCTGCTGGGTGCCGGGGCAGCACTCCTTCTGTCCGGAACGGATGCAGCGCTTACCTGTCAGGGGAGGGAAGTCAGCCTCCATGAATCAGTCTTTCGCCGTTCTCGTAAGGCAGCGGCCAATGTTCAGGAGATCAGAGAACGGCTGGATGACCGCCTGCAGGACATGAAAGATCAGGCATTCCAGAAAGAGGGACCCAGTCACGGGGACCGATACTTTACCATCAAGCTGTAAAACATTGTCATCACAAGCTATATCTAAGGCAACCTACCCACGAGCTGTTTTCGGGGACGGTTGCCTTTTGTGATCCGTCTTGAACCTCCGGTCCAAGGATATTCAGTCCTGAACATCCAGAATCGAAAAACCGGTCTTGAAATAACGATTTTTGATGAGAGATTATTTTGAGAGAGATTATTCTGATGAATGTCAGGACTTCCGGGGACAGACCCGCGAAGACCTGTGGAAATTGGACGGGGAAGGCAGAAAGTTCAGTGTTCGCGATGAGACTTCATGTGGGAGGTCCTTCGGACAGAAAGTCACAGAGATTACGCGGGACGCGATGACAGGAATTCATTTGGATCGATGCGGTGGAGCTGGAACATTCCATTCTGAAGAGAAAATGACAGTTCATCATAAAATGGGCAAGGTATCAAAAAATTGCCAACTGAGCTGTCAAAAATCGAAAAAAAATAAAAAATGAAAACGTATCAGCGGTGAAACTAAAATAATATCATAAACGACCCCATCAATCCGTGAATAATCGTTAAACTTGATTAATCCTGTGGGAATTCATGGTATAATTTGTGGTGGATTGTGGGCTTTAATGAGTCCATGTTAGGCATTCATCAATCACTCTGTTTCAGAGTAAAAATAAGTGAGGTAAGAGAATGGAAAACAAACAGTACGTATACCTTTTTACAGAAGGTAACGCCAAAATGAAAAACCTTCTCGGCGGCAAGGGCGCCAATCTGGCTGAAATGACCGGATTGGGGATCCCGATCCCCCAGGGGTTCACGGTAACAACGGAAGCTTGCAATAAGTACTACAATGACGGCCGAGTGCTGGCACAGGAAGTAAAAGAAGAGATCCGCAAAGCCATGGCAAACATTGAGGAAGTCACCGGAAAGACGTTCGGCGGACAGACCAATCCTCTCCTTGTTTCTGTACGTTCGGGAGCCAGAGCTTCCATGCCCGGCATGATGGATACCATCCTGAACCTGGGTCTGAATGACGAAACAGTTGAAGTACTGGCCCGTGAAACCGGAAATGAGCGCTTTGCTTATGACTCTTACAGAAGATTCATCCAGATGTTCGCGGACGTCGTTATGGAAATCGAAAAGAAAAACTTCGAACATATCATGGATCACATGAAAGAAGCCAAGGGAGTTCATCTCGATACCGAGCTGGATGCCAACGACTTAAAGGAACTGGTCAGAAAGTTCAAGGAATTCTACAGCCGCGCCAAGGGTCAGGAATTCCCGCAGGATCCGGAAGAGCAGCTGATTGAATCCGTCACTGCGGTTTTCCGTTCCTGGGACAATCCCAGAGCGAATGTCTACAGAAGACTCAATGACATTCCTTATTCCTGGGGTACAGCAGTCAACGTCCAGGCAATGGTCTTTGGAAACAAGGGCGAAACATCAGGAACTGGCGTTGCCTTCTCCAGAAACCCATCCACGGGCGAAGACAAGATTTTTGCTGAATACCTGATGAATGCTCAGGGCGAGGACGTTGTTGCCGGAATCCGGACACCGTTCCCCATCGAAGAACTTAATAAGCAGATGCCTGAAGTTTACCAGCAGTTTGTCTCCATCGTTGACACGCTGGAAAAACATTATCGCGATATGCAGGATATGGAATTTACCATTGAAGAAGGCAAACTCTACTTCCTGCAGACCAGAAACGGCAAGAGAACTGCGCAGGCAGCACTCAAGATTGCGGTTGACCTGGTTGAAGAAGGACTCAACACGAAGGAAGAAGCACTCCTTAAGGTTGATCCCAAGCAGCTTGACACCCTTCTCCACCCGGCTTTCGATGAAGCTGCGATGCAGAATGCTCAGGTTATTGCACAGGGTCTGCCGGCTTCTCCCGGAGCCGCTACCGGAAAGATCGCATTCACTGCGGCTGAAGCCAAGGAACGTGTAGAAAAAGGCGAAAAGGTTATCTTGGTTCGTCTTGAGACTTCACCCGAGGATATCGAAGGCATGATTGCCGCTGAAGGAATTCTGACCGTTCGCGGCGGAATGACTTCTCATGCAGCGGTTGTTGCCAGAGGTATGGGAACCTGCTGCGTAGCCGGCTGTGGTTCCATTGTTGTCAACGAAGCCAACCGTACGGTTAAGGCTGGCGACAAGCTTTATACCGATCAGGATTACATCTCCCTGGACGGATCCACCGGAAATGTCTATGGCGCGCAGATTGCAACCGTTGATCCGGAAATCTCCGGTGATTTCGGAACCTTTATGAGCTGGGCTGATGAAGTTCGTGTTCTCAAGGTTCGCACCAATTCCGATACACCCCACGACACCGAGCAGGCTGTCCGCTTCGGAGCGGAAGGAATCGGTCTGACCCGTACCGAGCACATGTTCTTCGGCGAAGATCGGATTCCGGCAATGCGCGAAATGATCGTTTCCCGTACTGTGGAAGCCAGAAAGAAAGCCCTGGACAAAATCCTGCCGATGCAGAAAGCAGACTTCAAGGGCATCTATGAGGCATTGGAAGGCCGCCCGGCAACCATCCGCTTCCTGGATCCACCACTGCATGAATTCCTGCCCACCCATGAATCAGACATCGTGGCGTTGGCAAAAGACATGGAGATGGAAGTACAGGAACTGAAGGATATCATCACTTCCCTTCATGAATTTAACCCGATGATGGGACACAGAGGATGCCGGTTGGCCGTTACCTATCCGGAAATCGCTGAAATGCAGACCAGAGCGATCATCGAAGCAGCTCTGGAAGTGCGTAAGGAAAAGGGCTTGAACATCGTTCCGGAACTCATGATTCCGCTGGTTGGCGAAGTCAAGGAAATGAAGTACATCAAGGATATCGTTGTCCGCACTGCTGATTCCATCATCAAACAGTCCGGAGAGGACATGAAGTACAGCGTTGGTACCATGATTGAAATCCCAAGAGCCGCCATCACGGCTGATGAGATTGCCCGGGAAGCTGAATTCTTCTCCTTCGGTACAAATGACCTGACTCAGATGACCTTCGGATTCTCCAGAGATGATGCAGGCAACTTCCTGAAGGATTACTATGAAAAGAAAATTTACGAATTTGATCCTTTCCAGAAAGTAGACCAGACCGGAGTTGGCCGTCTCGTAGAGATCGCTGTTGAGCTGGGCCGCAAGACCAGACCGGACATCAAGCTTGGCGTTTGCGGAGAACACGGCGGAGATCCATCTTCCGTTGAATTCTTCCACAAAACCGGACTTGACTATGTCTCCTGCTCACCGTTCCGTGTACCGCTTGCCAGACTGGCTGCTGCACAGGCGCAGATCAAGTTCCCCAGAGAAAAGAAATAACTGAAACCAATCAGTTCTAATCCATAAGATTCGCCGTCCCGGTACTGCAGAACCGGAACGGCGAATCTTTATTCATTGAAAAAAGGAACCTAATTCTTCAAGACCGGCGAACCATTGGTCTTTAGGCTGACAAACCATTATCTGGGAGGTATTGAGCTGTGATCCACTGCTCCAAATTGACCGGTCGGGGTGAGCTGTTTCAGGCGGAAGGAGGAACCGTTGTCGACCCCCTCTCTGGGGGATTTATCAAGATTTGCTGTGTTTCTGTCTGAATTAGCATATAATAAAAATAACTATCGATATTTCTGTGAATAAGAGGGCTCTCATGAAATTAACTTCCCGCTTCCATAAATTAATGATCTTATTGACACTACTGGTCTTCTTTACCGGATGTCAGCCGGCAGCCCCTATATCCTCATCCAGGCTCCCTGAGACCTCAGGCGGGTCTGTCTCGGCTCCGGGTTCGACTGGAGCGTCAGGGACCGCTGCGGAGAGCTCTGGTGCATCCAGCCAGCCTGCCACGAAGACGCAGCCGACAGCCTGGTCAGAAGGGGACTTTCCCGATGGTTCAGTAATTGGCCGACGACTCCTGGGAACGATTGGGTCTCTGCACCCACATCAGGTCCGACTGTCCTCGGAAGAAGAGTTGGCCCGGTACCTGTATGGCTCACTGTTTGTGATGACGGTGAATTCCGTTTCAGGGGAAGCGACCGCGGCTCCTTACCACGCATCCGCGGAGATTGCGGCAGAGGATGCAACTCATTTTCTGATCAAGCTGCGCTCTGGCATGACTTTTTCAGATGGCAGCTCCATTACTGCTGACGACTACGCAGCCGCCATGCAGAGCCTGCTGGATCCGAAACAGGCATTGGATGCGGGAGCGCGATTTTTGACACAGCTGCCTATTTTGAATGGAAAATCATTTTTCAGCGGCAGCCTGTCATCTTACGCGCAGGTCGGATTCCAGGCGGTTGATGATTTGACGCTGCGGCTTACACTGGACCAGCCGATGAAAATTGATGAGATCCAGGTTCGCCTGACTACGCCTTTTCTGGTGCACTCCAGCCTGGACAAAGGCGATGGCTGGAAAGAGCTGATCTGCTCCGGACCCTATGTGATTGAGAATTACACCCCGGGAGCCGGGCTTCGCCTGAAGCGGCGGGAGGACCCAGCACTTGATCCGGTTCATGCGGCTTACTTTACTCAGGACTACCTCGTCTTGCGGATCTATGCATCCAGAACGCAGGCAATGGAAGCATTCCGGGCCGGGACTCTGGATCTTTTACCGGTGTCCGGGGCGAATTATAAGCAGTTGAAGAATGACCCGAACCTTCAGATTGCCCCATCCAGTACAGTCTGGGGAATCTATTTAAACCTGACATCCGAGAAGTCAGCTTTGCTCCGGGATCCGGACTTCCGTCAAACCCTGTACTTGGGAACAGACCGAACCGGAATCGCGGTCGGACTGTTCGGCAGTTATCGCTCCTGTTCCGGGTTTTTGGGACCGATTTCTAAAGTGGAACTTAACGGGAGGCGAACAACCTTCCGCAAGACGGCCCAGGGCAAGAAAAATGTGGACCAGGCCAATGTCTTCGACCCCAATAAGGCAGGGACGATGGCAGAAGCTGTGATTGCCCGGTCAAAACCTGAAGAGCTGGAGCTACTGATTCCGGCTGGAGATGAGCAGATGCTGGCGATGGGGGAACTGTTGAAATCAGGCTGGGAACAGCTGTTTTCAGGGAAACTCACCATTCGAATCACTGCTCTGCCCTTGCAGCAGCTGTATGACCGGCTGCAGAAAGGCGAATATGATATGGGGTTTGGCGGAATGGGTCAGGATCCGCTGGATCCATGGAACTCCCTGGCAGCCTTTGGCAGTGCTTACCCCGGCAAACTGGATCGCTGGATGAACCAACGGTTTGACGACCTGCTGACAGCTTCGACCGGTAAAGGAACTGCCGATCCTGCGCTGCGCCTGAATCAGCTGGCCGAAATGGAATCCCTTCTGCTCAGGGATCTGCCCATGCTGCCCCTGTTTGTGGATGATACAGCCTGGCTGGTCAGCGACCGGGTGGAACTGCCGGCCGGGGAGTATGTCCCGGGCGTCGGGTTTGGCCTGGATCAGGCTGCTTTCAAAAAATAAACCGATAAAATCGGACGGTTGCGGTCATAATAGAACAAACCATTGTTGATGGGAGGGATGACATTGAACATCAGAGAACGGATTGAACACAATGAGAATCTGATTCTGATCCCCGAGGCGGTTCACTCCAGGGATTCTCTCGGGCGGGAGCGTCCGGAACCTCTGGATGACTTTCGGACCTGCTTCATGATCGACCGGGATCGGATCATCCACTCCAAATCCTTTCGCCGGCTCAAGCATAAGACTCAGGTCTACATTCGTTCTACGGGTGACCATTACCGGACTCGTCTGACCCATACCCTGGAAGTCAGTCAGATCGCCCGAACCATTGCCCGTGGGCTGGCGGTGAACGAGGATCTGGTGGAAGCCATTACCCTTGGTCATGATATCGGTCACGTGGCATTTGCACATAACGGGGAAGATATTCTCAACCAGCTGCTGCCTGGCGGATTTCGCCACTTTGAGCAGAGTGTCCGAGTGCTGACTCGCCTGGAACGGGATGGGAAGGGTTTGAACCTGACGCGGGAAGTCCTGGACGGTGTGCTGAAGCATTCAGGACTGGGCGGCAAGGTGGCTGTATCGAGTCTGGAAGCGCAGATTGCGAAATACGCGGATAAAATTGCCTACGTCAATCATGACATTGATGATTCCATACGGGCCGGGATGATGGATCCCGAAGATGTACCGCAGGAATTTCTGGATGTTCTGGGACCGACTCACTCCAAGCGGATTGACACTCTGGTGCGGGACTGCGTCACTGCTACCACCGCTGAGATCGCTCAGGGGAATTTGCTGGTTCGACTCAGTCCGGCGGTGGGGGATGCTCTCATCGGACTGCGCCGGTTCATGTTTGAGAATATCTATCTGGGTCCGGCTCAGACCAGGGAAAAGGATAAAGCGCAGTTCATCATCAGTAATCTGTTTGAGCATTATATGAGCCACGAAGAAGAACTCCCGACACTCTACCGGGAAATCATGGCTGAGGAAGGTCGGGAAAGAGCGGTGGCGGATTATATTGCCGGGATGACGGACGATTTTGCCACCTCGGTCTTCCAACAGATTTTCATTCCTGGCTTCACACTTTAAATTGTCTGTGCTATAATATATATTTGGCGGGTTATACTATGTCGACGACCATCGGCACCGTCCGATGGCGCCTGGAGAACCATGAAATTCATACCGGAAGCAATTATCGAACAAATCAAAGAACAAAGTGACATCGTCGAAATCGTTCAGGAAAAAGTACGACTGAAGCGGACCGGAGCCAACTATACCGGTCTTTGTCCCTTTCATTCGGAAAAAACGCCGTCCTTCAGTGTGTCCAGAACCAAGCAGATTTATAAATGCTTCGGCTGCGGCGAAGGGGGTAATGTCTTCACGTTCTTGATGAAGACGCAGAATCTGACTTTTGATGAAGCGGTGCGTCATTTAGCCCAGCGTTCCGGCATCGAGATCCCGGAGGAGAACGAAGAGCAGGCCGACCAGAGGCAGGCTCGGGAAACCCTGGAAAACATCAACCGAACGGCCGCACGCTTCTATTTTGATCACCTGCGTCAGAATCCAGCCGCCAGAGATTATTTTCTGAAGCGGGGAATTACTCCGGAAACCATGACTCGCTTTGGGCTGGGGTATGCTCCGGATTCCTGGGATGCCCTTTACCGGCACTTGATTCAGAAAGGCTTTCAGGATGCCGATATCAAGGCCTCCGGTCTGATGTCCGGCATGGACCGGGGAAAATGCTATGACCGGTTTCGCAACCGGCTGATCTTTCCCGTATTCGATCCGAGGGGCCGCATCACCGGATTTGGCGCCAGAGTGCTGGACGATTCCAAGCCCAAGTACCTCAACTCACCCGAGACGCTGCTGTTCCATAAAGGAACCAACCTGTACGGCATGAACTTCTTCCTGAAGAAAATGGCCAGGGATGAAAGTACTCTGCTGATCGTAGAAGGCTACATGGACTGCATTGCGCTCCACCAGGCCGGAATTCATCAGGCCGTGGCTGCCCTGGGAACAGCGCTGACTCCGATTCAGGCCCGTCTGATGAAGCGATATGTCAAGCGCGTCATCACCGCCTTCGATGCCGATACGGCGGGTCAGCAGGCCACCCTGAGGGGACTGGAGATCCTGGTTCATGAAGGGTTTGAAGTCCGGATTCTTCTGATCCCGGACGGCAAAGATCCGGATGAGTACATCCGAACTCATGGCCGGGAAGCGTTTCTGAAACTGATGGAGAAAGCACTATCCCTGACCGAATTTCAGATCAATCTGGCCAAAGAAGGACTGGATCTTTCCCGGGAAGAGGACAAAGTAACTTATTTTAAGAATTTGGCACCGGTGCTGGAAAAGTTGACTGGGATCGAAAAGGATATCTGGGTTGGCAAGCTGGCCGATGAGACTGGTGTCTCCCGCGAAGCCATCTCGTCCATGGTTCATTCCGGCTACGACCGTAAGCTCTGGATGAGCTCGAGCCGTCCGGCCGGGTTTGTGGAATCGGGGCATCGCAAGGCTCAGCGTTACTTACTCAAACTGATGGCTCAGGGATATGACGAGGTAGGGCGAAATATCCAGGTCGAGGAGCTCACAGGACGGTCCCACCAGAAGATTTTCGAACTGCTGTTAGCATACGATGGAGACAATGCCAACGCATTTTTGATGTCGCAGCTGACTCAGGTGGAGGACCAGTCGGAATGGGCGCAGATCTATGGCATATCGGATCTGCCAGCGGATATTGAAGTGGATCGTTTGATTACGGACTATATCCGGACCGTTCGTTATTACAATTTAAAGGCAAGAAAAAATGCCATGGTAAAAGAAATTGAAGTCCTGGAAAAAGAAGGCAGACTGGCTGAGTCGTTGGAAGCAGTCCGCGAGCTTTTGGAGATCCAGAAGGAACTTGGAGGTAAATAGATGGTAGGCAGCATTAACAAAAAAATTGATTTGGACAAGGCAGAGGACATGGATCGGGATTTTCTCAATTCCATTGTCAATCGACTGCTGGACAAGGCGAAGAAGACTCATTCGCTCAACTACGCCGAAATCAATGATGAACTGGAAGATGTAGAAGTCACCCCGGCCCAGATCGAGCGGATCTATGAAGGGCTTGAAGCCATGGGGGTTGAAGTCATCCAGGAGAGCAAGGATGAGGAAACGGAAGAGGAAGAAGTCGATCTGTCTGTTCCGGAAGGAATTTCCATCGATGATCCGGTTCGGATGTACCTCAAGGAAATCGGAAAAGTATCGCTGCTGACCTCCGAGCAGGAAGTGGAGCTGGCCAAGCGGATTGAAGCCGGAGATGAAGTGGCCAAGCAGAAACTGGCGGAAGCCAACCTGAGACTGGTTGTTTCCATCGCCAAGCGCTACGTTGGGCGGGGAATGCAGTTCCTTGACCTGATTCAGGAAGGCAACCTGGGTCTGATCAAAGCGGTGGAGAAGTTTGACTTCACCAAGGGCTTTAAATTCTCAACCTACGCCACCTGGTGGATCCGGCAGGCAATTACCCGTGCCATTGCGGATCAGGCCAGAACCATCCGGATTCCGGTGCACATGGTGGAGACCATCAATAAGCTGATCCGGATTGAGCGACAGCTGATTCAGGAACTGGGCCGGGCTCCGCAGCCGGAAGAAATCGCCAAAATGATGGACATGCCGGCCGATAAGGTGCGGGAAATCATGAAAATCGCTCAGGAACCCGTTTCTCTGGAAACACCGATTGGCGAAGAAGAAGATTCCCATCTGGGGGACTTCATTGAGGATCATGACGCGCCGGCGCCCGCGGAAGCAGCAGCCTTCACCATGCTCAAGGAACAGCTCATGGGCGTGCTTGACACTCTGACACCACGGGAAGAAAAAGTGCTGCGCCTTCGGTTTGGCCTGGATGACGGTCGGGCCAGAACCTTGGAAGAGGTCGGCAAGGAGTTCAACGTAACTCGCGAGCGGATTCGGCAGATTGAAGCGAAAGCGCTGCGCAAACTGAGGCACCCATCGCGGTCCAAGAAGCTGAAGGATTACCTGGACTAGGTTCCAGCCGAAAAAGACTGCCTCCGGGCAGTCTTTTTTTAGCGGACACAATTCATTGATTTGAAACAATTGACGGGGCAGGGACCCCGGCCTGAAATGGTATAATGGAACAGCGGAGGGATCACCATGGAATACGTACCGGAGAAAAACAATATACGAATCTTTATCACGGCGGGGCTCATGTTTATTGACCTGGTCGTCATCGCTCTGTTCCTGATTGCCCATTCAGTCAGCATCAAAGGACTGTTAGTCTTTTTATTCCTCCTGCTAAATCTGTATGGAGGATATTTTCTCATCCTTCTGGGCTCCCTGAAGTTCCATTTATCGGCCGAGGAATTTGCGATTTCCGGAGCTTTTGACATGAAACGGACCCGGATTCCGATCAGTGAAATCACCTGCTGGTCCCGGCGAATCACTTTGCTTGAAAATGTGGGAGCCAGTCTGCACACGGCTCGATTCGCTCTGGGGAAGGGGTTGGACAGCAACGGCGACTCCGCGGATTTGTTTATCACTTCTTCCAAGAAGGCGATTTTTCTGAAGACGAAACGGGGCAATTACGGTATTTCTCCGGAGCTGGCCGACGAATTCATTGAACAGTTAAAAGAACTGGGCATTCCCCAAATGTTGGGGAATGAACGATCCTATATGAAATCAGATGACAATCAGGGACGATCTCCGCTGAATCAGCTGATGCTGTACGGCATTCTGCTCACGGTCATCCTGCTGCTGCTGCCGGTACTGATGTATCTGATGAACCTCCTGCCGGCCTGGATTCCTCAGGGAATGAACCGGTACATTACTCAAAATGCCTACCTGGAAACCGTCATTACGAAAGGGCTGCTGGTTTTACTGCTGAATCTGATGTCGTATGGCATCGTCGCTCTGCTCTCCACCTCTCAGGGCAAGTTCTATTATCGGATTATGTATGTGCCGTTGGCTATGGTTGTAACATTGCTGTTCCTGGAGATCAACACCCACCTGAATATTCTGCTTAATTTCTAATGAGAGTCTGCGGAAAACCAGCTGAATGTCTGTTCAACTGCGGTCGACCGAAGTGACGGCTGCTCATCCAGCAAACAGAGCAAAAATTAAAATAACCAGATTCAGAGCTAACCGGAAGAGCTGAGCTCACGGTTGATTGGCCTAACAGAGCACACAGCAAACTGGCAGAGTCGAGCTCACGGTTGACCGGCAGAACAGAGACTTGGAATGAATCCCTGATTAACTTATGAATTAAAATACACTTGAAAGTAGAGATAGAATGAAATTATCTGTGCGTTTGCAAAAAATCGTTGAAATAATACCAGCCTGTCCGGTGATCGCTGACATCGGAACAGACCATGGCTATGTTCCCTGTGAATTGCTGCTGCAGGGGAAGGTGCAGCGGGCCATAGCTGCTGACATCAATCAGAAGCCACTGGATAAAGCGAAAAGAACGGCTCAGGGTCAAGGATGCATTGATCGGATGGATTTCCGTCTGGGTTCGGGTCTGGCGGTACTGTCACCGGGTGAAGTCCAGGGAGCTGTTCTGGCCGGTATGGGTGGAGAACTGATCAAGGATCTCCTTGCGAACTCCCCGGAGGTGGTTCAGGCGCTGGATTTTCTGGTGTTGCAGCCGGCTCAGAATCCGGAAGTCCTCCGAAAATATCTTTACAGCGGAGATTACCGGATTCTAAGTGAAGATTTGGTGAGAGAAAGTGACGGGCGGTTCTACGAGTATTTCCTGGTGTCTCCGCAGCCGGATCTCAGTCTGTGTGACCTGACCGATTTTGACCACCTGATCAGTCCTATTTTGAAAGCTGAACACCATCCGCTGCTGCCGGAGTTCCTGCGCGCCAAGATGGAGGAGATTTCCCAGATCCAATCCAAATTGAATCTGAGCTATCCCTCTTCCCAAAAGAAATTTGAGGAATTGAATGATCAGAAAAATCGCTATGAGGAGGTGCTGATATGGCTGTCAAACTAATGGATCTAATCGGCCTGATCGAGACGATGGCACCCCTGAACTTGAAAGAAGCCTGGGACAATCCTGGTCTGGCAGTAGGGGATCCGTCCCAAATGATCGAGCGGGTTCTGGTCGGAATGGACGTTACCCTGGAACTGCTTCAGGAGGCTGAAACGGTTGGTGCCCAGCTTGTTCTGACTCACCATCCGCTTCTGTTTCAGCGACCGGACTCCATTACTCCACAAACCCTTGCCGGCCGGAAAATTCTGGAACTGGTTCGCAGCGGGCGCAGCGCGTATTCCGCCCATACCAACCTGGATGTGGCCAAGGAGGGAATGAATGATCGCCTGATGCAGCTGTTGGGCTTTACAGACTGGAAGATACTAAGCAGTGCCGATGGAGTAACCGGTATTGGGCGAATCTCTGATGTGGAGGGGCTGACCCTGGGCGAGCTTTCGCTGCGCGCGGCACGAGCTTTGGACTTGTCTTCAGTCCGGACTTGCGGGGATCCTTCTGCCCGAATTCGACGGGTAGCCGTCATCAATGGCAGCGGGGCTGATATGATTCAGGAGGCAGCCGCTCAGGCAGCAGACTGCGTAATTACCGCGGACACAAAATATCATGAAGTGCTCGACGCGGCAGAAGCGGGGATTGCCATCATTGATCCAGGGCATTTTGCATCGGAGTGGAAAGTCTTTCAACTGATCATGCAGGACGTTGCCCAGCACGCCCAACAGGAGCTGGGGAATGTGGAATTTATTATTTCCCGTACCGCCCGGGATCCCTACCGCACCATATCAGCAGGGGTCGAACCAGAAATGGCAGAGGGTTAAATAGACGGGGCGAAGGTTGATTTATCTTCGGATATTTGGTAATATAAGGAGCACTGAGTAAGCCAGATGATCGCTGCTATTGAAAAATAGAAGAGGAAAGTCCGAGCTCCGCAGGGCAGGGTGCTGGGTAACTCCCAGTGAGGGTGACCTTAAGGAAAGTGCAACAGAGAGATACCGCTGACAATTTTGTCAGTAAGGGTGGAAAGGCGAGGTAAGAGCTCACCAGCATATTGGCGACTTTATGGCTATGTAAACCCCACCTGGTGCAAGGCCGAATAGGGGGACAGAAGGAGCGGCCCGTTCCGTCCCCGGGTGTGCCGCTTGAACTTGTGAGAAATCACAGGTCTAGACAGATGATCATCAAATACAGAACTCGGCTTACAGACTTACTCAGGACTTAATCAGCGTAAGCTGATCAAGGAAAACGGATTGCAGAAGAAACCCTTCTGCAATCCGTTTTTTCTTGATTCTTAGAAAATTTTCAATGAAATTCCGGTGAGAACAGCACTGGCGCCCCGTGAAACAGGCTTCCCGGAAAGGGAGATTGGCGGTTCTCCAGCCGATTCCATCGTTTTTTTAACTGAGAATGGGACCATTCAGCCTGGATTATAGTAAAATAAAGGAAAGATCTGATCAAGAGACCGAAAGGAATTACAATGAACAAGGAAAATCAAGCAGAAACGCGGAAAGATCCGCCCCCTAAAAGACGTCTGTTTTATGTACTGATTGGATTATTTTCCATTATAGTCTTCTACCTGCTCTATATGTCAGTGACTCTATGGGTATCCCCCTGAACTTCTACTCAGGGATTTCAGTCCGTTTGAGTACAGCAAGGGCGCAGACTGGAAGGCCATTCAGACAGTTTCAGCGCAGGATTGACCAGAATAAAAATGAACGAGGTGCGATAAAAAATGAGAATGCTTGTAAAATATACCGCTTTTATTGATATGGACCAGGATGGTCAGGAAACCGACCGCAGCTATTACTTATCCTTTATTAACAAAGACGATGTGATGGATCTCCCATTTGATTCACTGGAAGAATTGAAGGAAAAGTGCGATTCGGTGCATCTGGCTGAGTATATTAAGTCTGGAGAATTCAAAGAAAAGGCCGAATCCTATGAGGATTTCAGGGAGTTTTTCCAGGGCGTCGATACCCTGGTTCTTTATGACAAATCGATCGCGGCGGACTTTTCGGTTCTGCAGGAACCATGAAGCCGATTGCTCGCAGCGTGGCCAGGGGCATCTTTTTGCCTTTCGCTGCGCTGATTCTTTTTTCGGTCTATCAACGAACTGGGGCCAATGGAGCAATTGATTCATACTATACGAATGGTATCTCAAAAGCGATTCTGCTGGTTCTCTCAGCCCTGACATCCTGGCTGCCTTTTTCCCTGGCAGAAGTCTTTGTTCTGGGAATCGTTCTCCTGTTTATCATGTTCTTCGTGTCAGGAATCCGTTCAGTCATGAAGGGGACAGATCGCATTCGCGCTCTCACCCGGATCACAGATCTGATCGCCTTGCTTGTGATCGGATTCCTGCTCATATGGGGATTCAATTACCGGGCCTTGGGACTTTCCGCCGCAGTTGGCATATCTCCGGTACAAGGGGATGCTGTCCAGCTGAAGCGGCTTGGCTTGGATCTGGTTGAGCAGGCCAAAACAGAACGGGCTCTGACGGGATTGAAGGATACCGAAGTGTTCCATTATACGGGGGATCTGCACCAAGCCAGTTTGGCTGCGTATGAGACGATGGCCGAGGACTATCCGGCATTTCTTCAGCCAAAGGGAAGGGTAAAACCACTCGCCACCAGTCGCTGGTTCAGCCAGATGGGAATCTCAGGCATCTTTTTTCCCTACACCGGCGAAGCAAATTATAATAAGGATCAGCCGATGCTGCTAATTCCCTCGACGATTCTCCATGAACTGGCCCATCTGAAAGGCATTGCCCGGGAAGAGGAAGCGAATTTCATGGCTTATTTTGCCTCGCGTTCCAGTGATGACATGGCCCTGCGCTATTCATCAACCATGCTGGCGCTGATCAATACCATGAACCGGCTGACCGCACAGGATCCAGCCGCTGCCCGGGAAGTATATGAGAGATACTCGGAGGGAATGCTACTGGATCTGGCCGACTATGATGCATATTGGGATCGGTTTGAGGGTCCGATCCAGGAGCAGGCTGAAGCGGTGAATGACCAGTACCTGAAGAGCAATGGTCAGGAGACTGGCGTTCAAAGCTATGAAGACATGGTATCATTCCTATTGGATTTCTGGGAAAAAGACAACAGAAACTAGTTTACTCCATATCACTTAATTACATACTAAATAATATGTTAATACCTAACATGATTTTTCCATTAACCACATGCTGAGACTAAGAAGGAGTCATGAGATGAATCGAATTATTGTCGCCGGAGGATGTTTTTGGGGTGTTGAAGCTTACTTTAAGAAAAAATCGTTTGTAGTCGACTCAACGGTTGGCTATGTGAACTCCAAAGTAGAGCAGCCGGATTACAAGCTGGTTTGCACCGGAACAACCGGAGCTGCCGAAGCAGTTGAAATTATGTATGAGGGAGATTTGACCAAAGTCCTTGAAACGCTGTTTCATATCATTGATCCCACGATTATAAACCGTCAGGGACATGATGTTGGTTCACAATATCGCACGGGGATTTACTATGAGACGGAGCATGATCAGAAGCTGATTCTCCGCTTCATTGAATCGATCCAGGGCAGCTATGCCAAACCTATCGTAACGGAAGTGATGCCCCTTGAAAACTTTTGGCCGGCAGAAGCCTATCATCAGGACTATCTCGAAAAAAATCCTGGCGGCTACTGTCATATTGACTTGAACAGCTAAAAAGAGATCCGGACTGATGAATAGTTTCAGATGAAATCTTCTTGACTCATGTAGCTCTGTATCTACTGCCAAGGCAACGTTTCATTGTACAACGGATAAGAGTCAACAAAATAAGATGAAAAAATTCGGGGGAATTCCCCGAATTTTTTCTTTTCTTTATGAATCAAAGAAAACACAAGTCTGAAATTATGGATTTGCTGTCATGACTGAGTGATCCTTACCCTGAAAGCTTTACCCCTTAGAATTTGAATGATATGTGAAGAGAAGATATCGACTGACTGAAGGTTTATGCGTCAATTCGAGCTCGCCTGCTTTATACCCACTTCACAACTCAATCGTAAGATACAACTTGTGCAGAAGGTTTCAGCATGGAGAGGTAAAAATATGAAAAAAATCCAAATGAAAATACTGTCGCTGGCATTAGGTGCCGGAATCCTGTTAACCTCATTTCCGAGTTATCAGGCCCTATCAGCAGAACCGGAATCCGCGATTGATCAGACAAAGAAACAGATCATGACGATGACGGATTCGATTCATCAAAAAGAAGATAAAATAACGGAGTTATCAGATGCCATTACGATGGTGGGCGAGAACATTTCAAAGAACGAACAGGACATCACCGGATTAAACGGACAGATCGAGGCAACTCATCTTGAAATTGAAGATGCCCAGGGTGACTTGTCGGATAAAGAAGCACTATATGGCAAACGGCTGCGGGAAGTTTACAAGAATGGAAATACCTCTGTTTTAGGAACAATCCTCGGTGCCAGGAATCTGTCTGATTTGCTGCTTCGATTCAAGGCGGTGGATAACATTGCCAGGCACGATAAAGAGCTGATTGATTCCATCGAAGCACTTAAGCGGACACTGGAAGAAAAGAGAAATCAACTGGAAGAGACTCGGACGAGATTGGAAACAGCTACCCAGGATCTTAAAAACAATCAGAACCAGCTGTCACAAAACAAACAGGATCAGGAACAGGAACTGAATGCGCTGAAGACGGAGAAGTCAAAGCTGCGCGAATTGCTGATGAGTCAGGAAGTTGCACTCTTTGAAGAGATCCAGCGCATCCTGAGTTCCAAGGACAGCACGGAAGAAGAGATTAACGACGCGCTGGCGATCCTTGAGACCATCCAGGCGCAGGTTTCTACTGCAGAAGCCGTGGAGCTGGGAAGACAGCTTGAGTCCCAAGGCAAGGAACTGTCACAGAAGCTGGCATTAGCCCGCGAAGAAGCGGAGCGACTGGCCAGAGAAAAAGAAGAAGCCGAGCGTAAAGCCCGGGAACTGGAGCGCCAGAAGAAATTGGACGAAGCCAGACAGGCCAAGGAAGAGGCTGCCCGCAAGGAAAAGGAACGTTTGGAGGCTGAGGCCAGAGCGGACGCGTTGGAAAGTGAAAAAGACAAGCAGGAAGACGCTGCTGAAAAACTAGCCGCTGAAGAAGCTCAGGCTAAGGAAGCCGCCGATCAGGCGAAAGAAATTGCCGATCAGAATTCAGGTTCCTCCTCGGAGAACAATCTGACGTTCTATCTCTCGTTTTACACAGACCTGCCCGAAGAAAACGGAGGCTGGACCATCACAGCGACAGGCGATAAACTGGTTTATGGAGTGGTTGCCAACAATGTCTGGCCGCTCTACACGAAAATATACCTGGAAGGCTGGGGGACAATGACCGTGAAAGACCGGGGCGGTTCTCACTTCTATAACCGTTATCGACTGGATGTCTTTATTCCCAGAAAATCGGGAGAAACCAATACCCAGTATAAAGCTCGAATTTCAAATCTTGGCCGTCAGACAGCCAAGGGTCGAATCGTAAAATAGAGAAAAACCGGATGCGAATCCGGTTTTTTTCATAGAATGAAATAGAAACAGATATGATAAACTGTAATTGGCTCAGTCGATGATACCGGCTTTGGAAGTTTTTGGCTGGTATTATCCCTCCCCATGGAATACAGTTCGGCTTTGCCTGACTGCAGCAGCATGGGGTAGTCAGGTCAATGAATGGAAAGAACAGCGGAAGGAAGCGTAACATGAATTTTTATGATATCGGATCCCTGGATCCACAGCAAAAAGAAGCCTTGTTCCGGGAGCGTTATCCGGGAAAAATTAAAAACGCCGGCAAAAAGCATCCGGTCGTGGATAAAGTTCTGGCATTAAATAAGAACACAAAACCCAATCCGGAGCGGCTGGCTGCTTTGGGCGGTATCTGGGCCATGAATCTGGCACAAAGATATGAAGTTCCGATCAAGTACCTGCTGATTTGTCCCGAACAGCTGAAAACTATTGAGAGTCAGCAGTTGATCCATTGGTTCATCGAACGGGCAGAAGAAACATTCCTGATCTCTGAACGAGTGTTCAGCACATTGGTGGAAACTGAAAATGGCCAGGGCATCATGGGTGTTTTCTACCTGAACTTTATGGACCTGGCAAACTTTGAACCGGAAGAAAACTCTCTGGTTCTTGTTCTGGATGGTCTGGAAATCCCCGGAAACGTCGGAACGATTCTTCGCTCCGCGGAGGCGACTGGCACCCAGGGAGTCTTTCTGAGTAATCGAAAAGTACGTCTGAACCATCCCAAACTCCTGAGGAGCAGTATGGGGTCCGTCTTCAAGGTGCCGGTGATTGAGGCTCCGGACACACCGGAACTGATCCGCCAGCTCGTGAGCTGGGGATATCGAATCATACTGGCAGACACAGACAGTACGAATAAGTACTATGATCTGGATTATGTGGGAAAAATCGCCTTGGTCATGGGCGCGGAAAAGTATGGCATCAGTGACTGGTTTTACAAAGCGCCTCATGAGGATGTGATGATCCCCATGCTGGGAGATATGGACTCCCTGAATGTTGGTGTTGCGACTACTATATTGCTGTATGAAGCTGCAATGAAAAACAAGGGATTTCTGAAACGCTTCTAATTTGATCATATAATGGGGTAGCCTAATAAATAAAAGCGGAAGTTATGCACCATGGTGCATAACTTCCGCTTTTATACGTCATAATGCATTAACAAAAAATTAACGATAATCTTGTAACTGAAATGAATACGTTCTCTATTTCACAAATAACCATTATAACCGTTCAATAATTAGATTCATGGAATAATGTTGAAAGAAAAGGTGGGTAAAAACTTCAAATCGACAATAGGTGTGGACTGATGCACTCTGTGTCCCAATTGAATAATCCGTAAATAACATACACTGATTATTCGATGGTTTCTTAACAGATAGCCAAAAGTATATTTATGCGACTGCCCGTCGATTGCTCGCATAAAATTTTATAGTTTCTCGAGAATCCCGGATAATGACTATAGGCTTCAACGGCATGGAGTGGGCTTCTGCTTTTATCGGAGGCTGGTTCGAAGTTCAAAGAGGCTGGTCGCTTTATACAGGATCATTTAGCAGGTTCAGGGAGACTAAGCGTTTTTCCAAGGAATGCGCCAGCCCTTTGAAGAGATTGGGTTGGAAAGTTGAAGACAATTTCCATACAAAATGCTTGTACAGTGACTCGAAATGAAATCACCACTTACCAGGAAAAAATGACCAACAGGACACATTGACGCGAAAGGAGAAGGACTTAGTCATCCATCATGAACTCAAACCGTTCCCTGATGGATGGGGCGCTGTCCGATAATGATGAAATTCACAAACGAAGAGTTGATTCGAAAGATCCGTGAGGGAAATGAGGCTATGAAAGTCGAATTATTAGAGAACAATCGGGGAATGATCTATAAAATCATGGGGGAGTTTGGCTATCTGCTGCGGAATGAGGATAATAAGGATGATCTGTTTCAGGCTGGGTGCCTGGGCCTCATGAAGGCTCTTAACCGCTTTGATTTCAAGTTTAATACGTTGTTCAGCACCTTTGCCTACCGCTATATCCATGGTGAAATAGTTCGGCTGGCGGATGCCATCATGCATACGGATTCCACCTATACGGACTTATTCGGAAGTCAGGATTCTGATATGGTGGCGGAAGAAATCGCGGAATTTGTCCACCGTTCGGTCTCGGGGGACTTTAGCCCGGATCGACTGGAAAATGAAGTGGTAAACCGAGAAACGCTTCGAAAATGTCTGAAGCATGTGACTCCTCGTCAGCGTCTGGTTTTATTATACCGGTATTACATGGACATGACCCAGGCAGACATCGGAAAGCTGCTGGGCATGCATCAGGTCGATGTCAGTCGGGAGGAAAAAAGAGCGAAGACCCGCCTGCGACTGCTGTTTGGGGAAAAGCATTGCGGGATTTACTGATCCTGGTCATCGCTCAAATTTGTGGCATCATAACCGCCTATGCTGGTACGAATATTGAATGGATTCTTGGCCTATTTCTGATTCTCGGCCTGGTCTGGGCTGTTATGAACGCTAAGAAGGGTTCTTTCTGCCTGATGATTGTTGGGCTGCTCATGGGCATGACAACCAGCTGGATGTATCAACAAATGGACCTTGAGGTATATAGTAATAATAATTATGTTAATAAAATAGAAGGCACATATACCAGATCACTGGGAATGACGGACTATTTTCAATACCATGGCCGCATTGTATCCGTCCGGCAAAGACGTAAGAAATCCGAAGACCCCCTGCAGCATGGGGAAGTATGTTCGCTGGAAGGTCATTTTCGTAAAACGCCCTATCAGTTAACCGGAGTTTTATTTGAATGTGAGGCGGCCAGGATCGAGCCAGATCCTGATAGTTTTTCCTTCCTCAGACTGTTTGATCAGTGGAAAATCAGTGTGTCTGATCGGATGAAGGCATCCTTTGGTGCGGAGGAGGGAGCGTTGGCTTCTTCGCTGGTTCTTGGGCTCAAGGATCCGCTTCTGTCGGAGCGCAGCAGCACGCTCCAGTTTCTTGGCATCATCCACATCCTGTCGATTTCTGGATTCCATGTGAACCTTCTGGAGATGCTGCTTGATCGAATTCGACTAAAGCGCATAAGTTTCTGGCTGATTTTGCTCTATGCCTGTCTGATTGGCAGTGTTCCGGCCTGGCGGGCTTGTCTTATGAAAGGTTCCAAGACTGCTGCCCGGATGGTTCGGCGGGACAGCGATGGATTCAACCAGCTCCTTTTCTCTTGTCTCATCCTGCTTAGCCTGCGGCCGTACCTGCTGTTTGATACCAGTTTTCAGCTGACATATGCCGCGACTTTGGGATTGATCTGTCTGAATCGCCCGTTGCAGCATCTGTTTGTCTGGTTTCCACAGGGCCGTGTGAAGAACGGACTGCTGCTCAGTGCAGCTGCCATGATTCCCTGCATCCCCATTCTGTCTCGACTGTCATTTGATATCAATTTGGCAATGCTTCCGGCCAATCTGGTGCTGGTTCCAGTGTACAGCTTCTTCTGCATTCTATCGTTCCTTGGGATTCCGGTCACTCTGCTGCCGTTCGATTTCCCTGGTCGACTGGTCGGAATCGGGATGAGCGCGTTGCTCCGGTTGATGAACTTTTCGGAATTTATCCTGTCCCAATGGCTCAGTCTGAGGGTTGCCTGGAGCGGGGCATATATCTTTTTATGGCTGGGGGTGTTTTCATGCCTGAGCGGCCGATACTGCATCAGCGCCAGGCGACGCGTGGCAGCGCTTCTTCTGTTTTACGGGTTGTTGTTTGTACTGGCTTTTTTGCCGGGAACAACAAAAGTTATTTTTCATCAGGCCATGGGTCAGGCCAGAATCGTGCTGCAGAAGGATCTGAGGCAGTATGAGTTTGTGACGGACAAGATGTTCAAGGAAAGAGTCCGCGAGCGCGTGATACTGGTGAAAGAGCCTCTGTCGGCAGGGACGATCCTCCTGGAGCCGGGTGATGTCTTTCCGCAGGTTTCGGCCGATGAGACAGCATTGGTTCCGGTCACTGATCCATCATCTGATATAATAGATGAAGAATACCTGTGGATCTTTCACCAGTGGATCCGATTGAAGTGAGGCCTATGTATTACAGTGATTTAAAAAAAGAGATTGATCAGGGCAAGCTGCGCCGCGCCTATGCTCTTTATGGCGAAGATGAAGGATTTATTAAGGAAGTTGTGGAAGCGATTCAGAAAAAAACTGGGATCGCTCCGAATGATATTTTTAACTATATTCGAATTGACGGACAGAAAGCGGAGCTGGCAGAACTGGAAGCTGCGCTGATGACGTTGCCTTTCATGGGGGAACGAAAAGTCGTCGAGGTGTTTCGGGCTGATTTTTTTACGGGCAACCAGGCCATGCGGGACTGGCAGGAAAAGATCAAGCTGATTTCCGGCTTTCTGGAAAATCCGCCGGAGGATACGCTTCTGCTGGTCTACTACATAACGGATCAGGATAAGAAAGATACGAAGATCAAAGCGCTTGAAAAAAAAGCTCACAAGACTGACGCCTTGGTAATGAAGATGCCTGCCCTGAAAAAGGAAAATGTTTCGGAATATCTGGAGGAATATTTTCGCGAGAAAGGAATGGAAATCTCCAGGCCCATGCTGACCTACATTCGGGAAAATTTTGAAGGCAACATTCTGCAGCTTCGTCAGGAGCTCGATAAAATTTTAGCCTATGCGACCGGCCGTTCCATTGAAAAAAGCGATATTGACCGGCTGATGATCAAATCCGGGACACGCCACAAGTATGATCTGCTGGATATGGTTATGCAGGGAAAAGCCAGGGATGCGGTGCTTCTGTACAATGAACTGATCTATAAGCGAACCGAACCGCATGAGATCCTGGAAGTCTGCGGCTATCGCCTGAGAGAGGCCTACAACTATAAAATCCGGATCGCGGCAGGACTTCCGGTGAAAACCCTCATGGAGGAATTGAATGAGCGGATGCCTTGGCTGGTTGAAAAAAAGGTCGCCATGATTCGACCGATCAGTCTGACCCGACTCAATGCCATGTTCAAGCTCCTGGTTGATTCGGAAGAGCGGATGAAGGGAACACCAACCAATCCGGAGCGCGAGATCGAAATGCTGATTCTGGCTCTGGCAGGTACTGCCGGCATGTAGTGCTCCGTCCTGGAAGTCTGGGCGGCGCAAAGAACAATCTTCCCGAGAGCTCGAATCATAACAAAAAGGATGAGTCCGAATCGGCTCATCCTTTTTTCATATCAGGGAACAGGAAGCAGGGGGAGTAAGCCAAACTGGAAAATTCATGAATCAGCAAAAAATAAAAAAACCTCCGTGAAACGGGGGTTTTTATCCATGCAGTTTGACTAGCTGTACTACTTTGCTGCCTGGTTTTCTTTGTTCAACTTAGCTGCCAGTCTGGATTTCTTTCTGGCTGCAGCATTCTTATGGATAATACCCTTAGAAGCAGCTTTGTCCAGGGACTTAACAGCAGCCTGATAGAGAACTCCGGCAGTTTCTGCACTTTCGCTCACAGCTGCTTCAAACTTCTTCAAAGTCGTTTTCAAAGCAGATTTCTTGGACTTGTTCTGCAATGTTTTCTTTTCGGTAGTTGCAATCCGTTTGATTGATGATTTAATGTTTGCCACGTTTTCACCCCCTTAACCATTTCCTGGGTTTAATTTCCGTTTTTTAGACAACAGACAAATTATATCATCATGTCTGCTGAAATTCAACTGATTTCTCATGCATCGCAAAAATTAGTATAGTACAAATCCGAAATAATATCAAGGATATGATATAATTCTAATGTTAGAAAATGGGATAATTTTTTGTTCGACTGAGTCGAACCGTTTGAATAGGAGAAAAAAATGAGCAGAAGACAAAGCAACATCCGTAATTTTTCCATCGTCGCTCACATTGACCACGGCAAATCGACTCTGGCCGATCGCCTGATCGAAGCGACACAGACCCTGACGGAACGGGAAATGGCGGAGCAAATCCTGGATAACATGGATCTGGAGCGGGAACGGGGAATCACGATCAAGGCACAGGCTGTCCGTCTGATTTACCGCCGGGCAGACGGTGAAGAGTATTATCTGAATATGATCGACACACCGGGGCATGTAGACTTCAATTATGAAGTATCACGCTCCTTGCAGGCCTGCGAGGGAGCGATCCTGGTCGTTGACGCCACGCAGGGCATTCAGGCGCAGACTTTGGCGAACACGTACCTGGCCCTGGAAAACAATCTGGAGATTGTGCCGGTGATCAATAAAATGGATCTGGCCTCGGCGCGTCCGGAAGAAGCCATTCAGGAAATCGAAGACATCATCGGAATTGTTGCTCATGATGCTCCTCAAATCTCAGCCAAAACCGGTCTCAACATTGAACAGGTGCTGGAAGCAATTGTTGAAAAAGTTCCAGCTCCATCCGGTGATGAGAACGCGCCCCTGCGGGCATTGATCTTTGATTCCTACTACGATCCGTACCGCGGCGTAGTCGCTCATGTCCGAATTAAGGAAGGAACCGTCCGCCCGGGAGACAAGATTCGATTCATGGCCACGAAGAAAGAATACGACGTGACTGAACTTGGTGTCTTTACGCCGGGATATCTGCCCCTGGATGAGCTCAAGTCGGGCGATGTCGGATATATTACCGGCTCCATTAAAAATGTAAGGGATGCCCGTGTGGGCGATACCATTACGCTGGCCAATAATCCAGCTGAGACCGCTCTGCCGGGATACAAAAAGGCTGTCCCCATGGTTTTCTCCGGAATCTATCCGATGGATGGAGCCCGCTATGACGAACTGCGGGAAGCGCTGGAGAAACTGCAGATGAATGACGCAGCACTTGACTTTGAACCGGAAACCTCCGTTGCCCTGGGCTTTGGATTCCGCTGCGGATTCCTCGGGCTGCTCCACATGGAAATTATTCAGGAACGGATCGAACGGGAATTTGATCTGGATATCATCACTACCTCTCCCTCCGTTATTTACAAGGTCTTTCGAACGGACGGATCTGTAGTGGAAATCACCAACCCGACCAACCTGCCGTCGCCCAACGAAATCGACCACATGGAAGAACCCGTGGTTAAAGCAACGGTGATCACGCCCAGCGAATATGTCGGTTCCATCATGGATCTTTGCCAGGCCCGCCGCGGCGTATACCTAGGGATGGAGTATATCGAGCAGACCCGGGCACAGCTCAATTATATTCTTCCGCTCAATGAGATCATCTATGATTTCTTTGATACCCTGAAATCCAGAACCCGCGGCTACGCATCCCTGGATTACGAGCTGCACGGCTATCAGGAGACTAAGCTGGTCAAGCTGGATATCCTTCTGAACGGCGAAACGGTAGATGCTCTGTCCATGATCGTTCCGGAAGACCGGGCTTACCTCAAGGGACGAAACATCGCGGAGAAGCTGAAGGAAGTTATTCCCCGGCAGATGTTTGAAGTGCCCATCCAGGCGGCCATCGGCAGCAAAGTGATAGCCCGCGAGACCGTCAAGGCGATGCGTAAAGACGTTTTGGCCAAGTGTTATGGCGGAGACATCTCCCGGAAGAAGAAACTGCTCGAGAAGCAAAAGGAAGGAAAGAAACGGATGCGTCAGGTCGGATCCGTAGAAGTTCCGCAGGAAGCCTTTATGGCAGTCCTTAAGGTGGAGTAATGCCAGGCCTTTATATTCATATCCCGTTCTGCAAAAAGCGCTGTTACTACTGTGATTTCACCACTTATACCGGTTTGGAAGGGCTGATGCCCGATTATGTGAAAGCGCTGGAAAAAGAAGTCCGGCAGCAGATGCAGGGCAAGCAGGCTCAAACCATCTTCATCGGCGGGGGAACACCGACCAGCCTGGATGATGCCAGCTTTGCGCATCTGATGGCCATAGTGAAGTCTCAGATTACTTCACCGGAGCAGGAAGTTACGATGGAAGCCAATCCCGAGTCTCTGTCACTGACCAAGGTGCGCCTGATGAAAGAGGCTGGGATTAACCGGGTATCCATGGGGCTTCAGTCCACCGATGATCTGATTCTAAAAAACATCGGCCGCATACATGATTATGCGACATTTCTGAAAAGCTACAGCCTGCTTCGCCACGAAGGGTTCACCAATCTGAGTTTTGATCTGATCACAGCACTTCCCGGACAGGACCAGAGCGTGATTTTGGATACCATCGAGAAAAGTCTGGCCCTGGCACCGGAACATGTGTCAGTATACAGCATGATCCTGGAAGAAGGGACTCCTTTCTACAAGAAAGTGGAGGAAGGGCAGCTTCAGCTGACTGATGACGAAACGGACCGTCAGTTTCAGGATCTGTTTCGCCAGCGTCTGGAAGAAGCCGGCTATCATCGCTATGAGATCTCAAACTATGCCAGGAACGGGCTGGAATGCCGCCACAATCTGAATTACTGGGATCTTGGGGAGTTCATTGGCTGCGGGGTGGCCGCTGCCGGTTTCAGCGAAGGATTGCGCTGGATCAACACGCCCTCAGTTTCGGAGTACATTCACGGAATCGAATCGGGCGAGGATGTTTCTGAGTCGGTCCATCGCAACAGCCGCGAAGATACGATGGAGGAATTCGTCTTCATGGGTCTGCGGAAAACAGCGGGAATTTCGATGGAGCAATTCTTCGAGCGCTTCGGCGAGTCCTTTGACTCGGTTTACCCCGGGGTGTGCGATCGTTTCATTGCCAACGGACTCATGGTCCGACAGGGCGATCGGCTGTACCTCACAACCCGCGGACTGGATTTGAGCAATTACATCCTGTCGGATTTCATCCTTACTTCTCCACAGGATTCGTAATGGCCAGGAAGACCAGGCAGATCTTGCGGCTGTGGAATCAACCAGGAATGATTGAGACAATTCAGAAGGTGAACCTAAGGACGAATCGAGAAGACAAATCCAGAAGACAAATGCAGAGGACAAATCCAGAGGCAAATCATACGATTCATGCCGACCATAGCAAAGCACCCGGTCTGATTACTATCAGTCCGGGTGCTTTGCTATGGTCAGGAATTTATTTTTTATGGGGCCTGGGTCAATGACAGCGTGATGACCTGATCGGTTTCTGCGGTCTGTTTAAATCCGTGGCGCTGGTAGAATCGAATGGCAGCTTCATTGCCTCGGGTGACAGTGCACCATATGGGATATTCCACCAGTGCAGTCTGCCGGATGATGCGATTCAGGGCCAGACTGCCCAGACCGCGGGACTGGAATTCATTCAGGATATTAAAGTCATCCAGTTCCACCCCCTGATCCGAGTGGATCAGGTGATACCACCCGAGAATTTCTCCCCCGACTGATATTTTTGTGTAGTCAGGCAGTTCGCTGCGGATTTCTTCTTCCATGGCCAGCCTTACCACCGTCAGATCAACCATCCGTTCTGTCTCAACAGTGGCCAGCAATTCGGCAACCGGTGCCAGGATGATCGGCAGGTCAGCCTCGGTGCAGGGGAGAAAGTCCGGTTGAAAATCAGGCTTATCTGGTGAAAACATAAGTCCAGTCATCGGACAGCTCCTCCGAGTAGGTGTAACCCTCATAATCAAAGCTTTTCAGATCCTCTTTCACGGCTGCTTTGGTTTTGGCCATATAGCGAGCCATCAGACCGCGGGCCTTTTTGGAAAAAAGCGGGATACCTACCGGTTTGCCACTGCGAATTTCCATGAACTCTACCGTCAGTACCGGAATCGGGAGAGCGGGCAGATGAAGAACTCGGGAATATTCCTTGGAGGCCAGATTGACCAGCAGATCCGCCTGAGGACTTTTGACCAGTTCCTTTGACACTTTATTGCCCCAGAACTCGTACAGGTCATTGCCCTTGTCCGTCACCAGGCGAGTACCCATTTCCAGGCGGTAAGGCTTAATGCCGTCTCGCAGGCGCAGGATGCCGTACAGACCGGACAGAATCCGGAGGTGGTCTTCCGCGTAATCCAGATCGGACGCATCGAACTCGTCAATGGCCAGACCGTTGAACACATCCCCGTTGAACAGCCAACCGGCTGGATAGGATGCTGAACGGGAAAAGGCATGGAAGCGATCATAATTCTGAATAGCGAGCTTTTCCGAAATCTTCATCAGACTCATTAGATCAGAGACATCCTTTTTCTTAAGAACTGACACCAGCTTGCTGGCATCAGAGGCGAATCTTGGCCTGGTCATCTCGATCTCAAACGTTTCTTCCCGCATGGTTTTGGCGGGGGACAATACGGCAATCATGATTCAATTCCTCCTGATTTCATTCGATTCTAATTGTATCATATTTTATTCAATCTCCTGGCAGGCTACCAAATGTGTCCTCACTCTTTGTTAGAATGTATGTACGAACAGAATGAAAGAGAGGGAAAGGATATGAATATCACAACGGAAGAAAAATATCTGAAACGGGCCATTGAGCAGTTTGAAAAAACAGGGAGGCGGTTTTATCGCGAAAATGGAATCATGGTTTTAGTCAATGAGCATACGATTACACGGTACAAGGAAATGACCCGTGAGGAGTCAATTAAAGGCTTGAAAACAAAATAATCAGCCAATCCCAATCGTTTTTCTGCGTATAGCCCATTTTGATCCGAGGGTGTTCGAAGCCGTCTGAATAATTTGGAGAATAAAAAATGCGTCTCCATATTTATCTTGATTTATGGTAATATTCTATAGGAATAAAAAAACACATATTCGGAGGGTTCGCATGAACAATAATGAGCACATCGATCAACTGACCATTAATACCATTCGTGTATTATCAGCGGAGGCCGTGCAGAAAGCAAAATCAGGCCATCCCGGGATGCCCATGGGTGCGGCCCCGATGGCATATACATTATATAAGGACTTCATGAAATTTGATCCGGAACTGCCGTACTGGGACAACCGGGATCGGTTTGTTCTGTCCGCCGGACACGGCTCCATGCTTCTTTACTCCCTGCTCCACCTGTTTGGCTATCCCATGAGCATGGAAGACATCAAGAATTTCCGGCAGTGGGATTCCAAGACTCCGGGACATCCGGAATTTGGTCACACCGTCGGCGTTGAGATGACCACCGGCCCGCTCGGACAGGGACTGAGCTCTGCCGTTGGTATGGCCATTGCGGAAACCATGCTGGCTGAAAAATTCAACCGGCCCGGCTTCCCGGTCGTGGATCACTACACCTATGTCATCTCCGGAGACGGCTGTCTCATGGAAGGCATTACCTCGGAAGCCTCTTCGCTGGCAGGCCATCTGAAACTGGGCAAACTCATCGTACTTTATGATGATAACAACATTACCATCGACGGAACGACCCACATCTCCTTTACGGAGGATGTGAAGAAGCGATACGAAGCTTATGGCTGGCAGGTTCTCGAAGTCAAGGACGGAACCGATACGGCGGCAATCCATGCTGCGATTCGCCGGGCGAAAGCACAGAAAAACAAACCGACCCTGATCAAAGTCAAGACCATCATCGGTTTCGGAGCCCCGAACATGCAGGGAACCAGCAAAGTCCATGGTGCTCCCCTGGGAGACGCGGAAATTGCTGCCATGAAACAGGAACTGGGCTGGAACTATGAACCGTTCACCGTTCCGGAGGAAGTGGCTGCCCATACCAGCGAACTGGTGGCAGAAAAGAAAAAAGTCCACAAGAAGTGGGAAAGCATGCTGAAGCGCTACGCCAAAACACAGCCGGAACTCTATGAAGAGTACGAACAGTGGATGCGCGGCAAGCTGCTGAAGGATGTGGATACCACTGCGCTGTATCACACAGAATTAGCCAAGGTTTCAACCCGCAAGGCTTCCCATGACATCCTGAATCTTCTAGCTGATCAGGTTCCCAATCTGGTGGGCGGATCCGCCGACCTGGCAGGGTCCAACCTGACCTACATGAAAGACAAGGGGGATTACCAGCCACAGACTCCGGCCGGACGCAATATCCGGTTTGGTGTTCGCGAGCATGCCATGGCAGCGATTGTTAACGGCATTACTCTGCATGGAGGATTCAAGGCATTTGGTTCCACTTTCCTGATTTTCTCCGATTACCTGAGACCTTCTGTCCGGCTGTCGGCCCTGATGGACATCGGCTCACTCTTCATCCTGACCCATGACTCGGTGGCAGTCGGTGAAGACGGTCCGACCCATCAGCCCATCGAACAGCAGGCATCCCTGGAAATGATCCCGAATCTGTATGCGTTCCGTCCCTGTGATTACCGGGAGACGGTTGCAGCCTGGATCAAAGCCATGGAAATCTCAACTTCTCCGTTCAGCATCGCGCTGTCCCGTCAGGATCTTCCGGTCCTTGAGGGAACCGGAATCAATGCGGAAAAAGGCGGCTACGTACTGGTCCATGAGACCAAGGCTCAGCCAGACCTCATTCTCATGGCAGCCGGCTCAGAAGTTCAGCATATGGTTGCCGCCCGGGAGAAACTGCTTGAGCAGGGAATCGATGCCCGTGTCGTCTCCATGCCCTGCAAGAGACTGTTTGATGACCAGGATGAGAAATACAAGGAATCTGTTCTGCCCAAGTCCGTGAAGGTCCGCATCGCCATGGAGGCCGGATTTGGCATCATGTGGTCACCCTACCTTGGACGCAAAGGCGAAGTCATCGGACTGGATCATTTTGGAGCATCCGCTCCTGGAGATGTTGTGCTTGAGAAATTCGGCATCAACTCGGAGTCCGTTGTTGCCAAGGCTCTTTCTCTCCTGGAAAAATAATATTCTCAGGCAGAATGAGACCATTCAAGCAGACCAACATCAATTAGTTCAACCAATCAGAAAACCGCCCGGCTTCAGCCGGGCGGTTTCTTGCAGACCAGAAGAAACTGACAAATACTCAGTCAGACCCCAACAGATCGGAACAGACCCAAACAGATTGGAGCAAACCCAAACAGACTGAGAAAGAATCCGCAAAGCACAAGGCTCGATCCGCAGCAAGCGAATCGAGCCTTTCAGTATAGTTTAAATTGATTTTTGGAATTGTCCCGGTGCCTGGTTATGACCGGTTCTGCGGTTTTCTGAAGGGCGCGCCTTCCAGTTCCAGCAGATAGGATTTGTGGACCGGACCGGTGGCATAGCCTCCCAGGGTGCCGTCCCCGGCGATGACCCGGTGACACGGGACGATGATGGCGATATGATTCTTGCCGTTGGCTCCGCCGACTGCCCGGCTGGCTTTCGGCTGTCCGACGCGTCGGGCCAGTTCGCCATAGGAGATGGTGGAGCCGTAGGGGATCCGGCTCAGTTCGTCCCACACTCTGGTCTGAAAAGGGGTGCCGATCTGAGCCAGGGGAACCGTGAAACGGGTTCTCTCTCCCCGGAAGTACTCGGCCAGCTCGTTGGCTGCCTGACACAGGAAGGGATCGCTGGGTGGTTCAGCGGCTGGTCGTTCAGATGAAAACTCAAGCAGGGTCAGACCCTGTGCATTGGATTCCAGATGGATGGCTCCCAGCGGACTGGAGATAATCGAACTTGCCATAGCGGACTCCTTTACGGTTCGGCCGGTTCTTCCGGCTGAGTTTCAGGCGGCTGAGTTTCGGGCGGCTGGGTTGCCGGGGGCTGGGTTGCCGGCGGTTTCGTCGACGGTGGCTTGGTTGTCGGTTTCGTTGCCGGATCGGATGTCTGTGGGTCTGTTGTCGCGGGAGGCGCTGTTCCAGGCTGAGTCGCCGGCTGCGTCACCGGTACAGTGTAGCCGTCCTCGTCCGGACCCTTGTCATATTCTTTGGGAAGAACATATTTCTGGTCCTCCAGCTTGACTTCCGGGACATAGTTTCGGGTGATGTATACTTTCCGTTCAATAAACATGGGGAAGGTCCAGGCTGTGGCCAGTTTTCCGGTAAGTTTGTTGATTTCTACTTCGACGTGGATATCATCAAAGGTCGTCGGAACCATATCCCGGAAGAACCATTCCGAAACGGTCCGGTCACCGCGGGGATCCCGGCGGGTCAGATCGGTGGGCAGGGTTCCGGAATCATAGCTGACGGGTACCTTGACGATATCATTGGGTACTGGAAGGTCTTTCACTTCTTTTCCTTCATGGGGGAACGCCATGATGGCTCCCCAGGCCTTGATTCCGCCGATCGCAGAGCTCATGCCTTCGCCGGTGGCCTTGTCGATGATCGGCTTGTGATCGTCGGAAGCGATCAGGATGGCTGCGGAGTAATATGGCGTCGTGCCGGCAAACCAGAGCTCTTTGTTGTCCTGGGTTGTTCCGGTCTTGCCGCCCACGGGCATTTTGCCGAACTTGAGCTTGGAAATGCTTTCGTTTCCATCCACAACATTCTTCAGCAGATCCCACATGATGTAGGCCGTTCCGGGCTTGATGATCTGCTCACCTCTGGGCTTGTTCTCCAGAATGACATTCCCGGCAGCATCTACGACCTTGGTATAAAGCAGGGAGTCGTTTTTAATGCCGTTATTGGCGAAGGTTCCATAAGCGGAGGCCATAATCAGAGGATTGGCTCCGTCTTTTCCATTGATATTGGCATACTGGCCCAGTGCGTACATGGACAGTCCGCGATAGCCTGCCGGCGGTAGAACCAGACCGAATTTTTCCGCATAGGTCTGGGCGGTGGGCTGACCGACAGCCTGAAGGGCTTTGATCGCTACCATATTGCTGGAGCGTCTCAGGGCATCACGGGCGTTGGTGTAACCCCACCAGCGGTCATAGGAGTTACCTGGCTTTGAGGGGTCGTTATAGTCGACATCACTGCCGGCAAAGTAGGCTTTGCGGTCTTCCAGGGACAGCGGAGAATCCTCAAAGACGGTTGCGGAATTGAAGGTCTTGGAGTCAATGCCTGCCGCGAAAACCGTCAGCGGCTTGGTCGAAGAACCAATGGCCCGAAGGAAACTGGAGGAGGCAGCCCGGTTGGGGCCGGCAGCAACCTGATTGCCGCGACCGCCGACAATGGCTTTGACGTACCCCGTGGAGGGCTCGGTGACAACCGCGGAGACCTGAGGCTGAATGATGCCGTTGGCATCAACGTATTCCTTAAAGCGGTAGTTGTCTTTATTGTTGATTTCCTTTTCGGTATGTTCCTGGAACGAGCGGTCCATGGTCGTGTAGATGACATATCCGTTCAGCGCGAGGTTCTCCTGCGCCTGTTCCCGGGTGATGCCAAGCTGTTCCACCATATCATCCAGAACCTGGGTCACGACCGGGCGGGTGAAGTACTCGTAATTGTATTTACCGCCGTTGGTCAGAGCGGTGTAGTTGAAGGGGATGCCGTTTTCCTTGATTTCATCTCGATACGTCTCGTATTCAGATTCGGTAATGAAATTATTTTTCTGCATCTGGCTCAGAACCAGCAGGGTCCGGTTGATGTAGGGCGTTGGATCCTGCTGGTTTGCCTTGGTGAAGGCATAATAAACGGAGGGCGCCTGAGGCACGCCAGCCAGGTAGGCGGATTCAATGACTGTCAGATCCTTCGCCGACTTGGAGAAGTACTGTCTGGCACCGGCTTCCACACCGTGGGCACGTCCGCCCAGAAAGATGGAGTTCAGATACGTTTCCAGGATTTTTTCTTTCGGAATGTTCTTTTCAATCTGCAGCGCCATGTAGATTTCCTGGATTTTCCGGGATTCTTCCTTTTTTGTCGTCAGGAAGGTGTTCTTGATCAGCTGCTGCGTCAACGTGGAGCCGCCCTGATCGAAATCTCCGCCGACCAGCTTGCTCAGAGCGTAGCGCAGCGTAACCGAGATGGTTCGCTTGAAATCAACCCCGTTGTGTTCGTAAAAGCGTTCGTCCTCAATGGCGATGAAGGCCTTTTGAAGATTTGGACTGATCTGGGACAGTTCCACGGGCAGACGGACTTCACTGGATATGATCCGGTCCATGATTTCGCCCTTGTCATCCAGCAGTACGCTCTGAGAATTCAAGGACAGAAACTTTTCGATGTCAGCTTCCGGGGCGTCCTTGGCAATGGCCAGAACTTTCGTTCCCAGGAAGACGGACGCAATCAGGATCACCACCAGGGTGAAGATGACCAGACCTTTGAGAACTTTCCCAAAGACCTGCAGTCCGGAGTGTCGGGTATATGTTTTTTTGGCTGTTTTTTTCACTTTTTGAGCCATGAAGGACCTCCATTTGTTAAAAGGGATAGGAATAACGGATTCATTATATCACAAGCGCGGATTCCAATTGAAATCCGTATTCCTATTATAGTGAATCCTGAGAAAATAAGATGAAGAAATGATGACAAAAAAGACTTTGCCGGATTGTTCCGGCAAAGTCTTTTTGGCTGATCCCGCAGGGGAAATCCAAATTTTCTGTTATTCTATTCGAAATTGAAGATATAGGGAACATTGCGGTAGTAATCTCCGTAATTAAGTCCATATCCTACGACAAAGACATCTTCAATCGTAAAGCCGCAGAAGTCCGGTGTCAGGCTTCCAACCTGGCGGCGAGACGGCTTATCCAAAAGGGTGCAGAACTTGACGGATCTGGCTCCCTTGTTCCGGATATGGTTCAAAACGAAATTCATCGTGTAGCCCGTATCGATGATATCATCAACGACCAGAACGTCGTAGCCTTCCACACTGTCGGGAATGTCATTGACGACTTCGACGTTGCCGGATGAATGCTCGGCATTGCCATAGGAAGCTGTCGTCATAAATCCGATCTTCATGGGGAGGTCCACTGCCCGTACCAGATCGGATGCGAAAATGAAGCTTCCGCGCAGCAAGGCCAGAACATAGAGATTCTTCCCCTGATAGTGCTGGGTGATCTCCTGGCTCAGCCGGCGAATCTGTGCATCAATTTCTTCCTTCGTGATTAAAACATGTTTCTTGCGATCTTCCATGGGTTATCCTCCGCTTATATGAACCGATGTATCTATTATAATCATTTTCTTCAGTTCGGGCTTTGATTGCAAGAAGTTTTTTGATTGGACCATTATATCCTGCCTGACCGGAATTGAATCCGGGATTCTCAGGATTTGTCAAACAAGGAGCCGTAACGTGCCTGAATTCTTGTCAGCGGCTCTGCAAATCGGTGCGCAGCCGCTTCCGGAGATGCTCCCGCGGCAATGAAGTCCCGGATGCAGGCATCGCGCAGGTCGGCCAAACAAAGATGATAGGGCCTGAGCAGGGTATTCAGTTCCGTTCGGGTGTGTCGGTTCTCAAACAGCTGACCGCTCAAATTTACCGGACGCTGCCGGATCAGTTCCATGACCGCTTCTGGCAGTGGAATCTCCCGATTCCTCTCTTGGGCATCCACTACGGGTAATCCAGAGTCGTGCTGGCGCAGAGGCAGCGTCTGCCGCTTCCAGTCGATATCGCGCCGTCTTAAGGATATCGTTTCCCGGAAGGTCAGGCCGCACAATCCCAGCAGAGCCAGCAGCAGCTGCATGTCACCGGACTGCTGGGCTACGATGTCCAGCCGCCTGGCATAAGTTGGAATCCGCGAAACTGGCACAGGGGGTTCACAAATCAATCGGAAATTGCCCGTTTCTTCAGCAATTAGCGAGACTGAACTGACTGCCGGCTGAAGCGATCCTGAATCCCCAAAGCCGACGGCAGCGGTTTTCGAATCAGGCTGTTTCGAATGCTCCAAATGATACAGGAGTCGATGGCTAATCTTCGGATCGGGTGCTTGCGGACACACTCTCTCAGTCTTCAGAGGGATCCGGTTCGGCCTGTCCGGACGGACTCGATTCTTGGATAATGAGTGCTTCATGAAAAAAACCTCCCTGGATGAGTTTTGTAAAAATTTACTTTGTTGTTTCACTCTAGCAGACTGTCCGGACAAAACGGGGGCAGTCCCGGGTTATGTACGGCGGGGTGGCTGGGTTCCATCGAATGTTGCGGAAAATGTAAGCGGGCAGGGCGATTATTTGATATGATAAAAGGAATAAACGTCCTGTGAATCAGGGACAAGGCAGGTGAATCATTTGATCTACGGCAATGTAGAAGGTGTAAGGGATGTTGTGTTAAAGCAGCTGGAAACCCTTTATGATATGAAAAGTCAGAAGTATGAAATTGCGAGCCGGGAAATTCTGGATCTGGTGAGAGCGGTGACGGAGCGGATTGATCGCGAGGTCTCAGTGACTATTGATCGACGCGGGAACGTGACAGAAGTGACCATCGGGGACTCGGCCAGCGTGTCGCTGCCGGTCATGGATACGACGGCCCGCAAGCTGTCTGGATTCCGGATTGTGCATACCCATCCCAACGGACTGTCCAGGCTGTCCGCCCTCGATTTGTCGGCGCTTCTGAAACTGAGGCTCGACTGCATGGCGGCTGTTGCCTGTAATACCGAGGATTCGCGGATATCCATCGGATTTCCTACCGTATCGGAGGGAGCGCTGGTGGCGGAGATCACCCGGGAACTGACCTGGGAGGATGCGCTGGAAGTTAATATCGAAGACAAGGTCCGATATAACCAGGAACTGCTGAAGGATTCAGAAGTCCGGGAAGATGAGACGGAACGAGCTCTGCTCATCGGCATCGAATCCTGGGAAAGCCTGGAAGAATTAAAGGAACTGGCCGACGCGGCGGATATCGAAGTGTCGGAGAGCGTGCTTCAGCTTCGGGACAAGGCAGATTCCCAGTACTACATGGGATCCGGCAAGCTGGAAGAGCTGTCCAATCTGTGCCAGCTGACCCGCAGCAATGTCATCATCGCCGATGATGAACTGTCAGGTTCTCAGATTAAAAACATGGAAGATCTGACCGGGGTCAAAATCATTGACCGCACCACGCTGATCCTGGAAATCTTTTCCCGGCGCGCCAAGACCAGAGAGGCTAAGCTTCAGATTGAACTGGCCCAGCTGAAGTATCGGATGAACCGTCTGCTTGGCCTGGGACTTGTCATGTCCCGTACCGGCGGCGGCATCGGTACCCGCGGACCGGGTGAGACCAAGCTGGAAACGGATCGTCGGCGCATTCGCAGCCGGTATCACGATCTGGCAGAAGAACTCAAGGGAATCCAGAAGATCCGGGCGACCCAGCGGGAAAACCGCCACCGTCAGGACATGCCTCAGGTTGCTTTGGTCGGCTATACCAATGCCGGCAAAAGCACGCTGCGCAACGCGCTGGCCGAGCGCAGTGCCCGGGATGCCCGGAAAAAAGATAAAGTGTTTGAGGCCGACATGCTGTTTGCCACATTGGACACCACGACCCGGGCCATTGAGCTGCCGGATCGCCGGATCATATCCCTCACGGATACGGTCGGCTTTATCCGCAAGCTGCCCCATGACCTGGTGGAGGCATTTAAATCCACCCTGGAAGAGGTCATTTATGCCGATGTTCTGGTTCATGTGGTCGATGCGTCCTCTCCGGATGCCGATGACCAGGCCGCAGCCGTCGACGAAGTGCTGGAAGATCTGGGTGCAGTCAATAAGCCCATGATTCTGGCATTAAATAAGGTCGATCTGGGCCTGAGCATGGCCGGCGAACGTCTGCAGGTGACTCAGTCCGACGCTGAGAGCGCCCTGGCAATTTCCGCCAGGACCGGCCAGAATCTGGAAGAACTGCTTTGGACCATCAGCCGGCTGCTCCCCCAGCAATATAAAACATACGATCTGCTCATTCCATTCTCTGACCAGAAGCAGGTGAGCCTGGTTCATGCCGAGGGGAACGTCCTGGAAGAAGACTATGTGGAAGAGGGGACCCGACTCAGGGCTCAGCTGTCGGACGCCATGGCCGGAAGACTGAAAGAGTACATCGTTGAGGGTCAGGAGGAAGAGTAGATCAATGGAAGATCAGATCGTAGAGTATCAACGGACCTATAACCTGGCCGTGCAATCACTTCAGTCCAACAAGGAAGTTCTGGCGATCTTTGTCTTTGGCTCCATGGTCAGCGGCGATCTTTGGGAGAAATCCGACATTGATTTTTTTGTCATCATGAAGAAATGGCCGCCGGGCATGACCAATGTTCATTCCACGGATCTTGGCAAACCGGTTCATTATAAATTCCTCTCCAAAAAGGAATTCATGAATTCCAAGGGCTTCGACCTGAAAGGCAGTTTCCTGCACCGCCTGTTTGCTTCCAGCCGGCTGGTAAACTGCCGCGACCGTGACATTGAGGAACGGTTCAACGCCGGTCGGGCCTATACCGATCAGTCCAGAAAAATCTGGACCCTGACTTACTTCGGAAAAGTGATCAAGGGGACGGATTCGATCCGCAAGTCCCTGAAGAACAGCAACGAGCTGGCAGCCTATGTTACGCTGATGGACACCATGAACTGGTACGCAATGGTGCTGATCAATGAGGGCGGCTATATGGTCTCCAAGGACAATATCAACATTGCCGCGGAGCTGTTCCCGGACTTTCGGCAGGCATTCACGAACCTGGTGGCCGGGGGCGACCTGAAGAAGCGGGTCGAAGACACCGTTTCCTGGATTCTTAGGGAAATGGACCGGAAGCTGCGGGATCTGACCGAAGTTCTGTTTCAGTACCTGCGGGACAAGGACCGGCCGTTGTCAGCCAATGAGATTCAGGAGGATCCGCTCCTGTTTCCATACCGGATCGAGATGGAGGCAATTCTGGCTCTGCTGTATGAAAAGAAACTGCTTAAGCGAAATCACCGTGAGTTGCTCTCACAGGGAGCCGAAACCCTGGTTCGAGAGAATGTGTACTTCATATGAGTTATACAATTCGAGAAGAAGGACTGGGGGAATACACAGAGAAAAAGTCGGTATTTACCGGACGGATCTGCCCCTGCTCCAGTGAAGCGGAAGCGCGGCAGTACATTGAAGGGATCCGCAAACAGGAACGAACGGCCCGGCATCATGTCTTTGCGTATGTCATCGGCGAAAAAAATCAGATTGTGCGATATTCGGATGACGGAGAACCTCAGGGCACAGGCGGACTTCCGGTGCTTAACGTGCTGACTCAGCATGGCCTCACCGACGTCTGTCTGGTCGTCAGCCGCTTTTTCGGCGGAATCCTGCTGGGCGCTCCGGGACTGACCCGGGCTTACGGCAAGGCGGCAGCCGATGCTGCGGCATCAGTTACCCACTGGCAGGTCATTCAAGGTGCCGCTTTCATGGTCACCCTGCCTTACGATCTCCATGCCCGGCTGAAAAGCTTCCTGTCAGAACTTCAAGTCACGCAGACCGATTTTAGTCAGTCCGTAACGCTGCATCTTCTGACCACTGAGGAAGAAGTGGACGGCGTGATGGCGGAACTGACCAACCAGACCCAGGGTCAGGCAATCTTTTCTGAAGTTACGGCAGGTCGCTATTTCCTCAGCAAGGATGGAATGCTGGAACCGGTGGACCAGGACTAAAAAAACACCAAATGAAATGGAAACAGAAAGCTCTCATGGCGAACGGCCATGAGAGCTTTCTGTTTCTCAATCAATCCTTATAACGGATTGACAGGGGTTTGAAACTGCTGTGGGTTTTTATTTTTCACGAACTGGAACCCATAGTTCCATTTTGTAGTCAGTCGCTGACATGTCACCTTCCAGGTAAGCTTCAAAGTCAGGGGTGCCGGCATGAGTGAAGGGGCTGGAAGGGAAGTACTCCGTCATGAGCCATTGCCAGCCTCGGTGAATCGATTCGGGCATGGGTCCGATGAGCTCTACCACCAGGTACTGAGCGGGAGCAATGTCGAGAATCTCAAGTCCCAGTTCGCTGGCCCGGGCTCGATCTTTCACATCAAAACCGGCCATGTAGCGGAACGTATCATCCGGCTGATAATCGTAGCATACCCCGAAACTTTCTCCGGAACCAAGCTGAAGCAGATCCGGGAAGGGGATCTCTCCCATCAGTCGGGTCCACAGGCCGGGGAAATCTGCTCCTGCTATGCCGGTCATGGAAAGACCAGCCACCGCGAAGGCAGGTTTCTGAATGAGCTGCGTGTTCATGGTGATCACCTCGTCAATTTAATTTCATTTCTTCTTTTTTATTATAGCTCCAATTGATTGGATGAAAGCATCTTTCCCGGATTTTCAGTGGAGCAATATCGCCCGCCGTTGCTGCGGAGTGGTACTCTGCAGCCTTCCTTTCTTTCATTCAGCGTTTCATTCAGCGTTTCATTCGTCGGGGATCCTGAGTTGATGACCCGGTTAAAGTGAAAATTGAAAAAGCCAGGGAGGTCTGCTATAATCTTTCTGTTATACGACAGGAGGGATACAACATGTCAGGACATTCAAAGTGGCATAATATCCAGGCGAAAAAAGGGAAGACCGATGCAGCCCGGGCCAGAGTATTTACCAAGCTGGGCAAGGAATTGATGGTCGCAGCCAAGGATAACCCCAATATAGATGCCAATTCCAGATTGAAGGACGTCGTTACTAAAGCCAAGGCAGCCAATATGCCCATGGACAATATCATGCGGGCAATCAAGAAAGCCGCCGGTGAGCTGAGCGGAGCGAGTTATGAAGAAATCACCTATGAAGGCTACGGTCCGGGGGGACCGGCATTCATTGTTGAGGCTTTGACAGACAATAAGAATCGGACCGCGGCCAATGTGCGCCATGCTTTTGACAAAGTCGGCGGCAATCTGGGCACTCCAGGTTCCGTCTCTTTCCAGTTCAATAAAAAAGGTCAGTTCATCCTGGAAGTGACCGATGAAATTGATCTGGACGAACTCGAACTGGCTGCCATCGAGGCAGGAGCTGAAAACATCATCCGCGATGAGGAGACTGTTGAGATTCTGACCGAGCCCGAAGATTATGAAGCGGTTTCTGAAGCTCTGGAACAGGCCGGCTATGCGTTTGCCGAATCGGGAATCAAAATGGTCCCGAATCTTTATACGGAAGTGGACATGGAAACAGCCGTCAAGATTCAGAAACTCATTGATATTCTGGAAGAGGATGATGATGTCAATGACATCTATCACAATACGGACTTCCCGGACGAATTTGAAGGCTAGTCATTCGAGAATCAGATGAAAAAAGATCCTGATTGCCAAGGCATTCGGGATCTTTTTTTAATCTGAATTTTATCCGTATTTTTTACAATCAAACCAAAATCAGAACGATGTTAATTTGAATGTCACACAGGGGAGGTGAAAGGGATGAAATGTCGCCAGTGCGGCAGCGAACTGATGGACGGATCGAAATATTGCAATTTCTGTGGACAAACCCAGGAAGAAACGCTTGAGCCAGTTAGCCAGCGGATTTTTCTGGGGGACTATGAGGTAACAGCCTTTGACCATGAACCGGAAGAAATCCCTTTATCCGATGGTCCGATTCTGGATCGGGATCATCCGCTGTCTGCTATGAAGGAAGCCTCGACCGGCAGACCGGCGCGAAAAGAACATCTGATTTTATTGGCCTTGCTTCTTTTGATCATCGGACTCTCGGCATTTGGGGTACAGACCATCGCCTCGCGACGCCGGAGCCGGGAAACACTCGCAGCCAGCCAGGCAGCACAGCTGAAGGAAGCTGAAATCAAGGAACAGCGGGATGCTTATCTGCGTAAATACCGGGAACTCCTGGTACTGGCTCAATCCCAGGAAGTCACCCTGAAGACCAATCTGGATGAGCTTCTCCGGATCAGCAACTGGAGCTGGCTCAATAATATCTTTTTGGACGGCTTCTATGATTCCATGGTAAATAAATTCAGAGACAGCGAGACGTTTAAAACCATGACCAACCGCAATGCTGCCATGGGCGATGTCTTCACCGCTTTGGAAGAGCCGCCGGCCGGTCTGGAAAAAGTTAAAACCCATGCCCTCAAGCTGCGGGATCAATCCCGCAAAATAACCAGAGCATTTTCAGAAACAATGGGTGAAACCACCATTTCTGACATCGAGGGCTGGCTGGATGATTATACGAAAATCCTGGAAAATGCCCGCGCGGCATTATAACAGGAATCGAGCTGCAGCCACCTCATCCGGTCCAAACGACGGCACCCCCCCGAGCGATCCGGCTGACTCCCTGCCAGGACAGCACAGAAATTAACCTTCGAATCAGCTTTGCCTCATCATCAGTCACTTAGGATGGATGGATGACCAATCCCATTTCATAATAATCGGGTACTTGTCACTGCCGCTGCGGATTGAATCCGTAAGCGGCAGTGACTTTTTTATAAGAGGGATGAAGACCTGGGAAACAAAGGCTCTGGAAACGATAGGGAATGGTTAAGGGTAAGGATTCAGTTTCGGCCAAAAACAAACAAAAGATTATGGTGATAAGGTATTGCTTATTTTCTTTCCGCTGGATATAATATGATTAAAGCAGTGATTCGGGGCAGCAGTTGCTGAATCTGGCACCGGACAATCAAAGGAAAAAACATGAGTTACGAAGAAAGAGGGAGCGCAATGACGAAACGCGAACGGGAAATCATCGAAATTCTCAAGAAAGAACCGATGATCAATCAAAATGATCTGGCAGGGCGACTGGGGATTTCCAGAAGCTCGGTAGCGGTTCATATCACCAATTTAATGAAAAAGGACATTATCGCGGGGAAGGGGTACGTGATCCGTGAGGAAAAGTTCGTAGCAGTCCTGGGCGGCGCCAATGTCGATATCCTGGGCTTCCCGCGGGAACGGTTCAAGCCGGGAGACTCCAATCCCGGTTCTGTGCTGCAGTCCATGGGGGGCGTCGGACGCAACATTGCCGAAAACCTGGCTCGACTGAACATTCCGGTCCGTCTGCTTACGGTCCTGGGAGAAGACTCGCATGGGGAGTGGATCCTCAATGACACAAGTTCAGCCGGAGTGGATGTCAGTCATATCCGGCGCGACCGATCTCATCCCACCGGCATCTATTTATCTGTTCAGGATGAAACCGGTGAAATGATCGCCGCCATCAGCCAGATGTCAATCTATGATGAGATGGATGAAAGCTACCCGGAGTCCGTGCTTGGCGTCCTTCGCTCGGCGGATCGAATTGCTGTCGATACCAATCTGTCGGAGGCAGCACTGGCGTACATCGCACAAAATCTGTCTGACCGGGAACTCTTCCTTGATCCGGTTTCCAGCAATAAGGCTATGCGGGTCAAATCGATCATCGGCAGTTTTTCCACCATAAAACCCAACCGGATCGAATCGGAAATTCTGACCGGTATTCCCATCACGGATGATGAAAGCCTGAAGGCCAGCGCCCGCTGGTATTTCAACCAGGGGGTCCGAAATGTCATCATTTCGCTGGGCAGCGAAGGAACGTTTGCCGCCAGAGGTAAGGTGATGGGGAAAGTGACCAGCAAAAAAGTTCCGATGCGCAACGCCAACGGCGCCGGCGATGCCTTCACGTCCGCCATGCTGATGACTTCGCTGGAGACCGATGATATCCGGGAATGGACGATCAACGGAGCTGCCTCTGCCATCAGCGCAATCCTTTCCGAGAGCACGATTAACCGGGATTTGTCCCGCGAAACCATAAAACAAATGAAGAAGGAGTATCAGATCGAATGGAAAAATTTGTAAAATACCTTGAATTGTCACCGGAAGTTGAAGCTGCACTGAAAGAGGGCCGTCCAGTCGTCGCCCTGGAGTCCACCATTATTTCTCATGGCATGCCGTATCCTGCCAATGTAGATACAGCTCGGGCGGTGGAACAGATCGTACGAGACCATGGCGCAGTGCCCGCTACCATCGCCATTCTCAACGGAAAGCTGAAAGCCGGACTGACTGACGAAGAAATCGAATATCTGGGCCAGGCAACGGATGTCATCAAAGCCTCCCGCCGGGACATTCCCTATATCGTGGCACAGGGCCGCAATGGCGGAACCACCGTCGGAGCGACAATGATTGTCGCGGCTCTGGCCGGAATCAAGGTCTTTGCAACCGGCGGCATCGGCGGAGTTCACCGCGGAGCAGAAACCACCATGGACATCTCAGCTGATCTGGAAGAACTGGGCAAGACCGATGTGATCGTCGTCTGTGCCGGCGCCAAGGCGATCCTTGACCTGGGACTGACACTGGAATACCTGGAGACCCGCGGCGTGCCTGTCCTGGGCTATCAGACAGCCAGCCTGCCGGCATTCTATACCAGCACTTCGGAATTCAAAGTCGATTACCGAGTGGATAGCGCCCGCGAAATCGCGGCCATCGCTCAGACCAAATGGGATCTGAATCTTTCCGGCGGCGTTCTGGTCACCAATCCGATCCCCGCGGAATATTCCATGGATCCTGAACTGATCAACCAGGCCATTGAGAACGCGCTGGACGAGGCAAAAGTCCAGGGCATTCAGGGAAAAGAAACCACCCCGTTCCTGCTCTCCCGGATCAAGGAAATTACCAAGGGCAAATCCCTCGATTCCAATATCCAGCTGGTTTACAACAACGCCGCGGTCGCATCCGACATTGCCGTTGAACTGGCCAAAGCAGAATAAGTATTTCATTTTAAGCCGGGTTTAATCTGGTCTCCTCATAATGTTTCATGATGACATTCGGGTTATAATTGAACCAACGAATGATTACGACTGATCCATTTAGAGGAGACTTTTTCATGCAGCTGATTATATTAATCCTGATTCTTCTGTTCCTGATGATGCTTGTGCCGTTTCTGCTGCCGTTAATCGCAGTGGCTGCTGTCATCGCGCTGTTTGCCAATTTTCGGGGACTCCTTGGCAGACGACGCTTTGAGGAAGAGGCTCCCGCGGGACGGCGCATCCAGTACACGGACCCGGACCAGTCCGGTCCGTTCCGTGGCAGCGAAGAGGTCGAAGCACCGGATGTAGTGCTGGAACGTCCGGCCAGCGTCCGGGATGATGAATTCTGGGAAAAGGACCATACCGTGCTGGATGTCCCGTTTGAAGAAACAGAAGATAATGGTTCTTCAGACAGCCGCTGATCCATACCAGTCCAGCATGAATGGGACCGGGCAACCAGTTCAGACCGGCAGACAGCCCTCCGCGTATCGCGGAGGGCTGTCTGCGCCATGCCGCCCGGAAAGCGAACGTATATTTGATTTGAGGGTGAAATATGCTATGATTGGAGAAGTTAGAAAAATGCGGGAGGACCCTTATGTACGAATATATTGAAGGACGGTTCATGGGCATTTTCAAGGATTATGTGGTGATCGACCACCAGGGCCTTGGCTATAAGATATATACTTCAGGCAATACCATGGCGAAAATGCCGGCCATGGGGGAAGCAGCCAAGCTGTTCCTTCATCAGATCGTGCGGGAGGACTTCATCGGTCTGTATGGATTTCATGACCGGGCTGAGCTGGAGCTGTTTAATCAGCTTCTGACAGTCTCAGGTGTCGGCGCGAAATCCGCTTTGTCACTCCTGTCCATCGCCACGCCGGATAACCTGAAGAAAGCCATGGCTTTTGAGGAGGAAACACTCCTTTTGCGGGCAACGGGCATCGGGAAAAAGACCGCCGGCCGAATCATTCTGGAGCTGAAGGACAAGTTCAAGAAACTGAACCTGACCGCTCCCGACCGGGACATCCAGATCTCCGCCAGTCAGGCGGAGGCAGTGGAAGCTTTGCTGTCCCTGGGGTATACACAGAAGGAGGCCGACACCGTACTGAAAACGGTAAAGCCGGATCTTACCGTTGAAGAGACTATCAAACAGGCGCTGCAGGCTCTGATGAGCTAGCCGGCCGCGGGGAACAGGGAGAGCAACATGAGTGAACGTTTTTTAAGCCAATGTCAAATACCGGAAGAGGACGTCCAGGAATATTCGCTTCGGCCCCGGCGGCTGTCCGAATACATCGGCCAGTCTGCCGTTAAAGAACGGATGAAGATCTTCATCGAAGCGGCCCGGATGCGGCGCGAAGCTCTGGATCATGTGCTCCTGTACGGTCCCCCGGGGCTGGGCAAGACCACCCTGGCCAATATCATCGCTCTGGAAATGGGCGGGAATCTGCGGATCACCTCCGGACCGGCTATTGAACGGGCCGGCGATCTGGCTGCCATTCTGACCTCCTTGTCGGCTCAGGATGTGCTGTTCATCGATGAAATCCATCGCCTGAATCCCAATGTGGAAGAAGTGCTGTACCCGGCCATGGAAGATTATTCTCTTGATATTGTGATCGGGAAAGGATCCCAGGCCAAGTCCATCCGGCTGGACCTGGAACATTTCACCCTGATTGGTGCCACAACCCGTGCCGGCATGCTGACCAACGCACTGCGCGACCGGTTTGGCGTGGTATGTCAGATGGACTATTACACGCCGCAGGAGCTCAAGGAAATTGTCCTGCGCTCTGCCGGAATCCTGAATACGCCGATCAACGAGGACGGCGCTTTTGAAATCGCCAAGCGCAGCCGGGGCACGCCGCGAATTGCCAACCGCCTGCTGCGCCGGGTTCGCGACTACTTCATGGTCAAGCAGTATGAGCGGGTAAATCTCGAAGCCGCTCAGGGCGCTCTCAGGATGCTCGATGTGGACGGCGAAGGGCTGGACCGGGTGGATAACCGGATCCTGGAATCCCTGGTCCACAATTTCCGGGGAGGACCGGTGGGAGTGGAAACCTTGTCCTATTTCATCGGCGAGGATCTTGACACCATCGTGGATGTCTATGAGCCCTACCTGATCAAGGAAGGATTCATCCTGCGGACGCCACGCGGCCGGATGGCCTCGGACCGGGCCTACGATCATTTAGGCGTGCAAAGACCGGAAAAATAAGATATGATACAACAGGGACTCGATGTTAGTCCCTTCCTTTTTGTTTTCATACGGAAAGGAATAACGGAATTTAACGGAAAAGAGACGATAACAATGAAAGTTAGTGATTTTAATTATGAACTGCCACCGGAGCTGATTGCGCAGCATCCGCTGGCTCAGCGCGACCAGTCCCGGCTGATGGTCATTGATCAGGCCACCGGGGGAATTACTCACCGGGTGTTCCGGGATCTGATCGAATACATCGAACCCGGGGATCTACTGGTACTCAATGACACCAGGGTGCTGCCGGCCCGGCTGCTGGGCGTCCGCGAGGGGACGGGAGGTCAAGTGGAATTGCTTCTGTTGCGCCGGATTGACCTGAACACCTGGGAAACATTGGCAAAGCCTGGCAAATCAGCCAGACCGGGACGATTCTTCTGCTTTGGCGATGGCCGGTTGCGGGCTGAAATTCTGGAAGTTCGCGAGGACGGCAACCGCATTGTCCGCTTCCACTATGAGGGTGTCTTCGAAAAAGTGCTGGATGACCTGGGTGAAATGCCGCTGCCGCCCTATATCCACGAAAAGCTGGAGGACCGCGAGCGGTACCAGACCGTTTACTCCCGGGCCGAGGGGTCTGCCGCGGCACCCACCGCCGGACTTCATTTCACTCCGGAACTGCTGGAGGCTATCCGAGGCCGCGGCGCGGAGACCGCCTTTCTGACCCTTCATGTGGGGCTCGGCACGTTCCGACCGGTCAAGGTCGAAGTGATCACCGAGCATTTGATGCACAGCGAATACTATTCCATCGATGAGCTGACCGCTCAGCGGATCGAAGCTGCGCGGACCGCGGGTCGGCGTATTATCAGTGTCGGCACAACCACAACGCGGACCCTTGAAACCGTCATGCGCGACCGGGGTCGAATCGAAGCCTGCTCGGGCTGGACGGATATCTTCATCTATCCCGGATTTGAGTTCCGGATTGTGGACAGTCTCATTACCAATTTCCATCTGCCGGAATCCACGTTGATTATGCTGGTCAGTGCGCTGCTTGGCTATGACCATACCATGGAGGCCTATCGCGAGGCTGTCCAGGAACGCTACCGTTTTTTCAGTTTCGGAGATTCCATGTTCATCCGGAGCAGCCGATTTAAAGAGGGACCAAATCATGACAGGCAAGCATAAATATACTTTACTCAAAAAAGAGGGAAAAGCCCGCCGCGGACGCTTCGAAACCGTGCACGGCACCATCGAGACTCCGGTATTTATGAATGTCGGAACTCAGGCGGCCATCAAAGGCGCTGTGGATGCGCAGGACCTGAAAGCGATCAACTGTCAGGTGGAGCTGTCCAACACCTACCATCTGCATGTTCGGCCCGGAGATGAACTGATCCGGGACCTGGGCGGACTGCACCGCTTCATGAACTGGGACCGGCCGATTCTGACTGACTCAGGCGGGTTCCAGGTGTTTTCCCTGGCCCAGATGCGCAAGATCAAGGAAGAGGGAGTGACCTTCAAGAGCCATGTAGATGGCCGGACCATATTCATGGGACCGGAAGAATCTATGCAGATTCAGAGCAATCTGGCATCGACCATCGCCATGGCATTTGACGAGTGCGTCGAAAATCCCGCTCCCAGGGAATACGTCGAGGCTTCCGTAGAGCGGACCACCCGCTGGCTGAAGCGCTGCATGGCAAAACTGGAAGAGCTGAATCAGGCGGAAGGGACCATCAATCCCGACCAGCTGCTGTTCGGCATTAATCAGGGCGGGGTCTTTGATGACCTGAGAATCGCCCATGCCAAGGAAATCTCGAAACTGGACCTGCCGGGCTATGCCATTGGTGGTCTGGCTGTCGGGGAATCCCATGAAGAGATGTACCGGATTCTGGATGCGGTGGTACCTCATTTACCCGAAGACAAGCCCATCTACCTGATGGGCGTCGGACTGCCGGAGAATATTCTGGAAGCCGTTGAACGGGGTGTTGATTTCTTTGACTGCGTCCTTCCGGCACGCAACGGCCGCCATGGCCACGTCTTTACCGCTCATGGCAGAATCAACTTGGGCAATCAGCGCTTTGAGCGGGATCAGCGCCCCATTGATCCAGGCTGTGGCTGTCCGGCCTGCCAGAATTACTCCAGAGCGTATATCCGGCATCTGTTCAAGGCCAAGGAAATGCTGGCCATGCGACTGTGCGTGCTGCATAACCTCTGGTTTTACAATGATATGATGGCGAAAATCCGCCGCCATATCGAAGAGGGCACTTTTGCCGAGTATAAGGCCGCTCAGCTGGCGCAGTGGAAGCAGCCCGAGCCCCACTGATTTCGATGGACCGACCGGCCATGAACTGACAACTCCGGAATCAAACTTGTGTTGAAATAAGAATGGCAATCCATGGCGGGAACGAGTATAATTAAACGCATAAAAACCAATTTTGCCGGATCCCGGTTTCGCGGTGCGGTGAAATACAAAAAGGAGGATGAATAGATGTTTTTTTTAGCAGCCGGGGGTGACCTCGGGAGCATGCTGGTGTCTTTATTGCCGCTGCTCGGAATGTTCGCCATCATGTATTTTCTGATCCTGAAACCGGAAAAGAAGCGCAAGGAAACGTATCGTCAGATGCTGACCCAGCTTTCGGTCAATGATGAGATCATTACCAAGGGCGGAGTCATCGGCAAGATCATCAAGCTGGAAGATGACTATATGGTTGTCGAAACTGGTCCTGACCGCGTCAGACTGCGCATGGTCCGTGACGCGATTTTCTCGAAAGTCGAAAAAACTGAGCCAACCGTGAAAGTGGAGCGCTCCTAATCCGTTCCTTCCAGTTGATTTGCGATTTGGAATCAGATAAAATAATCATGAAGGAAATGTAAACAATCGAATATAAAAAAATGGGGGTTATACTATGAAACGTATCAAAACTGTCAACGCTAAAAATCTCAAGAAGAGCCTTTCAAAACCGGGATGCAAGGAATGTGCAAACTCCTGCCAGTCCGCCTGTAAAACATCCTGCACTGTTGCTAACTTAGCTTGCGAAAACTAAAATTCGGTGGAAACAGGGCAACTAAACAAGTTGCCCTTTCATTTTGAGGAGGCCTGAATGGCACTGATACATAAATTTGTAAACGACAACGAGCGCTATGTGCTCGATGTAAATTCAGGATCGGTCCACCTGGTGGATGAGTTCATCTACGATATGCTGGATGAAAATGCTCTGGAAAGCCTGGAAGACCTGAAAAAACGCCTGAGCACGGCAGATCCGGTCGAACTGGAAGAAGCCTATGGCGAGATCCTGGAACTGAAAAACGAAGGGATGCTATATACAGAAGATCTCTATGAAGAGATCGCTCAGACAGATGATGGTCCGGATTATGTGAAGGCACTGTGCCTGAATGTCATTCATGACTGCAATCTGCGCTGCAAATACTGCTTTGCCGATGAAGGAGAATATCACGGCAAGCGCGAGGTGATGTCCGCTGAAATTGGCAAAAAGGCCATCGATTTTGTGATCGAAGCTTCCGGACCGCGCCATAACATCGAAGTGGACCTGTTCGGCGGCGAGCCGCTTATGGCATTCCGGCAGATCAAGGAAATTGTTGATTATGCCAGACTGCGGGAGCTTGAAACCGGAAAGAATATCCGCTTTACCATGACCACCAACGCCACCCTGCTCAATGAAGAAAACATGGCGTATCTTGACAAGAACATGGGCAATCTGGTTCTGTCAATTGACGGCCGGCCCGAAGTCAATGACAAGGTCCGAATTCGGTTTGACGGCAAGGGTTCTTTTCAGCAGATCATGCCAAAGATCAAGACCATGGTCGAGCAGCGGGACCCATCCAAGCAATACTATGTCCGCGGGACGTTTACCCGGGAAAATCTGGACTTTTACAATGATTACAAGTTCCTGAAGGACGAAGGCTTCGATGAAATTTCCATCGAACCCGTGGTTCTGCCCAATGACCATCCGCTGTCCCTGCGCTGGGAAGATGTTCCAAAGATCAAGGAACAGTATGATCTGCTGTATCACGATTTATTAGAATCGCATCGCAAAGGGGAGAAGGTCAAATTCTACCACTTCAACATTGACCTTTCCGGCGGGCCGTGTGTTTACAAACGGATTTCCGGATGCGGCGCCGGGTTTGAATATGTCGCAGTGACACCTTCCGGTGACATTTATCCCTGCCACCAGTTCGTCGGAAACCCGGAGTATCTCATGGGCAATCTGACGGATGGCATCAAGCGTCAGGATCTGGTGGATAAATTCCGCAAAGCACACATTTATAATAAACCTGTCTGTCGGGACTGCTGGGCACGCTTTTACTGCTCCGGCGGCTGCCAGGCCAATAACATTAATTTCACGGGAGACATTAATCAGCCCTATGAACTGGGCTGCGAACTGCAGAAAAAACGGATCGAGTCGGCCATTGCATTGAAATCTAAAATATTGGAAGAGGAACAGGTGGATAACTAAATGAACAAGAAAGGTAAACCATCAGCACTAATTGCTTTGATCGTAATCGCCGTCATCACGGGGTTACTTAGTTTTTCCGGTCTTTTCGGACTGAAATTCGGAGATTACCGGGTTAAGACCTTCGGCGAGCAGATCGTCAAGGGTCTGGATCTTCAGGGTGGTACTTCCGTACTACTCGAAGTTCAGGCACCGAACCTGGATGCTGCCGGCCTGGACCGCGTCCGCTCCCTCATCAACCTGCGTGTTGACGCCACCGGTGCGGTTGATCCGACGATCACCACCGAAGGCACTAATCGGATCCGGGTCGATATCCCCGGAAAATACCAGTCCGCCAACATCGTGGAACAGCTGAGCAAGACCGGTGTCCTGACCTTTAAGGATGCCGACGGCAAAGTCGTTCTCGAAGGCAAGGATATTCAGGAAGCTACTCCCGGATACGACGATCTGGGAAGAATTGTGGTCAACCTGAAGATGAAAGACTCGGGCGTTCAGAAATTCGCGGATGCCACGACCGCCAATGTCGGAAAATCCATCTCCATCAATATGGATGATGAAATGCTGTCCAATCCTGTGGTCAATGAAGCCATCAAGAACGGACAGGCGTCCATCACCGGCCAGTTTACGGAAGATGAAGCCAAAATGCTGGCTGCCATGATTAACAATGGCGCACTCCCTTACCCGGTGAAAACCCTGTCGGTACAGGAAGTCGGCGCAACACTCGGATCCTCCGTACTGCCCAACGTCAAGCTGGCAGGTATTCTGGGAATCGCCGCGATCTTCCTGATCATGGTCTGGTTCTACCGCGTACCTGGTATTCTGGCCTCTCTGGCACTTGTCATTTTCTGTCTGGGGTTGATCCTGGTAACAGCCGGGCTTAAAATCTCGATGTCCCTGGCCGGTATCGCCGGTTTCCTGCTGTCGATCGGAATGGCAGTTGACGCCAACGTCCTGATTTTCGAACGCATCAAGGAAGAACTTCAGTCCGGACTTGACATCAAGCGTTCCATCGCCCTTGGTTTCCGCCATGCCATGAGCTCCATTCTGGATGCCAACATCACCACCCTGATTTCCGGCTTCATCCTGTTCTATTTTGGAGCGGGCTCTGTCAGAGGCTTTGCCCTCAACCTGGTCATCGGTGTGCTGCTATCCATGTTCACTGCAATCATTGTGACCCGCTTCCTGATGGTTCTGGCTTATTCTGCCGGACTGCTCAAAACCAAGGCAGCCTTCGGCTTTAAGGAAAAGGAAACAACCTTCCGCTTCCCGTTCTATAAAAACCGCAAAATCTTTTTCATCGCTTCGGCGGTGGTCATCGGCCTCGGTCTGGTCATCGGAATTGTCCGGGGACCGAATGTCGGCATCGACTTTGCCGGCGGAACCCAGGTTACACTGAATTTCCCCGCTGCCGTCAATAAGGTGGAAGTTGATGAAATTCTGAAGAAATATGATAATTCCATGATTACTCAGGTCATCAACTCAAACAAGCTGGAAGCCAGAAGCCAAAAGCTGACTACCGAAACCTTCAACGACGCCATCAAGGAACTTGAGACCAAATATAAGCCTGGAACCGGGTTTGTGGAATCCATTAATGAAATCGGAGCCACCATCGGTTCTGAGCAGAGCGGCAAAGCCATTCTGGCCTCCGTCCTGTCAGTTCTCGCCATTCTAGCCTATGTTGCAGTCCGGTTTAACTTCACCCTGGGAGTCGGGGCCATCGTAGCCTTAATCCATGACGTGCTGTTTACGCTGGCCATGTACTTCCTGTTCCGGATTCCAATTAACTCGCCCTTTATCGCCGCAATTCTGACCATCATCGGTTATTCCATTAATGATACGGTCGTTATCTTTGACCGGATCCGTGAAAATCTGGCGCTGAAAGGCTCCCGCCACCTGGATGAGGTGACGGATGAATCCATCAGCCAGACTATGGTAAGAACCATTAACACGAGTCTGACGGTTATTGTTGTCCTGCTTATGGTCTTCTTCTTTGTTCCGCAGATCCGTGAGTTCACACTCCCGCTGCTTCTTGGAACACTCTCCGGTGTCTACTCCACCGTCTTCATTGCTTCTCCGATCTATGTCATGCTGGAGAAGAAACTGAAGGGCAAGGGAGAAACCAAGGTCGTTCAGCCGGCCGCATCCGTCAAATCGGCTAAGGTTGTTCAGACTGAGACTGGCGCTGCAGAACCTGTCGCTGCAGTTAAAGTCAAGGCCGCCAAACCGGACGTGCGCTACTCCAACCGCTATGCCAAAAAGAAGACAAACCATCCGACAGAATTAAAAGTCGGTGAATCACTCCATGAGGTTGCGCCGGAAGAAGTGATAAAGCGCGAGATTCCTTTGGCCGATGACTTCAAGTTCAGCTCAGCCAGCGCTGAGTCGTTGAAGAAAATCGAATTTGACGAGGATGAGTATTAAAACCGCATAGAATAAAATAATGCATACCCGCCGTATTCCTTTATACAGTGAAGGACGGTTAGAAGACAGCCCGGACAGATCCCCAGGATCGGTCCGGGCTGTCTTCTATATAAGGGCAAGGTGAAGCTGGTTGATCTTTCAGTCTATTCGGAGTAGACTGAAAGTAGTCAAAAGTGAATAGACTGAAGAGGGTCGATTGGTAATCAAGCGGTGAGGAGGCAGTCAATGGATCAGACAAAGGATCAATTAATGGATCAATCATCATGTCAGACAAAAAATAAACCAACGCTGAATTTGAAACTTGGCGTGATTGAATCTCGGTTTGCGGATCTGATCTGGGACCATGAACACATTTCATCGCAGGATCTGGTCCGATTATGTGAGGCTCAGCTGAACTGGAAAAAATCTACAACCTATACCGTGCTGAAAAAATTATCGGAGCGGGGACTTTTTCAAAATCTGAAGGGGACCGTTAGCTCCCGGATCTCGCGCTCCGAGTTTCAGTCGATACAGACCGAGCGGATCGTAAAGGAGTCCTTTCAAGGGTCACTGCCGCAGTTTATCGCTGCCTTTACCCGAACCCAGGCACTGTCTGAGGCGGAAATTGCTGAAATCAGACGTTTGATTGAGTCAAGCGGGGAGGAATAGGGATGGATCGTCAGTTTTATGAGGTGTTATCGCTCAGCCTGAAGGCCAGCTGGCTTATCATCGGAGTGTTGTTCCTGCGCTGTCTGCTGCGGGAGACGCCGAAGTCATTTCGGCTTATCCTCTGGTCACTGACAGCACTTCGACTGATGCTGCCGGTGTCCGTAAAAAGCAGCTGGAGCCTGATTCCTGTCCAGCGTCTGGCTCAGCCCCTTGCTCAGGGTGCTATCGGTGGACTGACTCAAAAACCGTCGGCAGGAAATCCTGTGGCTCAGGATCTGTCCGGAACTGCCCTGGTGGCATCATCTTCCTGGTCGTTCTTCGGACTGATCTGGCTGATCGGACTTTCACTGATGCTGCTGTATGCCCTGACCAGTTACTGGAATCTGCGGCGAAAAGTCCGCGCGGCCGTGCGGCTGCGGGATAACCTGTGGCTTTGCGATGAGGTGGGGAGTCCGTTTATCCTGGGATATTTCTGCCCCCGGATTTATCTGCCCTCCCAGCTGGAAGCTGGGACGCTGCCTTTGGTGGAAGCCCATGAGCAGTCACATCTGGCCAGAGGGGATCAGTGGTGGAAACTGCTTGGCTTTCTCCTTATGTCTGTTCATTGGTTCAACCCATTGGTCTGGACCGCTTATATCCTGTTCTGCCGGGATCTGGAACTGACCTGTGACGAACGAGTGATTCGAGCTATGACGGTGCCCCAACGCCAGGACTATGCCAGAGGACTGCTGACCCTGAGCTTGCCGCGGCACGGTCTGGCGGCAGGTCCGCTGGCCTTTGGCGAAGTGGGGGTCAGAGAACGAATCGTGAAGATCCTGCGCTATCAGAAACCCCGTCGGTCGATGACGGTTCTTGCCCTGGTGGCCACCCTCATGCTGGCAGGCTGTTTCCTGACGGACCCGGCGACCTCACTGACCCAGGGAATTCAGACTGGCACCTTCCGGGCCGGGCCGCTGGTTTGTGCCGGTGTTGTGTCCTACCGTCCCATGACCGGAGAACATCTGGGTCAGATTCAGATCCTTTCGCCCACCGCTCTGAAACTGGTCAAACAGGATGGAACTGTATCCTTCGAAAGCAAGTCCGCGACAAGAAGTTACTATTCGCAAAGCGCTTTGGAGAAAGAGCTGGGAGACCCGTCGTTCTTCTGGGGCAAGGGCAAGTCCGTGCCAAAGTTCAGCGATGCCCAGGAGATGAGCGTGTATACATACTATGCGGAAGACAACCAGGACAGCCTGTCATATCGGATCTTCTTTTTAAACGGTGAGCCGATATGGATTGCCGAGGGCATGAATATCAGGATCTACGAGCTGATCCACTGATTTGATTTTTATTTTTTACTGCTGACGTCATATGATACAGAAATATAGTTTCGCTAATCGTCCGGATGAGAGAAAAGCGAAAACATGACGTGTGCGAATAAAAAGCCCCGGCCAGACGGCCGGGGCTGATGCATTTCATATGAAAATATGCCTTATTAGTGAGTTGCAGCGATTGCCTGTTTGAAAAAAAGATTCCTGGTCAGCTTGGAAGGGAGTCAGGGGCAGATTCATTGAGCCTCTGGCTGATGCCATTCCATACTATAATCTGTCGGATGAGAAACAGGCCGGATCAGTTGAGGTCAGGGGAAAGAGCCCGGTCCAGCATCAGGACGGCTTCATCATCCTTGATGTCAAAGCACAGTGCGATTTCTTCCGTCAGCAGGGTAAGAATTTTGCGTAAATAGGCGGTGTCGGTCTGGCATAGCTTTTTGGTGGTTCCCTCAAGCGAATCTTTCTTCTGATTGATGGATTTGTAGAGAGCCAGCAGATTGGTGAAATTCTGGTCTTTAATGGCTTTGGCGTAGAAATCCTTTAAATGCTTGTGGCTGAGGGTCGAGAGATCCACGGCTTCCATCTCACGGAGTTCGCTGAGCGCCTTGAGCGCTTCGGGCCGGGAACAGATCCGCCGCATGTTAACCTCCGCGTCCACGGGGGTATACGCCGTGGTCTGGGTGGATAGGGACTGCATCACGTAATAAAGCCTGTCACTGGTGCCAGAAATGTCGGGTACACAGATGTCTTCCACTCTGTAGACCCCCTCGGTGCGATAGAGCACCAAATCATTTTTATGAAACATCAATTCCTCCTGTGGCAGTAAAAAGGAAAACGTGGCGAAACCACGTTTAGCGACTTATCTGAATATAGTATAACATATTTTCAGAAAAATGTAAAAAGAGGTGGCATTGTCAAAGAATTATCATGACGGAGCCGGCAAGCTGATGCCAGAACGACAAATTATACGCCCGTTTTGAATCATTTTAATCGAACCGTGATAAAATAGGAGTGATGTCAAATCAATTGACGCATTGGACAAAAGGAGAACGTTATGGATTTTAAAGAGCATATCAGAGTCATTGAGGACTTCCCGAAGCCCGGAATCAGCTTCAAGGATATTACAACGGTGATCAAGAACGGTCCGGTGTTCAAAGAAATGGTGGACGCCATGGCGGCCCGCCTTCGTGATTTGAAAATCGATGCCGTGGCCGGTCCGGAAGCCCGGGGATTCATTTTCGGTGTCCCGGTAGCGTATGCCCTGGAAGTCGGCTTTCTGCCGATCCGCAAGAAAGGCAAGCTGCCGTCTGATACCTACTCTCTGACTTATGACCTGGAATACGGCAAGGATACGCTGGAAGTCCATAAGGACGCCATCTGGCCCGGAATGCGGGTAGCCATCATTGATGACCTTCTGGCCACCGGCGGTACCATAGCTGCCTGCAAGGACCTGCTTGAGCTGGCCGGCGCCGAAGTGGTCTCCGTGGACTTTGTGATTGAACTGACAGGCCTCAAAGGCCGTGACAAGCTCGCCGGATACAACGTGGAGAGCATGGTAACCTACGAATTTTAGTCGGAATCGACCAAAGATAGACAAGTTCATCACAGATCATATATAATATTCTCATTGTTTTCATGAGGTGAGCCCTTGGAAAAGGGCTTTTTTCGAACTCAAAATCAACCGGGAGGTGACCAGAGGTGATCCAGGGATTATTGTCCAAGATTGATCGGGCGGGAAATATCGATAAAGAAGTCATCATCAGAGCCTATAATTTAGCCAGTGAGGCCCACCAGGGACAAATGCGCCTGTCGGGAGAGCCCTATGTGATCCATCCCATTGAAGTAGCGTCCATACTGGTGGACATCGGAATGGATACCAATACGATTGCGGCCGCGCTGCTGCATGATGTGGTGGAAGATTCCGACCATACGTATGAGGACATCGAGCGCGAGTTCGGCACGGAAATAGCCGAACTGGTGGAAGGGGTTACCAAACTCGGTAAAATCGAATACAAAAGCCGCGAGGAAGAACAGGCAGACAATGTCCGCAAGATGGTTCTGGCGATGGCCAAGGACATTCGAGTCGTTCTGATCAAACTGGCGGACCGTTTGCACAATATGCGCACCCTGCGCTTCAAAAGCCCGGAAAAGCAGAAGGAAAAGGCCAAGGAAGTCTTTGACATCTACGCCCCGCTGGCTCACCGGCTGGGTCTGTTCCGCATCAAGTGGGAACTGGAAGACCTGGCGTTCCGCTATCTCAATCCGACCGAGTACTATGACCTGGTGGATCAGATCGCCGAAAAACGCAAGGAGCGCGAGGAATATATCCACCGCGTCATGGGCGAAATCGTCGAGCGGCTGCACGATGCCGGCATTGAATGCGAGATCGACGGGCGGCCCAAGCATTTCTACTCCATCTATAAAAAGATGAACAATCAGTCCAAGACCATCGATCAGATCTTCGATCTGACCGCAATCCGCGTGATCGTGGATTCCATCAAGGACTGTTATGCCGCGCTGGGTATCGTCCATACCATCTACAAGCCGATTCCCGGACGGTTTAAAGACTACATCGCCATGCCCAAGCCCAACATGTATCAGAGCCTTCATACTACCGTCATCGGCCCTCAGGGCAAGCCATTCGAAATCCAGATCCGCACCTTTGACATGCACCGCACCGCGGAATACGGCATTGCGGCTCACTGGAACTATAAGGAAGGCAATGACCAGGCCTCGGTCGACAAGCGCTACGTCTGGCTGCGCGACATGCTGGAGTGGCAGAAGGATACGACGGATGCCGATGAATTCATGGAAGGCTTCAAGGTCGACTTGTTTGAGGATGAAGTTTTTGTCTTCACGCCCAAAGGTGAAGTCATCAATCTGCCGTCGGATTCCAGCCCCATCGATTTTGCCTATCGGATCCATACCGATGTTGGGCACAAGGCGGTGGGTGCCAAAGTCAACGGCAACATGGTCTCCCTGGATTACCGCCTGAAAACGGGAGAAATCGTCGAAATCGTCACCTCCAATTCCAACAAGGGCCCGTCCATTCACTGGCTCAACATTGTCAAATCCAACCAGGCCAAATCGAAAATCCGCGGCTGGTTCAAAAAGGAAAAGCGGGAAGAGAACATTGCCAAGGGCAAGGAGCTTCTGGAAAAAGAAGCCAAGCGGCGTGACCGCAACTTCGGAGACATTGCCCGGGGCGTTCCGCTGCACCGCATCATTGAGAAATACCACGGCAACAGCATTGATGACCTGATGGTGGTTGTCGGTACGGGTCAGGTTACGCCGGCGTTTGTTGTCAATTTTCTGATCCAGGGCCTGGAAGAAAAGGAAAAACAGGAAAAGCCGCCCACGTTGGAACAGGAACTGGCCAATGCCGCCGCTCTGGTGGAAGATTCCAAAAAGAAGGCTGAAGAGCGCAAAAAAAAGAAGGCCCGGAATTTCTTCGGCGTTACCGTCACCGGCATGGACAATGTCGAGGTCCGCTTTTCCAAATGCTGCAATCCCCTGCCAGGGGATGACATTGTCGGTTACATTACCAATTTCCGGGGGATTTCAGTTCATCGGGCGGACTGCAGCAATCTGAAAACCCTTCGGGAAAAAGAGGAGCCCTCGCGCTTTGTGGGCGTGGAGTGGGAATCGCAGTCTCAGGAACTTTATTCTGCCCGTCTCAAGATTGAGGCGGTGGATCGTCCCGCTCTGCTGACAGACGTGATGCTGGTTCTCAACGAAATGAAGGTAGCCATCAACTCGGTCAACGCGGAAAACAAGAAAAACGGTGAGGCGGTGGTCAATCTGTCCCTGCTGGTTTCCAATATCGCGCTGCTCAACGAACTGAGCCGACGCATCAAAAAACTGCCCTCGGTGCTGGATGTCCAGCGCATGGGCAACAACTAGGAGAATCATATGAGAGCAGTCGTTCAGCGGGTCAAGCGGTCCAACGTTTCCGTCGACGGGAACGTGATCGGACAGATCGGACCCGGGTTCACGGTCCTTTTGGGTATTTCCACAGAGGACACCGAAAAGGATCTGCAATACATCGAGGATAAAATCGCGGGACTGCGCTTGTTTGATGATGAAAACGGCGTGATGAATGTTTCCCTGGAGGACGCGAGGGGAGAGGTTCTGCTCGTTTCGCAGTTCACTCTGTACGGGGATGCCCGTAAGGGGCGCCGGCCGTCCTATATTCACGCTCAGAAAGGCGAGGCGGCGAAGGTCTTGTATGAAACACTGCGTGATCGGCTGCGCCAGCGCGGTCTGCGGGTGGATACCGGCGAATTCGGCGCGGAAATGGAAGTCACCATCGTTAATGACGGACCGGTGACGATCCTGCTTGACTCAACCAAGCTGTTCTAGGAGGTCTTACATGAATATTCAAAAACTGGCACTGGGCATGTTCCAGTCCAACTGCTATATCGTCTCGGAAGGCCACGACGCTTTTCTGGTGGATCCGGGCGACCGTCCCGTGGAAGTGCTGAATTATCTGGACCTGCATGGGCTGAACCTCCGGTTCATCCTGCTTACCCACGGGCACCTGGACCACGTCAACGGCGTCGACGGCATCACCAAAGCCCGTCCGGTTCCGGTCTACCTGCATCCGGCCGACCGCCAGGCCATTGATGAGGATACCCGGATTTTCGGAGATTTGGCCAGTGAAACCCTTCCGGTTTTCGACGGCATGATCATTCCTTTTGCCGGCCATGAAATCCGGGTGATTGAAACCCCGGGGCATACCGAGGGCGGCGTCTGCTACCTGTTGGAAGATCATCTGTTTGCCGGCGATACGCTGTTCCGCCATTCCATCGGGCGTTCCGATCTGCCCGGCGGAGATTACGACGCGCTCCTGCATTCTGTCCGGGAAAAGCTGTATGCTCTGCCCGATCATACCAGGGTTTATTCCGGACATGAAGATGAGACCGATATTGCCCATGAAAAGAAGTACAACATGTTCGTCAAGGGGAATAAGTAATCCCATGACCGGGCAAGTCAGTCCCGTCCGGATATCGGATCTGCGCATCAGCACCAATGAAGAATCTTATGTTTTCCACATCTATCATACCGCCCGGCTCTTTGTCAGCGGCTCGATGGAAGTGGAAACTTCTTTATCCAAACCAGATTTGGCCGTGCTGGCCGATCGCCCGATGAATGTCATCCGGATCCAGGACCGCTCGTCGGGCCGGGAACGGGAATATCCGGGAACGGATAAGGAAAGCTGCAAGCGGGCCGTCTTTTCCTTCCTGTCAGAATGGACCGGACAACGCATTCCCTGGGGTACGCTCATTGGCGTTCGTCCCACCAAGCTGGTCCTGACGGCACTGACGGCGGGCCGGTCGGAACCAGCGATCCGTGCCCAGCTTTTGGAGCGGTACCTGGTGACGGAGGAAAAGCTGGATCTGGCGATCCGGGTGGCTAAAACGGAACAGAAACTGCTGCAGGGCTGGCAGGATGGACGGATCGGCATCTATCTGGATATGCCGTTCTGCCCAACCAAATGTTTCTACTGCTCGTTCCTGTCCTATCCCTCGGCCAATCAGGCGGCCATGGCGCGATATGAGGAAGCGCTTCTGCAGGATATCCAAAGAACGGGAGAGCTTCTGAAAACACTGGGCCTGGAACCGGGCTACCTCTATTTCGGCGGCGGGACGCCGACGTCTGGGTCCGCCGAGTCGCTGCGCAGGATCCTGACGGCTGCCATCCAGACCTTTCGTTCGGCTTCGCCCATGACGGAGTTCACGGTGGAGGCCGGTCGGCCGGATACCATTACCCCGGAAAAGCTGAGCCTGATGAAGGAACTGGGCGTCACGCGGCTGAGCATCAACCCACAGACGTTCTGCGACCGGACGCTGCAGTCCATGGGCCGGACTCACACCGGCCGGGATATCGAAACGTGTCTTGACCAGGCGCGCAGTCTGAATTTTGAGTCCATCAACATGGATCTGATCCTGGGGCTGCCCGGTGAATCCGTGGCAGAGGCGGCCGCCTCCATCCGGCGGGCCTGTGCCCTGGGGCCGGAAAACATCACGATTCACGGTCTGGCTTTGAAAAAAGGCGCCAGCCTGACTCAGGTGGATTCCCAAACTCGGGACCGGGTGAGTGCCATGTACCGGATCGTCTATGACGAACTGGCACGGGCCGGCTATGAGCCGTACTATCTCTACCGAAACAAGAACACCCTGGGCAATCTTGAGAACGTCGGATTTACCCGGGGGGATCATGCCAGCCGCTACAACATCGCCATGATCGAGGAAACCGACACCATCGCAGCCTGCGGGGCATCGGGCATTACCCGGGTCGTGACGGGGGCGGCCGGTGAGTCAGGATCTCCGCTCCTGTTAAGACATAACGGGTACAAGGATCTGGAGCTCTATCTGCGTTCTCTGAATGAGAGTCTGGCCGCGAAAGCCGGGGTACTGTCCCGGGCCAGGGAACGATTGGATTTGTCAGAAAGGCCAGACAGCTATTATAATGATTAAGAAGTCAGCCCAGCGCTCGGCCGGGCCCGGAGGCCGCAATGCCGCCGCCGGTTCGGGCAGTCAGGAGAGCATCGAAACAGAGTTCTCTCCGGCATAGGGCTTACCAGCGGACGAAAGCGTCCTCATCAAGGATTTTAAGAAAAGAGGTAACGGATATGGGAGAGGCATTAGGCAATGTCAGACGCACGAACATGTGCGGCGAACTGAACAGGGAACACATCGGTCAGACCGTGACCGTCATGGGCTGGATCCAGACGAGCCGGGACAAGGGATCCATTATTTTCAGCGACGTTCGCGACCGCGCGGGCATCTGTCAGGTAGTGTTCCGCGAGGAAGTGGCGCCGGCAGCTCTGGAAAAAGCCAAGGGACTGCGCCGGGAATACTGTGTGGCAATCACCGGCCAGGTGGCTGCCCGGGAATCCGTCAACCCCAATCTTCCCACCGGTGAAATCGAAATTAACGCGACGGAGCTGAAAATTCTGTCTGAATCGGAAACTCCGCCCATTCAGGTGATGGAGAATCTGGATGCCCGGGAAGACGTTCGCATGAAGTACCGCTATCTGGACCTGCGTCGCCCCGACATGCAGCGGATTCTGTTCCTGCGTTCCCGGGCCGCTCACTCGGTCCGTGAGTATTTCAACCAGAACGGCTTTATTGAAGTGGAAACCCCGACCCTGGCCCGTTCCACTCCGGAAGGCGCCCGGGATTATCTGGTGCCGTCCAGAAACTATCCGGGAACGTTCTACGCACTGCCCCAGTCACCTCAGCTGTTCAAGCAGCTGCTGATGGTGGCCGGCTTCGACCGCTATTTCCAGGTGGTGAAATGCTTCCGGGACGAAGATCTGCGGGCCAACCGTCAGCCGGAGTTCACCCAGATCGATATTGAAACCTCCTTCCTGGGAGAGGTGGAAATCCAGACCCTGAACGAAGGCCTGATTCAAAAGGTCTTCCAGGATGTCCTGAATGTGGAAATTCCGGTTCCGTTTGAGCGCCTGCCCTATCGGGAAGCCATGGACCGGTTCGGTTCGGACAAGCCGGACCTGCGCTTTGGCATGGAAATCAAAAACATAACCGACGCGGTTCGGGATACCGACTTCGTCGTATTCCGTCAGGCCATTGACAATGGCGGATCGGTTCGCGCTCTGGTCCTGGAGGACGGTGCCGACACCGGCCGCAAGGATCTCGACCGTCTGGGTGAATTCGTCAAGACCTATAAAGCCAAGGGGCTGGCTACCGTGGCGCTGAAGGCCGACGGCATCAAGGCTTCCATCGGCAAGTTCTTCGATGAGGCCGGACTGGCCCGCATCGCTGAGGCCTGCGGCGCCAAAACCGGCGATCTGATTCTGATTGTGGCAGATAAGGACAGCGTGGTATTCCAGTCCCTGGGTGCTCTGCGTCTGGAACTGGCGAAAAAGCACGGACTGATCCCGCAGGATGTATTTAAATTTGTCTGGGTCACTGAATTCCCGCTCCTGGAATATTCGGAGGAAGAGAGCCGCTATGTGGCAGCTCATCATCCCTTTACCTCACCCATGGATGAGGACATCGAGCTGATGGCTTCCGATCCGGGAAAGGTTCGGGCCAAAGCCTACGACATGGTCTTGAACGGCGAAGAACTGGGCGGTGGATCCATCCGAATCCATCGTCAGGATCTGCAGGAACGCATGTTCCAGCTGCTGGGCTTTACCCAGGAAGAAGCCTGGGCCCGCTTTGGCTATCTGCTGGAAGCATTCAAGTACGGTCCACCGCCCCATGGCGGTCTGGCCTTCGGTTTTGACCGGCTGATCATGTTCCTGGCCGGAACAGACAATATCAAGGATGTCATTGCCTTCCCCAAGAATCAGAACGCATTCTGTCCGCTGACCGAAGCTCCCAATGTGGTGGATGACAAGCAGCTGAAAGAACTGGGCATCGCCCTGGCCAAGTCTGAATCGGGATCGGAGGAAGGTCAGGAATGAAAAAGGCGCTAAACACCCCATCGCTGGTGCTCACGGCACTGCTGTCGGTTATTTTGCAGTATCTGATGTCGGCTCAGAAAATTGATCTGACGGACCGTGTCATCGGCGGCATCCTGTTCTTTGTGCTGAATTATTTCATCCTGACGCTGGTGCTTCGGGGTCTCTTCCGCATTCTGAAAGTGCTGCAGCTGCCCGCTGTCCGGCTCAGGTCCTATGCCTACTATCTCTATCCGGTGGCAATCCTGATCCTGTATGCAGCTTTCCTGATCGTCATGGCCCGCCTGGCGAATTACCGGCTACCATCCTATCTGGTTGCCGGCGTGATTATCGCCGGGGTGGCTGCCGCCATTCTGGCTCAGCTGGGCGGAGCATTTCCGGATCGGCTCCTCACGCAGAAGAAGCGGGCTTTCCGGCTGGAATCCACCGGAGGCATGCTGGGCGGATTTGATTTTCTGGGAACCCTGACCGGACAGTATCGGGACGGCATTGTGGTCGGAACCGACGCGATTCCGTTTGATCACCTGGAAAAAATGCATCGCTCCAAAGATTCCATTATTGTCGAGGGCTCTCAGGATCCCAAGCTGGAACTGATCATCGTGTCCGACAAATCCCAGAACTTTTTCATTGATCTGCTGGCGGAGCGCCTTAAAACCTCCCGCAGTGTCCTGGTTTCCTCCCAGGCCGACAAGAAACCGGCACCCAGAAAGAAACCGGATGACAAAGCCAAGGACCTGAAACGGGCGAAACCGGTCAAGCTGATTAAAGCCACGGAAGAAGCCAGACGTCAGACCCAGGCCAAAGCCGGTTCCGCGCAGGGCAAGCCCCAGTAAGCAAAAATAATGGAAACACAAAAAGCCTGAGCAGTCAGGCTTTTTGCTTTTCCTGCCTCTCTGTCCGGATCAAGCACAGAGAAATCATAGATCCGGGCCTGTCCTCGGACGGTCTGATCCGGAGGAGATGGCGATTGTTTTTTGGGGGCGAACTGACAACCTTTCCAACCTGGGGGAATCCAATTCCATCCAAGGGGACTTCCTGTTATAATGCAGATAGATAACGCGAAATTAAAATTCTGGAGGAAAAATAATGTTAAGAGAAATGAATTTGGATACGTTTGTGAATGAACTGGCTTCGGTTTCACCGGCACCGGGCGGCGGTTCCACCGCAGGTCTGGCCGCTTCCCTGGGCGCAGCCCTCACCAGCATGGTGTTCAATCTGACCATTGACAACAAAGCCGGCGAAGGCCTGGCTCCGGAAATCATCGAGGAGATGAAGACCAGACGGGAAGACATGCTGAAACTGAAAACAGAGTTCATCGACCTGGTCGAAGAAGATACCGCCAGCTTCAACCGCTTCATGAGCGCTCTGAAGATGCCGAAGGAAACCGAGGAAGAGAAGGCAGCCCGCAAAGCAGCGCTGGATCAGGCCAAGGTTGATATTATCACTACGCCGGAAAAAATTGCCGTGTCTGCGGCCAAAGCCTGGGACGCCATTGAACTGGCCAACAACTATGGCAACCCCAATGCCGTGTCCGATGCCGGAGTCGCTGCGCTGATGCTGGATGCTGCCATCAAGGCTGCCCTGCTCAATGTCAAGATCAACCTGCCCATGGTAAAGGACGAAGCGAAGAAAGTGGAATATGTGGAGCGGATGAATGGCCTGCTGGCTGAATCCACCGAGCGGGTTAACAAGATCTACAGTTCTGTTTCCAAGAAGCTGGATGCATAGTCCGGACGAATTTCAACTGGATATCGTCAGATTAAGGGAGCTCTTTGATAAGGCTCCCTTCTCTGACTATGAGGCGCAAAAACAGGTCATCCTGGAGAAATGGCGGCCCAGAGGCCGTGGCGCATCGAAACGTGAGCCCTCCCTGTCGGGACTGTACGCCAGCCGCGTCCGGGAAAAAGTCAACAGCTCGGTCTATACACCGCCGGAACTGGCTCGACTCCTGTTTGAACGCACTCCCTGGCAGGCGACGGATTCAATCCTGGACTGTTCCGGAGGGACCGGTGATCTGGCCGCTCCTTTCGTTCAGGCAGGTGCCAGCGTGCAGCTGATGGACCGCGATGTCACCGCGCTGGCCATTGCCGAGATGGAACACCCCGGGGTGAGGGTCTGTACCGGTGATTTTCTGGAGGCCGCCGGACGGTATGATGTGATCATCGGCAACCCGCCCTATGAAGGTCACAAGGGCATGAGTCCGGCGGAGAAGGAACGGGTCAAATCGCTTTTTCCGCACGTTATGGGAGACAAGGCTGATCTCCATTTTGCTTTTTTTGCCAAGGCCTGGGAGCTTCTGCCCGAAGGCGGCATTCTGTCCCTTCTGGTCTCGCGCTACTGGCTGGAAGCGGATTCAGGCCAGGACCTGCGCCGGTTTGTGCTGAACCATTTCCGGATTCTGTATCTGCATGACTGGTACGGCAGCCGTCCCTTCGGGGCCGGGGTGGATCCGATTCTGATCGTCCTGGCAAAAGGACAGGCAGCAGTCCCTTATGACATCCCCGTGTGGCGGGAAGATGTCGGAGAATTCGTCATTTCTTCCGACGCGCTGAGTTCTGATTCCATGAAGCTGCTGACGCGGCAGGAACGGATCATGCGGCGCATTCTGGAGCAGGAATGTGCCATGACCCTGGGCCAGGCGGGTGAATTCTACCAGGGGATCATCACCGGTTTTGACAAGGCCTTTGTGCTGACCCCGAAGGAAGCTGCCGCTTGGCGCATCGAGGACGAACTGCTGGTGGACTGGATCAAGTCCACGGACCTGAGGGGCATCCGTCGGATCAACCGACTGATCTATGCTGATGCGGCCGCTGGAGACTGTCCGAATTTCATGAGGTACATTGAGCAGCACCGGGACCGGTTGTCCGGGCGCCGTGAAGTGAAAAAAAGGATGATCCGCTTTTATCAGCTGCAGTGGGGCAGAGCTCGCGCCTTGTTTGAATCCCGCCGCGTCCTGTTTCCCTACAAGGGAGCCGGGAGTCTGTTCGTGCCCGCACAGAACGTGTTTCACTCGGCGGATATCTACTCCTATCGGACGGAGATCGATCTGGAGTGGCTGTGCCGGCTTCTGAACAGTCCACTCTATGACGCCTATATCAAAACTGAACTGAAAAAGCTGGGCGGGGAGCTCTACGAATATTATCCGCACCGGCTGAAACGGATCTGTATTCCCGATCCGGTCAATGTGCCCGATCCCGATCAGTTCATCGCCCACATTCAGCAGCGGCTGACCCAGGAGCTGGGACCTGAATCTGATAAATCATAAGTGATCAAGAACAAGGAGGATGACGCGATGCAGCCAAAGGAAACATACAGTCAGGACGTCAACGCATATCTGGCAGCGATGCCTCCAGCGGTCCGGGACCGCCTGGAAGCGATCCGAGCCCAGATTCATGAGCTGGTGCCGGAGGTAACCGAAAAAATTGCCTATGGCATTCCCACCTTTCAATGGCGCGGCAAGAATATGTGCCATATCGGAGGATCCAGACAGCACATCGGATTCTATCCCGGACCCCAGGTCATTCTGGATCACGCGCAGGCCCTCTCAGCCTATAAAACCAGCAAAGGCGCGATTCAGTTTCCGCATGAGAATCCGATTCCGCCGGAGCTGATCCGGACCCTGACGCTCAGCGCCAGGGAGCAGCTGGAGAAAATACTGAAATGAAAACCCTGATATTCAACGGTTCTCCCCGTAAGCAGGGAGACACCCGGTTTATGATTGATTATCTGAGTGAGCGCCTCAGCGGTGAAGTCCATGTCATTGACGCCTATACCTGCGGCGTGAAAAGTTGTGTGGACTGCCGCTACTGCTGGACCCATCCGCACTGCGTGTTTCCGGATTTTCAGGAGCTGGATGACCGGATCCGCTCCTGTGATAATATCATCCTGGCCTCGCCGATCTATTTCAGTGAAGTGACCGGAGAGCTCCTGCGGGTTCTGTCCAAGGTTCAGGTCTACTGGAGCGCCCGCTTTCTCCGGCAGGAGACACTGTTTCCCAACCCGAAAAAAGGCGCGCTTCTGTTAGCTTATGCCGGCCACTGCAACCTGATTTATCCTGAACACAGCTGCCACATTCTGCTGAAGAATATGGGCGTACAATCCATCTGGCCCACGGTGACCGCCAGTGATACCGATCGGGTACCGGCCCGGGAGGATCAAGGCACACACCGCGCTCTGGATGAGCTGGCGCTGTTTCTCAACGGCTTCGTCGAACCGCCGGTCAGACCCTGACGGAATTGCCTGGCAGAGGCCGGAGATTCTCGATGGGATAGGACAAACGCATCAATTCAAACAACATAACCTTAAAGGAAACTGTCCCCTGGCCATTACAGGCCAGGGGACAGTTTCAGCTTGAAAGGTGATTTTGGAGCGCACTTTCCCCAAGGTTTTTGTCGCTTTCTCCAAGATCCCTATTTTTTATTCAAATTTGCATTTTCTAAAGCGTTTTTCAAGACATTCTCGTCAAAGGAATTGAGCAGCTTAGCCAGATTATCTTCGAATCCCCAGGAGAAATCCTTCCGGATAAGCCGGATACTGCTGTTCTTTTTCATCAGTGGCTGGACCAGTTTGAACAGGGACAAGGCCATCTTATTGAGGATGCTCAAATTGGTGAACGCCTGTCGATCCACTGTCGTGTTGTCGTCTTCGTGGAAGGTATAGTCCAGATGCCAGTGCAGCTGGTTTTCCACACTCCAATGCCCCCGGATCGCGTCTCCGCCGAGTTCAACATCATTGAGACTGGTGATATAGTATCGGATTTCAGTGCTCTCTTTGCCGGTTATTGTGCTGAATATCCTTTTCTCGTAACAGATGAAATTACGAAGCCCCTGCCACTCCTTATCCAGATCAATGGCCTTGGTCATATAGAACTGCCTGGTTTCAATCTGACTGTGAGATTTTTCAGTGGTCTCGTAATAATTCTTTCCAGCTTTTCGAATTCTGACTTTATTCTTCTCCGTGAAGGATTCAGCGGCAGCCAGTGCCAATTTTCCCTGATTACCCTTCAGGGCACCAACATAGTTTCCGCCTCGCTCCATGATGATTCCGATGGTTTTGGTCTGCGTGTGCAGAGCATCAAAGGTGACGATGGCATTTTTGAGTTGGAGCATTTTGAGTGCTTCCTGGGCAGCGGGGATCTCATTGGTTTTGCTGTCGATCTGATGAGAGACTATGCAGACGCCATTGGAGGCATCGTAGATATGCAGAGTCTGCAGATTACGGATCTCCTGATCAGTACCGGCTTTGCGTCCCGTACCGCGTTCTTCTTTCCCATCAATGCACAGTTGACGTACCGATGATTTGATGCCCAAAGACTTCCTGAGGACAGCCATATTCTCCATTAGAAACAGTACAGTAGCCTTTTCCAGCTGCTCCGAGGCAATCAGTGAGAAGACCCGGCGAAACGTGTCATGAGAAGGAATCCCATTGTTCAGCTTCAGGAATTTTTTCAGCCACTTGTGCTTGGCATTGCCAAACCGCTCGATCTCATTCCAACTCGAGGCATTGCCAAGCACCGCCAGAAAGGCGATCACCAGGATCTCCTCGAGCGGGTAGTCGGTCATCGCCTGGATCCTGACATCTTCGATCTCCCGGAACAGGCGAATAAAACGCTTCATGATCTTTTGGGGAGGGGTGTACTCGTCAATGGTTATGCCGGTGGCTTTGATGACTTCCCGGTATTCCAGGATGGGTCTGCAAATCTTGCTCATAGCTGGTCCTCCCACTTCAAGTTATATTTCAATCGTAGTTGTCTGGTGACCTCGGGTTCCGCGGAACGGTAAACCCGGTCATTGATGCTGACCATGTAGACCAGAGGAAAAAGGAGCATCACGGTTGGAAGATCCTCACCAAAGTGTCTAGCCATTGTGTCCCGGATCATCAATTGACTCCGCTGGATCCCAAACTCTTGGGGCTTTGTCAGAACCGCGTCAAAATCAAGGTCTGGGAAGCGCCTGGATAGATAGGATTGTTTGAACAGAAGAGAGTCGTAAGTTCCATACAAAAACGAGAGGATGGATGCTGCCATGACCAGGTCACCAGCTTTGGTGAAAGTACGGCGCAGGCCTTTGTGGATGTTCTCGCAGATGGTAAGAACCGTTGTGGACATGCCAAACTCCAAAACAACCGGTGGCTCATTCACTTTGTCCTTGGGCGGGATCAAGCCATCTTCCTCAGTGATCCGACCCAGATAACCATCACTGACCCGCCGAACTTTGTCTGTACCTTTGATCCGCTCCGAATGGGCGGCATACAGATAGTACTTACCTTTGACGACGTTGATGTAGGTACCTGGTTTCTTATGTTTAAGCACCCAATCGGGATAATCAGCCATGCCTTCACCACCTTTTGTATTACATAGTATGTAATACAATTATGTGCTAAAAACCGACAAATAACAAGGGGAAGTCATTTGTCGGTTAAAATGAAGGCTAATTGATGCGTTTATCCTATCGATGGGATGGTTAGTGTAAAGTTACTGTAGGTCGAAAATGAAAGAGAATAAGCCCAAGTGCTAGAATGTTAGTAACAACAACAAACAAACTACACGAAAGGACTTATTCTCATGCCTATCTTAACAGATTTCAACTCAATGTTCACCTCTCTCAGACAAGGTTTTGATTCAAGAATGGCAAGCGGTACCCTCACCATGGATCAAGTGGTCCAGGAGACTCACGAGCTGACGGATCGGATTGCCCGTGAGCAGATCCAGGATTATGTTCAGGTACTCGATGAGCGCCTGAGGAACTCACAGTTACGGAAAAAGGATTACTCCATCGAACGGCGTAATCAAACAAAAACCATCGCTACTACAGCCGGACCTGTGGTCTTTGACCGGACGTACTTTCGGGATAAAAAGACTAATCACCATGTGTGTCTGGTGGATCGTCTTCTGGGCCTTGAGCCCCATCAGAGAATCAGCCGGGAACTAGCCTCGTGTCTTCTCTCCAGTGCTAAAGATATTTCTTACCAGGGGACGGTGGAGCGCTATGCAAGCAGCGGAATTACCAGCCGCACTACGGTAATGAATCTGGTCCATCGACTGGGGAACATTGAGTCTTCTGAGGGACCCCTGCCTCAGAAAAAAGTGGTATCTCGGATCTATATTGAGGCCGATGAGGATCATGTAGCTATGCAGGACGGTTCCAATCAGCAGATGCGGCTGATCTACGTCCATGAGGGGCAGCAGAGTGTCGGGAAGAGACGCAAGGCCTTAATGGGTGTACGTCGATTTGCAGGCTTCTACAAGGGCAACTCGGATGAACTGTGGTACGAAGTGTTCGATTACCTGAACTCGGCTTATGAGGTAGATAAGATCGAGGAAATCTCCTTATCAGGGGATGGGGCGACCTGGATCAAGATGGGTGCCCAGATTCTGCCTCGATGCAAGCTCTATCTGGATAAGTTCCACCTGGAAAAGGCCCTGCGCCAGGCGGCAACGCCGATTGATTCCTACAAAGGGACAAAGGATGAATATTACTGGTACCTCAAAGACGCCATCAGCATGGACTCCCTTGAGGACATCAACACATTCTTCGAATCAGCGGCGGGATTGCCGCTTAAAAAGACCCAGGAAAAGAAGTTAGGCGAGATGCAAACCTATCTTGTGTCCAACTGGGAATCGATCCAGAACGCGGCCAAGTCGGGCTATCAGGGCTGCAGTGCGGAAGGGCATGTCAGTCATGTGCTTTCCTCACGGTTATCTTCACGCCCGATGGGGTGGAGCACAGTAGGTGCTGAGAATATAGCGCGCATGCGAGTTTTCGTCCTCAATGGCGGGGATCTCATGGGCTACTTCGCTGCCAAAGAGAAAGAAAAGAAGAAGGAAGCCCGACTTTTGAGGCTGGAAAAACGGATCGTGAAGAAGAGCCGGGTCTACCCGGTAAAACAAGGTTCAATCAGCTATGCAACGCCTCATTTTGGGTGGTATAAATCGTAAAACCCGGGCTACTTGGAATCCGCACGGCAGGCTTATTCAGTTTTTGAACCGAAAGTAAGTTGACACTATCGATGGGATGGTCTGCCTTGAACAAAAGGGAGTCCATGGGTTATAATGAGCAGTGGTAAACGTGAGGAGTTGAATTTATGAAATTAGGAATCGTGGGGCTGCCCAATGTCGGGAAAAGCACCCTTTTTAATGCCATTACGCAGGCTGGCGCAGAGTCAGCCAATTATCCCTTTTGCACCATTGAACCCAATGTCGGTGTCGTCGCGGTGCCGGACGAGCGGCTGGACCGCCTGGCCGAGGTATATCATTCCAAAAAGAAAGTTGAAACGGCGATCGAGTTCTATGATATTGCCGGTCTGGTAAAAGGTGCTTCCAAAGGCGAAGGTTTGGGCAACAAGTTCCTGTCCCATATCCGTGAAGTCGAAGCCATTGTCCATGTCGTCCGGGCTTTTGAAGATCCCAATGTCGTTCATGTGGACGGCAACGTGGATCCGATCCGGGATATCGAGACCATCAATCTGGAACTGATTCTGGCCGATCTGGAAGTGCTGGAAAAACGCATGGATAAGTCCCTGCGCCAGGTCCGTTCAGGCGATAAGACGGCAAAGGTCGAGTATGCCCTGATGGAACGAATCAAGGCTCATCTGGAACTGGAGAAACCGGTCCGGACATTAGAATTCACACCGGAAGAGGAAGAGATTGTCCGCCAGTTTTTCCTGATCACTTCGAAAAAAGTTCTGTATGTCGCCAACATTTCCGAAGATGATCTGGCCGCAGGCAACCTGAATAATGACATGGTGGAAAAAATCAGAAACTATGCCCATCAGGAAGGGGCTGGCGTTATTGTCGTCTGCGCCAAGTTGGAAGAAGACATGTCCGGTCTGTCCGATGCCGAGAAACATGAAATGCTGTCAGAGTACGGATTAAAGGAAACCGGGCTGGACCAGCTGGTCAAGGAAAGCTATGACCTGCTGGGGCTGATGAGCTTCCTGACCGCCGGACCCATGGAATCCAGAGCCTGGACCATCAAGAAAGGCACCAAAGCGCCCCAGGCAGCCGGAAAAATTCATTCCGATATCGAACGAGGCTTCATTCGGGCCGAAATTGTTTCCTTCAATGATCTCATTGCCTGCGGCTCGGAAGCCCATGCCAAAGAGAAGGGGCTGTTCCGCCTGGAAGGCAAGGAATACATCATGCAGGACGGCGATGTGGTGAACTTCCGGTTCAACGTCTAGGGTCGTTCAGGCATTTCTGCCGGGAACCTGAAAATAATCCGGAAGACAATCCGGAAGACAATTCGGAAGAAAATCCAAAGGACATCTGAAAATACAGCGTGGGGATTCTGTAGGGACCAAATAGAACATCCATAGGTATCAACAACCCATGGTGAAGATGTTTCAAATGGATTCTGAAAAAGCAAGATAACCTGCCGGCATGGCAGGTTATCTTGCTTTTTGCTGTCTAGTTATTAACTGACCGGTTTTTAACTGACCGGTTTGAACGGTCTAGTTTATTGCTGTCTGATTTGCATTATCTAGTTTTCAATAAATTTCATTTACATCAATATCGGGTCTTCACTGGACGGCCTGTGAGGATTGGCTTATTCACCAGCTGAATCCGAACAAGGATGACTGTCACAAACAGCGTTCCCAGCAGGGTCGCGGTTTCCCATTGGTACTGTACCCCGAAATAATTGACCAGACCCAAAAACGGGAGAATGATCGTATTGGACAGCCAGTCAAAGACGGCGGGCAGTTCAATCACTCCTTCGATTTTGATCTTGATTCGAAGCAGCACCAGCATGGTCATGATGAACCAGCTCAGCAAATAAAAATCAAGGACGCGGCGGGTTCGAACCAGGAGGATGAACAGTAGCCACAGCACAGCCAGGGCAGTGCCGGTAGTCATCACGATCTCGGGTTGGGATGCGTTGGCGCTATTATAAAAAAAAGCTGTTAAAGTCAGTAACAGCGGCAATAGAGCATTGATCAGCTTCATAGTGGTTGCCTCATCTTACGTTGAATTGAAATCGTTCTACAATCTATAAAGATAGCTTATCAAATGGGGTAGCAAGTGGCAATCTATTTTTCGTTACCAAATTGTTACTTTTTCTCGGCGGCGGAAAGAAAGCCCTGGGGCGGAATGGATTTTATGCTGCGGTTATTTTCATTCTCAGGTGTGCTTCAACCGACAGTGACCAGCCAAACTGAAATTAAGCTGGTTTTAACAAATCAGGGAGAGAATTGAGCTATAATTGAGTTAATAAAGAGGTGAACTATTTCCAGGTATTTGATCGGAAGAGCCTGGGATGCCACCGGTGACTGTCGGCGGCACGGCATGATGACCGCCGCCTAGAAGGAGACGTATGACAGAATATTTTAAGAAAATTGGGATCGGGAAATTCATTCTGATGTTCCTGCTGAGTATCGGCCTGAGCGTAGCCCTGTTAATTCCCTATACCATGACTCAGATGGCAGAAGGGGAAATCCTCATGACCGGATCCTGGGAAATCTTCCTATCCTCGCTGGGACTTTATCTTGGCATTATGATCTTTATCTGGGGACTGAGCCTGACCAGGGAAGACCGTCAGCGCATTCTGACACCAGCGCCCGCCCACAGCCCCAAGCGGTTTGGCTTTTATCTGGCACCGTTTCTGCTGGCTCTGCCGGTGAATGTGATCTATGTTCTGTTTCTGGAACGGTTTTTTCCCAGCTTTCTGGAACGGATGATGGAGGCCGGCAATCTGCCGGAAAATTTCATGAGTTCCCCGGATCCGGTCTCCCTGTTGCTGTTGTTTTTATCTGTAGTTGTCATGGCACCGATCGTGGAGGAAATCGCCTTTCGCGGCGTCCTTTACAATCTATTAAATAAAACCCTGCCCTTGTGGGTATCAGCCCCGATCAGTTCCGTTATTTTCGGTATCCTTCATGGAACGACCTTTCTGCAGACTGCAATCATCGGACTGGTGCTGGCCTTCATTTATCAAATCACCGGTGATCTGAAAGTTGCCATCATCGGACATGCGGTGAACAATGCAGTTGCCTTTGGTCAGGCGATCCTGCTGTCCACCGGAGTTCTGGTGGAAGGAGAGCCGAGTGAAATGATTCTGGGCGGTGTCCTTCTGGTACTCGGTGTGGTCATGGTAATCGCGTCAATCCGTTACCTCAGACATCATTCGCTTCGGTCCATTTTCAATGACCGTGCTCCGGTTTACAAGCATGAGATCTGGGCCAGCCGGCAATATCAGGAGCTGGAGGGTTATCAGGAATAAAGCGGCATCAGTTCATGTTCCGGCTGCCGGAACCGCTGTCTGGTCATCCAGGAGGTGTTGGATCCATTCTTTCGCAAAGCCCCCATTCAGGTGATTCCAAAGCGGAACTGCTGGAGACAGCGGTTGCCCGACCAAAACTGAAACGAGGTGATCACAGTGGTAATCGCATGCGGAGTATTCCGACTGAAGCTGCATACGGCTTATTCGCTCAAGGACAAACGGATGGTGACAAAGTCTATCATTGATCGGGTCCGGAACAAATTCAATGCCTCCTGTTCCGAAACCGGACTGAACGATTCCATCCGGGACATCGAGATATCCATCTCGGTGATCAACTCCTCCAAGGTGGTAGCTGAGAATGAAGCTGCCCGGATCAGTGATTACATCTATAACCACGCCGAAGCCGAACTGATCGGCGAGAACATCGAGATTATCTATATCTGAAAGACATCCGGGGGTCTGTCCTTTACGATGGGCAGGCGCGCCTCGTTCCGGATCCAGCCACCCCGACCCGTCCGGAAAGTGAAGTGGCGCAAGGTGTGATGAACCAAGCCTTATTATGATAGGAACCTTCGAGCGGCCGGTGATCTGCGGATCACCAGCCGCTTTGCCATTGGCGGTGATCCGGTTTGAGGATGTCAGGTGACTGTTTTTTGACGGAGAGGAATTTGGTTTCGGGTATTTTTTGATTGCTGTTTGGCCGCCACGGAAAGGCTGATTATTTCACTGCTGCCGGCGGCCGGAATAGACACTTCGACGCTTCAGGGGAGAGTGTTTTTTGAGAATCGCAGGATTTCCCTGTGTTAATGGAGCAGTGCAGTATGGAAATCGGTGTATAATGGATAAAGAAATTTGAGCAAAATTGGAGTTATTATGTTTATTTGTGATATCAGTGTGTTTAATCGATATGGAAAAATAAAGCTGGATCAGATGCTGGCTCCGGTCAGCCTGGACTGGCGGCAACTGGTGGTATTGTTCGTTCTGGAGCAGCGGCCCGGAATTTCCCAGGCGAAGCTGAAGCCCTTTCTGCAGACCGACAAGGCCAATGTAACCAAGCTGCTTCAAGCCATGGAGCATGAGAAACTGATCCATCGGACACCGGATGAAAAGGACCAGCGCAACAAGCTGTGCTTCCTGACGGAAGCGGGGGAAGAACAGCTGCCGGCTCTTCACCGGATCCTGGCTGAGTGGGAATCGGCCTGCTTTGCCGGTCTGACCGCTGCGGAGCGGGAGGAACTGGAACGGCTCAATTCCATCATTATCAAAAACCTGGTGGGGGAGTGGAGTCAGGACAACTAGAGGATTCCAAAGACCGGCCGGGAAGTACTTGCGGACAAGGTATGCACTGGGACTTTATTTCATACAGCCTGACAACCAGGTGTTTGGATATGGTTAGAAAAAGGCATTGGGACACAAGGATATTTACTGAGAGTTGGGGAGCTGCGGTGGAACCGGATCTTTTTAAATGTAAATAGTTTATTAATAAATATTCTTTACAGGTTTTTTTGAACAAACCATGGTGCGCAGCGCTTAGAACGGGTGTTTTGGTTTTGAAATGCTGGCACGGAATCACCTTTTTGGTGATAACACGAAAAAACATTGGGAATAAAAAGAAATACAAGATTTTGAAAAACTGCCGCCGGCAGTTTTTTTGTTTATTTTCTTAGAAATATTCTGTTATAATCCCGTGCCGGAAGTGGCCAGGCAGGGGATTTCGTTTGTTGAATTATTGATGAATATTCTATACAATGAACCTAAAGTGGTAAAAAGTGGAGAAAAGTGGTGAAGATCATGCTGATTGGTGAGCACTGGCATACCATCGACCCGAAAAATCGAATCATGATCCCGACCAAGCTTCGCAATGAGCTGGGTTCTCCCTTCATGCTGACCAAGGGGCTGGACCACTGCCTCTATGCTTTCCCCATGGCGGCCTGGGAACAGTTCCAGGAGACTTTGGCTCAACTGCCGGGGAATCGCAATGAAGCCCGCCGCTACAAGCGGTTTTTCCTGGCCGGTGCCACCCAGGTGGAAATGGACAAACAGGGCCGAGCCCTGATTCCGATTCATCTGGTGGAGTTTGGCAATCTGGTCAATGAAGTCGTCACCATCGGCATGCAGGACAAGCTGGAAATCTGGTCCAGGGAAAGCTGGGATCAGTACCAGAATGAAGAACTGGATATGGATGAACTGGCGGAAAGGATGGCTGATTTAGGGCTATGACAATGGAATTCAAGCACAAAAGCGTATTATTGTCCGAGGCGATCCGAGGGTTGAACATCAAACCGGATGGCATTTATGTGGACTGTACTTTAGGGGGCGGGGGACATTCCTCTGAAATTCTCCGACATTTGCCGCAAGGCCGGCTCATCGCCATCGACCAGGATCTGGAAGCCCTGAGGCACGCCAGAGAACGGCTCAGTGACCATGACAATGTCACCTACGTCCATGACAACTTTGAGAATCTGGCAGCCATCATCGATGAGCACGCACCCGACGGCGTCGACGGGATCCTGATGGATCTGGGCGTTTCCTCCTATCAGCTGGATAATCCGGACCGGGGGTTCTCCTATATGAACGATGCCCCGCTGGACATGCGCATGGATCAGGAAGCCGAAATGACCGCCTATGATGTGGTCAACGCCTATACCGAGAACGATCTCTACCGCATTATTAAAGAATACGGCGAAGAGCGGTTTGCCTCCCGCATTGCCCGCTACATCGTTCGGGCTCGGGAAGAAGGTCCGATTACCTCAACCTTCGCCCTCAATGAAATCATCAAACGCGCCATACCGGCCAAGGACCGCAGAGTGGGCCCGCACCCCTCCAAGCGAACGTTCCAGGCCATCCGCATTGAAGTCAACCGGGAACTGACCATATTAAAGAAAACCATCGAGGCGGGCATTGCCCGGCTCAAACCCGGCGGACGATACGCCATCATCACATTCCATTCGCTGGAGGATCGGATCGTGAAGAATGTCTTCAGAGAACAGGCCGATCCCTGTACCTGTCCCAGACACCTCCCATGTGTCTGCGGCAAAGTACCCGTCGTTTCACTGGTTTCCCGCAAAGCCATTGAACCGGGCCATGATGAATTGGGGGAAAACCCGCGCTCGCGCAGTGCCAAACTGAGGCTCTGCGAAAAACTTCCAGCGGCACCGCCAGCCAGCGACAACACATAGAAAAACCGAGGTGCCTGGCCGCAGTTTCACTTCACTCTGAGTAAAATGGGGAATATCAATGGCAGAAATCAAACGAATGAATTCAAGTCTGGCCGGAGGCAGCTATGCTGCTTCCACCATGGACCTTGTGATCGAACAGGAACGGTCGCGGCGACGCGCCCTTCGACTGGAAGCTGCCCTGCGCAAATACTGGGTGGCATTGGCTGCCCTGGCAGTTGTATTTGTGATCCTGATGCAGTCCATTGCCATTTACGCCATGCAGCGCAATCTGGCATCCGTCAACGGGGAAATCACTCAGCTGAAGCGGACCAATGAAACGCTGCGGGTTACCGTCCTCAAGGCACAGGACCTGGATCAGACCAAGCAGGTAGCCCTGGCGGGCGAATATGTGTCACGATCAGCCCAGACGGCTCTGAGTGTGGATCTTGATTACAACAACTTCACCGGAACTGCGCAGACAGCAGATCAGGTATCATGGTGGGGAAAGCTTTTCGCCTTCTTTCAATAAACAGGCAAAGAAAACTGAAACCGCATGATTTCAGTTTTCTTTTTTTCTAAATGACCGTCCATCGGCCGGGAAGACCCGCAAGGAGCGACTGAATATGAAAATAGACTTGAAAAAAAATAACCGAATCCCGATTCTGATCTTCTCGCTGATGTTTGGAGCTCTGGCAATCAAATTGAGCCTGGTCATGCTGCACGATGCCGGTTCGATCCGGACGCTGGCGTTTGCCCAGCTGCGCAATGAGACGGTTCTGCCAGCCCGGCGGGGGGATATCGTGGACCGCAATGGCAGTCTTCTGGCCAGCAGCGTTTCGGCTTTTACGGTGGAGGCGGATCTGGTGGCTATGAGACGCGCCGCCCTGGGGCGTAAAAATGTGGATACTCTGACCGAAGCGGATCAGGCTGCTGTCCGGGCGTATGCCCAGGACTGGTCAGCCCGTCTGGATGAATATCTGAGCAAGACCCAGGAAGGACTCTACAAGATTCTGACTGCCACAGGCTCAAAGGGCAACTTTTTGTCCTACGGGCTGCTGGGCAGCAAGGAAGATCTGACCAATCTGGAGAAATTCAGACAGTTTCGCCGGGACAATGAACTGACCTGGCTCAGGATCCTGGATGATACTCAGCGGTATTACCCCAATCAGGACATGCTTGCGCAGGCGCTGGGCATCGTCGGGCAAGACAACAAAGGCCGGTTCGGCCTGGAATCGGTCTATGAAGATGATCTGGCCGGCATTGACGGCCTGAAGATCTCGGAAGTCGACAAGCTCAGTGAGGACATTCTCCTGACCGAACCCATCGTTACCCTGCCGGTGGATGGCCATACCCTGGTCACCACCATTGACGAGAAGATTCAGCAGATCGCGGAGGAAGCGGCGCAGGAGGGTCTGACCGCCAATCAGGCCAAAGGAGTTCACATCATCGTCATGGCTCCTCGGACGGGGGAGATTCTGGCCATGGTCACCAGCCCCGGATTCGACCTGAACCAGCCCTATGCAGTCAGTGAAGGTCAGACGGTACAGGAAACCTGGAAGAACCGGGCCATTTCCGATGCCTATGAGCCGGGTTCCACCTTCAAGATTGTGACCATGGCCGCGGCACTGTCCGAAGGCGTGGTCGATGAAGATGACGTATTCCATTGTCCCGGCTACACCATCGTCAATGGCATCCGCATCAACTGCCACAACAAGGAAGGGCACGGCGATCAGAATTATTTCGACATCCTGGCCAATTCCTGCAATCCCGGCTTCATTGAGCTGGGCCGCCGCCTGGGTGTGGAGCGGCTGGGCGAATGGGCTGAAAAGTTCGGCCTGGGAACCAGACTGGGGGTCGATCTGACCGGAGAAGCCTCGGGCAAGATGGATTTCAAGGCCGGCACCAGTGACTATGCTCTGGCCAATAAATCCATGGGGCAGGCTACCATGACCACATCCCTCCAGCTGCTGAATGATCTCAACACCGTGGTGAACAAAGGCAAGCGGACCACGCCGCATCTGATGAAGGAAATCCGCACGATCAAGGGCGACGGAACCACTGAAGTGGTACGCACCTATGAGGAACAGCGCACCGAAGATATTCTGGAGGATTCGGCCGCCGAGACCCTCTTGGCCATGCTGGAAAACTCGGTCGCCAACGGCGGCAGCCGGGCAGCCCGGATTGACGGACTGCGGGTTCTGGGCAAGACCGGAACCGCACAGAAAGTTAACCCAGCGACCGGAAAATATGAGTTCTACGTTTCCTCCTTTGTCGGCGCCGCGCCGGCGGAGGATCCCAAAATATCCGTCTTCGTCGCAGTGGATGAGCCCGGTACGGACCGGACGTTCGGCAGCCAGGTGGCAGCACCGCTGGCCAAGCGGATCATCCAGGAGTCCATCAGCTACCTGAACGGACCTGGCAACTAATTGATCATTCCGTGATATAATATTCAAGTTAACTAAAAATATGAGGATGGATGATCGTGGAAAAACTTACACTGATAGAAATAGCCCAGGCCACAGGTGGCAAGATCCTGTTCGGCAATGACGATGTAACTTGCGAATCCGTCGTAATGGATTCTCGCAAAGTGACGGAAAACGCCCTGTTCATAGGTATTAAAGGCGAACAGGTCGATGGCAATGACTACTTTTTAACCGCCTTCGAGCAGGGGGCGACGATTGCGCTGATTGAAAAAGACGTGGACGTGATCCCGACCGGACAGAAAGGTCTGGTTTGGGTGCCTTCCACCCGGGATGCCCTGGCCGCCCTGGCTAAATATTACAAGAACCGCTCGCTGACCAATACCCGTTTCATCGCCATCACCGGCTCGGTGGGCAAAACGACGGCCAAGGACATGCTCTGCGGCATGCTGTCCGCCAAATACAAGGTCTTTAAGACCCGCGGCAACTACAACAATGAACTGGGACTGCCGCTGATGATTTTTTCAATGGATTCCAGCTATGATTTCGCCGTGCTGGAAATGGGCATGTCTTCCCTGGGAGAAATCCATTTCCTGGCAGACATTGTCCGGCCGGATCTGGCGTTAATCACCAACATCGGCACCTCCCACATCGAAATTTTGAAGACCCGGGAAAATATCCTGAAAGCCAAGTTGGAAATTACGGACTTTTTCGGGCCGGACCAGGTTCTGTTCCTCAATGCCGATGATCCCTACCTGGCCGGCATCAAGCACCAGACCTACCAGATCGTGACGGCCGGAATCGCCACCGGCATCTATCGAGCCAAAAACATCTCGCTGGAGCCCGGCACCATTGAGTTTGACGCTCTGAGGGGTGAGGAAACCCTGGGTCACATCAAGCTGGAAGTACCCGGCATGCATAATGTGGCCAACGGCATCCTGTGCTTCGCCTGTGCCCATCAGCTGGGCATTTCCGCCGCGGATCTGACCCGTATGACCATCGACCGCACGGTCATGCGGCTGGAAGAGACTCAGTTTGAGCATCTGACGGTTATTAACGACGCGTACAATGCCAGCCCGGAATCCGCCAAAGCCGGACTGGATACCCTTGCTCTGCGCGGCGGACGCAAGGTTGCCCTGATGGGTGACATGAAGGAACTGGGCGACTACAGCGCCAAGGCTCATGTCGAAGTAGGGGCCTATGCCCGCTCCCGGGTTGATGTCCTCATCGCCGTGGGCGACTTCGCCAAGGAATACGGCGAGGGCTTTGGCAGCCAGGATTTCCATGGCTATCCGACCTATGAGGATGCCGTCATTGCTTTGCCCAATCTTCTGGATGAAGGGGACCTGGTCTATCTGAAGGCATCCCGGTCCATGAAATTCGAACGATTCTTAAGTGTATTGGAGAGGATATAACCATGCAGATTGCATTAGCCATAGTGATTGCCCTGATCAGCGGGCTGGCTGCCGGACCGGTCATAATCCGGAAACTCAAGGAATACCGCCAGGGTCAGATGATCCGTCAGGACGGACCGGTGGAGCATTACAAGAAACAGGGGACGCCCACCATGGGCGGGCTGATCTTTATTGTCGGCATTCTGGTTTCCTATCTGATTATGAACCTGATTTATCCCCCATCGGGAGATCTTCTGCGGGTTCTCTGGCCCGTAATCGGCCTGCTGCTGTTTGGTCTGATCGGTTTCGTTGACGACCGCGCCAAAATCCGCAAACATCAGTCGGAAGGACTGACCGCCCGCCAGAAAATCGGCCTGAATGTGCTGTTTGCCGTTGGCATAGCCTATGTGATGAACCAGACTCTGGCTCCCTTCGTTTTGAAGGTGCCGCTGCTGAATCAGACACTCACCCTGGGGACTGTCCTGTACTTCCTGTTTATGATCGTATTTTTCACTTCCGTCACCAATTCCGTGAATCTGGCGGACGGCATCGACGGCCTGTGCGGCTCGGTATCGCTGATTGTCGCCATATTCTACATTCTGTATGGCGTCAGGCGGGGAGATCCTGCCGTCATCCTGTTTGCTTCCGCTCTGGCCGGTGCGCTGGCCGCCTACCTGTTTTTCAACTGGCACCCGGCGCGGGTCTTCATGGGTGATGTCGGTTCCTTCGCTCTGGGCGGCGCTCTGGCGACGCTGGCCGTCATGACTCAGACCGAACTGCTGTTCATTCTGGTCGGCCTGATCTATGTTATAGAATCCGCCTCCGTCATTATCCAGGTCATTTCCTTCCAGACCCGGGGCAAGCGCATTTTCCTCATGTCGCCCATCCATCACCACTTCGAGAAGAAGGGCTGGTCCGAAGTCAAAATCGTCGGCATCTTCTCGCTTATTACCGCAGTCTGCGTTGCCATCGCTTATCTCATCAGCTGATCCGCCCCAAAGGGAATCCGGCTGAAGTATATCGGATTATCCGGGAAAGGAGGGACATAATGGAACAGCATCAGGAAAAACCAGCACCCAGGCCACAGCTGCCGCCCGTCCGTCCCGCCCGGAAACCATCCTTTGGTTCGACGCTCCGGAACCTGCACCGGTCCTTTGACTTCTCTCTGAGTCATATTGACCGGACACTCCTGTTTCTGCTCCTGACGCTGGTGCTCTTTGGACTGGTCATGGTCACCTCCACGGCCTCCTACACCATTATCCGGCGCGGCCAGGAAAGCATCTTTGGTTTTATCGGCAAGCAGATTCTTCTGACGGTTCTTGGGTTTGGCGCCATGTGGTTCATGGCTTCCTTCGACTATCATCGTCTGAACTGGTCTCTGCTGCTGGGGCTCGCACCTGTGGTCATTCTGCTGAATCTTCTGCCGCGACTGGTCGGAACACCGGTCAACGGAGCCTATCGCTGGCTGGATCTTGGGTTTACTACCCTGCAGCCTTCCGAAATCGCCAAGTACTACATTGCCGTCCTTACGGCCTGTCTGATGACATTTCCCAAAACCACCCCCCGGCGAACCATTTTTTATCGCTATCTTCTGGTCTGGAGCTTTGTCGGTGTCTTCATCCTGATCATCGCCAAGCTGCAGAGCAATCTGTCCACCAGCGCCATTCTGGCGATGGCAGCCTTCCTGGTCATCCTGGTTTCCCAGGTGCCGATGTGGTGGAACATATTTCCTTTCGTGGGCGGCGGACTGGCCGGCGTTGTCCTGGTTCGGACCACGGGTTATCGTCTTGACCGGATGATGGGCTTTTTTCATCCGTTCTCCGATCCCACTGGCAATACGCTTCAGTTGGTTCAGTCGCTCTACGCCTTGTCCATGGGCGGCTTGCTGGGCCGGGGGCTCGGCAACTCCCGCTTCAAGGCATTCTGGCTGCCCTATGCCGAAAATGACTTTATCTTCGCCATTATCTGTGAGGAGCTCGGTCTGCTGGGCGGACTGACGGTCCTGAGTATTTTTGCCTTCCTGGTTCTGACCGGACTGAAAATCGGTCGGCAGGCGAAGGATTCTTACGGCAAGCTGCTTAGCGTCGGCATTGTGTCCATTATCGGACTGCAGGCAGCCATCAACATGGCCGTTGTCATGGGAGCGTTCCCGGTCACCGGCGTGCCGCTGCCTTTCATCTCGGCCGGCGGTACCTCCATGATCGTTAACCTGGCCGCCATGGGAATTCTATTGAATATTTCCAAGCAGAAGGTGATGTCATGACAAACACCAGATTCAAAAACAACCGGCAGGAGAGCCCGGAACGGGTATCGGAACTGCTGGTCCGGCGTGATCAGGCCCGGCGGCAGCGACAGAGTCGGCTCTTCCGGATCCTGACCCGAAGCGGCATCGGACTGCTGCTCATCGTCATCTTTTTTTTCTCGCCGCTGTTCAAGATCCGCCAGGTCAGCCTCAAGGGCTTTGCCCATGCCGATCAGGCGAAAATCACTGCCCGGGCCAATGCCGAGATCGGCCGCCATGCGCTGCTGGTCGGCAGAAGTGCTTTGCGCCAGGACGTGCTGGCGGATCCGTACCTGCGCAATGTGCGGATCAAAAGCTCCCTGTTGGGAACCCTGACCATTGAGGCGGAGGAATATCCCCAGGAATATGCCCTGATTCAGGAGGGGCAGGTGGTGGTGCTGGACCGCCAGGGCCGGGTCCTGTCCAGTCAGATCATCATTCCGCCGAATATCGTCGAACTGGTTGATGACACCAAACCCCTGGCGCCCGGTCATACGATGTATGGAGAGGGCATCAAGAAAAATGTGATGGTGGAGTTTATGGCTCTGATGGATCAGAACACCTCGGACATCCGCTTTTCGCGCCTCATCCTGACGGATCCGGCCGACCTGAAACTCGAATCCGGGGGCTGGGTTGTGGAGCTGGGGGATGGCGCCAGCCTGGAACAGAAGGTCAACCGGGCGATCAATATCCTGAAGGCGGTAAAAACCCAGGAAGAACCGGCCATCATCGACCTGAAGTTCAATGCGGATCCCGTCATCCGTCCCAAAGGAGAATCGTAATGGAAATCAAGCATAATCTGGATCAGATCCGGGCAACGCTGGCACCGGATGTCCGTCTGATCGCCGTGTCGAAAACCAAGCCGGTCGAAGCCGTCCGGGAAGCGTACGAGGCCGGTCAGCGGGCATTTGGCGAGAACAAGGTGCAGGAGCTGATGCAGAAAATCGATCAGCTGCCCGCCGACATTGAATGGCATTTCATCGGCAATCTCCAGCGCAACAAGGTAAAATACCTGGATGAGCGGATTCATCTGATCCACTCCGTGGACCGGATCAGTCTGGCACAGGAAATCGACCGCCAGGCCCGAAAAAAAGGCTATATCCAGAACATCCTGCTCGAAGTCAACATCGGCCGGGAGGAGAACAAGGGCGGCGCGCTGCCCGAAGATCTGCCCGAGCTGACGGCAGCGGTCCGGGAACTGCCGGGACTGCATGTCAAAGGGCTGATGACCGTCATCCCCGAGACCGAGGATGAAGCGGAACAGCGGGCCTGGTTCCAGGCCATGCAGGAGCTGTTCCGGAAGGAAAAGGCCAAGGAAGGCCCCCGCTATGAGATGGAGATTCTGTCCATGGGCATGAGCGGAGACTATCAGACCGCCATGGCCTGCGGCAGCACCATGGTGCGCATCGGCAGCGCCATCTTCGGAGCCCGCGATTATTCCGCCAATACCTCTCTGTCCGCCGGAGACCCTGCAGAGGTCTGATTCACCCCGCCATTCCGGAACGGGAACTGGCCAGAGCATACCTCTGGCGAGAGACCTGACCCAGGCCATTGGCAGATGGCTTCGGGTGATCTGCAGTCAGCACTGTACGAATCCGTCTGATGCAGCGGAAACAGAATAAGAAATAACCGAAAAGATAAAAAAAGAACATATCAAATGAGTATCATGGGAATGGAGGAATCAGGATGAGCGTATTCGATAGTTTCAAACGGACGTTTAGCTTGGAAGATGATTATGAAAGCTTTCAGGATGAAGTGGACGCAGCCGAGGTCAGCCCGCAGGAGAATAATGTTATAAAACCTTCCTTCTTCAAGCGTCGGGAAAAGGAAACTGCCGGTCCGGCAGCGATCCGTCCGGCTGTCGAGGAACAGGCCGTGAATATTATCCGTCCGGAAGCATTTGATGATGCCATGGCGATTGTCAATGAAGTTCGGGCCGGAGAAATTATTGTGATCAATACTGCCCGGATGGACCTGAAGAGCGCTCAGCGCCTGCTGGATTTTGTGTCCGGAGCGGCTTTTGCCCTGGACGGGGATATCCAGGAAGTCATGGAAGCGGTCTATGTAGTGACCCCCTGCGGCGTGTCCTTGAAAAACAGCGCCCGCACGGAATCGGTCATGAAGAACCTGTTTGGCATGAAATAATGGATAAATCTCGTTTTATGGCCCTTTTTCCGGGGGAGGATCCGGTTCTGCTGGCCCGCCTGTACGGCTGCATCGAGGCAGCCTGGTCGGGCCGCCCTCTGGTTTCCAACGAATTCTATACGCCGGCCGTCTGGTCCCGGATCGAAGCTCAAAAGGGCTGCCTTCCGCCCGAGGCCGGCTTTTACGGTCCCCTGGAGGCAGATCGGCGATTGTTTGCCTCGCCGCTGGATCAGGCGGACGGCTCGATTGCCGTTCTGGAGGTGAAAAACCTTTATCCGGCCCGCCCGCTGGCGCATCAGGACTACATGGGTGCGCTGATGAGCCTGGGCGTGCGGCGGGAGAAGTTCTCAGACCTGATGGTAGTCTCTGACTGCTGCTATATTCCGATGCTGCCGGAAATAATGCCCTACATTCTGGAAAACCTGACAAAGGTCGGTTCCAACGGGGTCAGCTGCCGGGAAGTGGGACTGGAAGAGTTATCAGTTCTGCCGCGTCCGGTTCGGGAACGCTCGCTTCAGGTGGCCTCCCTGCGACTGGATGCTCTGGTCGCGGAGATCGCCGGAATATCCCGCTCCCAGGCGGAAGCGCTGATCAAGTCCGGCAAGGTCCTGCTGAATTACCGGGAAGTGAAGGACCGCGCTCAGGACGTTCACACTCAGGATGTTCTGACCATTCGCGGTTCAGGCAAGTTCCGGGTAGGAGAAATCACGGGGGAGACCCGCAAGGGACGGCTGCGCCTCACGGTAGAGCAATATTAATAAAAAAAACAGGGATCCGGCCGGATCCCGTTTTTTCTTAATTTAGGTGGCAAGCTCCAAGCCGGACGAATCAAGCGATGGATCAGGAACCAGGATGAAACTTTCCGTACCGTCAGACCAGGCAAAGATTATATGGTGCTGCCTGAGGTGCCTGGTTAGGGGTATCAAACGAAAAAAAGGAGCTGCGGCAACAAAGGACGCACTCCTTTCCGGTTAATTCCGGTATTTCTTTAGTAACTTTACGATTTCCTCTGTAATGGCTGAAGCCGACTTTTGCTGCTCGAGATAATACTCATCGGAATTTTCTTTCATTGATGGGTCATAGAATTTTTGGGTTACTCGAATAAAAGCCATGTCATATTTCATGAAATAAGATTTTTCAATGAAGTCCCCATTGCCAAACGAGTCAAAATTATCATAAGTAAATGCATTTAGCTCAGGGTCATTATAATAAAAATAGATGCTGAGCTGGATTTTCTTCTGGGAGCTGTCTTTTTGAGCATACTCTAAGTACATCTTATAGGGTCTGGTTTCATCCTGACTGGCAACGATGCCCCGACCATCAAAAGTGACTTCAGGATCCAAGTATAATCGGTAGGCTGATCCATATTCTTCAGTCAATTCCAAATTGGGCAAAGATAAATTCGACTTGACAAAATTAAATAATTTAGTCATTTTAAGGTAATCATATGCGTTTGATGGGTTTACTGACTCTGGGGTCGTTGTGTTGAGTTGGGCTGTTGTCTTGTCCGATTCCGCAGCAGTTGCATTTGCACAGGTATTTGCTGTGGGTGAGGTTCCGATCGCTGCAGCAGTTCCGGATGTTCCAGCACCAGTGCCAGTTCCGGTACCCAGGATGTTGCAGCCTTGTAGTAGAAGTGTGCCGGATAGTAAGATGGCTGATATGCTGTGTCTCATTTTGAGTTCTCCCAATGTAAATTTGAATTATTAAGCGGTTTCAATTGTAATAATGGTTATTTATATGATGGAGAAATTAATCAATTAAAGATAGAATTGGTTAACATTAATAATAATCATAAAATAGGTTACTGTCAATGAATGATTTTAAATTGAAAAAATGGATGGATAAGGGGGGTTCGCCAGAATGACCCGGTAGAAGGAAACAGGACAGGCGATGGATGTTCCGGCATCATCGGTCCTGAGGAACGTTTCGGTTCGTAATCAGCTGATCGGAAGCTGCCGCAGGTTGACTCATTCGATCCTTCCTGTTCAAGAAAGGTCAAGAAACGACCTTGCAATCCGTTCTGAATGTTCTGTTGAAGAATGAATGGACCCATCGAGCGTAAAAGATCAAGAGCATGAGTCCTCCTTTTGCGCCCGCCAGTGGCAAACAGGGGCTCACTGTGATAAATTAATAGAGAAACCAGGGCAGATTCCGGGGATGGTTTCCTGATGCTTCCTTCACTTCCGCAGGGATCGAGAGGGTCGTTTAGGACATCCAGTGGACTCTGGTATGTATACCGGAAATAACAGGCGGACCCGAATGGTCCGTACAAGAAAGAGGTAAATTCTATGATTTGGATTATCATTATACTGGGAATCGCCGGTGATTATCTGTCCAAGCGCTGGGCGCTGGCCAACCTGACCGCGGGTCAGGTGATAGATCTGATTCCGGGTTATCTGGATTTCAGCTATGTGGAGAACCGCGGAGCGGCTTTTGGCATTTTTCAGGGGCAGATTCGGGTACTGGGGGTTATTTCCCTGGTCATGGGTACCCTGCTGCTGCTGTATCTGGTGAAGAACCGGTCAGTCCATCCGCTGATGAAGATCTCGCTGAGCCTGATTGTCGCCGGAGCGCTGGGCAATGCCTATGACCGGTTTTTCTATGGCTTTGTGGTGGATTTCATTCATTTTCACCTCAACAGCACCTGGCATTTCCCGACGTTTAATGTGGCGGACTCGTGTGTCGTCGTCGGGTCCGGCCTAATGATTCTTTATGTTCTCTTTATTGAAGGAAGGCAGGGCGACCGTTCATGACCGAGGAATTCTACTACCTGATCGAGGAAGCGGAGGCCGGCCTGCGGGTTGACGTCTATCTGTCCGGCAAATTCCCAGGAATTTCCCGGTCACAGGTACAGCGCCTGATTGAGGATGACCGGCTGCTGGTCAATGCCCGCCGGGTCAAATCCTCCCATAAGCTCAAAGCGGGTGATGAAGTGGAGTTTGAACTGCCGCCGGCCGTGGAGCTGAAGGTTGAGGCCCAGAACATTCCCCTGGAGATTATCTACCAGGATGAGTATCTGGCCGTTATCAACAAGCCGGTGGGCCTGGTGGTTCACCCGGCGCCGGGAAACGAGCACGGCACGCTGGTGAACGCACTGCTGTATCATCTGACGGACCTGTCTTCGGTCAATGGCGTGATCCGTCCGGGCATTGTCCATCGGATCGATAAGGACACCTCGGGTCTGCTGGTGATCGCAAAAAACGATGAAGCCCATCAGGCCCTGTCCAAACAGCTGGCTGACCATTCCATGACCCGGGAATATGTCGCTCTGTGCGAGGGGCTGGTCAAGACGGATCAGGGAACCATTGACGCGCCCATCGGGCGCGACCCGAGAAATCGACTGCGCATGGGGATTGTTCCAAATGGCCGGCGGGCAGTGACCCATTATACAGTCCAGCAGCGCTATCAGGACATGACCCTGGTCCGGCTGCGGCTGGAAACCGGACGGACGCATCAGATCCGGGTGCATATGGCGTCAATTCATCACCCGGTGGCGGCGGATCCGGTCTACGGGTTCAAAAAACAGCGAGTTAAATACCAGGGCCAGATGCTTCACGCCAGGCTCCTGGGCTTTCTACATCCCCGGGACGGGCAACCGATGGAATTTTCGGTGCCGGTTCCCGAAGAATTCAGGCTGGTTTTAGAAAAACTGGCTGCAGAAAAGGCAGGTCGACGAGTGTGATTTTAAAATCGAATCTAATGGACGAAATGGCTATGAAACGGGCCCTGAAACGGATCGCCCATGAAATTATAGAAAAAAACAAGGGAATTGAAAACATCAGTCTGGTGGGGATCAAGCGCCGCGGGGTTCCGCTGGCGCACCGCATTGCCCGTCTGATTGAGGATATTGAGGGCGTCCGCCTGCCGGTGGAGGAAGTGGATATCACCCTGTACCGGGATGATCTCACCGAGATGAGCGAATATCCCAAGGTCGTTGATCACGGAACCAGGTTTTCCGTGGCCGGCCGCAAGATTATTCTCGTGGATGACGTACTTTATACCGGCCGGACGGTGCGTGCCGCCATTGACGCGGTCGTCAAGCTGGGGCGTCCGCAGAGCATCCAGCTGGCGGTTCTGGTGGATCGCGGCCATCGCGAGCTTCCGATCCGGGCCGACTATGTTGGCAAGAATGTTCCCACAGCCAAGAATGAACTGGTGGCGGTGGAGATCCGCGAACTTGACGAGCAGGACGCTGTGCTGCTTTATCAGCAGGAGGAAGCTTAAATGAAGATCGCATCCTGGAATATCAACGGCCTGAGGGCCATCATGAAGAAGGATTTCGCCGCTCTGGCGGCTCAGCTGGATGCCGATGTCCTGTTCCTGCAGGAAATCAAGATGCAGGAAGACCAGCGGACACCGGAGATGGATCTGGAGGAGCTGGGCTATCGCTTGATGCTCCACCCGGCGCAGCGCAAGGGCTACTCCGGAGTAGCCGTCTATTCGCGCATTGATCCGGATCAGGTGTTTTTAGGCACCGGCTCCGAGTTTGACGAAGAAGGCCGGGTCATCCGGGTCGATTTTGGCAAGCTGTCGGTATTTGGCATCTATTTTCCCAACGGCGGACGGGGGGAAGAGCGCATGGCCTACAAAATGCGCTTCTATGACCATTACCTGGAACTGTTCCGCACCCTCAAGGAACAAGGCCAACATGTCGTGGTCTGCGGCGACTTCAACGTCGCTCATCAGGAAATCGACCTGGCCAACCCCAAGTCCAATGAGAAGACGTCCGGGTTCCTGCCGGAGGAACGCGACTGGTTCAGCCGGTTTTTGGATGCCGGCTTTGTTGATGTATACCGCCGCCTGAATCCGGACCAGGTGATCTATACCTGGTGGGATCAGCGCTTCCGGGCCAGAGACCGCAACGTCGGCTGGCGCATCGATTACTTTGTCGTGGATGAAGCGACTCTGCCGCTGGTATTGGATGCTCAGATTCTCAATGAGTACATGGGCTCGGACCACTGTCCGCTGACCCTCACCCTGGACTGGCCGACGACCGGTCTGTCCACTGTTGGGGCCAGCGAAGACGCCTTCGCCGCAGGAGAGGAATAGTCCATGGATTATCAACTGATCGCAACGGCAACCTTCGGCCTGGAAGCCCTGGTTGCCAAAGAACTGAAAGTGCTGGGCTACGATGACCTGGTGACGGAAAACGGCCGGGTCAAGTTCAGTGGAGACGAAATGGACATTGCCATTGCCAATACGCATTTGCGCTGTGCCGACCGGGTACTCATCAATTTCGGCGAGTTTTCCGCGACCACCTTCGAGGAACTCTATCAGGGCGTGCTGGCGCTGCCCTGGGGCGAACTGATGCCGCCGGATGCCTTCATGCATGTCAACGGAAAATCGGTGAAAAGCCAGCTGCATTCGGTGCCGGACTGTCAGTCCATCACTAAGAAGGCCATTGTGGAAGCCATGCGCCGGACCTATCCCGGCCGGGATTTTCAGGAAGACGGCCCCAGATACAAAATTGAAGTGGCCATTTTGAAAGATCAGGTGACGATGTCGGTGGACACCACCGGCGTGGGCCTGCATAAGCGCGGCTACCGCAAGGACTCCGGAGCGGCTCCGCTGAAGGAAACTCTGGCGGCGGCCCTGGTCCTGCTCTCCGGCTGGAAGGGAGAAGTGCCGCTGTTCGATCCGTTCTGCGGATCCGGCACCATTCTGATCGAAGCTGCCATGATCGCCCGAAACATGGCGCCCGGATTGTACCGGACCTTTGCCTGTGAAGCCTGGCCGCAGTTCCTGGAGGAAAATCCCTTCGAAATGGTTCGATCCGGAGCCCGCTCCGCCATCGACCGGGAGAAGAAGCTCTCGCTCACGGGCTATGACATCAACTCCTGGGTGCTCAATACCGCCAAGGCGAACGCCAAAAAAGCCGAAGTGTTCCGTGATATCTTCTTCAAGGAACGGGACGCCCGAAATTTCGTGGAAGAGCAGACTCCGGCCACCATCATCACCAACCCGCCCTACGGCGAACGCCTCGATGAAGAGGAAACGGCCCAGGTTCTGTCCTATGCTCTGGGCAAGATCCGGAAAGCGTATCCGGCCTATGACATCAACGTCTTCACGGCCCTGAAGGACTTTGAGAAATACTTTGGCCAGAAATCCGACAAGAACCGCAAGCTCTATAACGGCCGGCTGCTGTGCTATATGTATCAGTACTTTCGCAAGGCCGAAGCCAAAGCCAATCAGGAAAAATAATTCCCTGCCCGGATTTCAAAGGAAGAATCGGTGAACCGCCAGGGTTCAGAGGCCGCCTTGGAACTTCGCGTCCAACCGGGGAAACAGAATATTCGAAGGAATGCGAGAGCCGGACCCGAAATCAATCAATCAATCAATCAATCAATCATTGTATTAGAAACCTTTTTTAGACAGACGAATTTCCGATATCGAACTTGTATTGCATAACTTGTATTTTAACAATGAGCTCATGCGACGGGCGCTGAGAGCCGCGGCATGGCCCATGACGGGGGAAGACAAAGATGAAAAAAGTTGCTGTGATTTTTAATGGCGGGACCATTTCCATGAAGGTGGATCCGAAGCTGAAAGCGGCGGTGCCGTCGCTGACCGGCGAAGAGATTATGACGCTGGTAACGGGAATCGAGGATTACGCGAAGGTGGATTCCTTCCAGTTCTCGTCATTCCCGAGTCCGCATATGACACCGGAGATCATGATGGATCTGGCCAAGCTGATTCGCGAACTGACCCTGGGAGACTATGACGGAGTCGTTGTCACTCATGGAACAGATACACTGGAGGAAACGGCCTATCTGGTGGATCTGACCGTAAATACCAGAAAGCCCATTGTCTTTACCGGTTCCATGCGGTCCGGCTCGGAGCTGGGTTATGACGGACCGTCCAATCTGGCGGCTTCGATCTGTACCGCGGCTTCCGACAAGTCCAAGGGCCGCGGTGTGCTGGTCTGTCTCAACGGAGAACTCAATACGGCCAGTGAAGTAACTAAAGCCAATTCCATGGCTCTCAACGCTTTCCGCACGCCGACCTACGGTCCGGTGGGCATTGTGGACAACAATCAGGTCATTTTCTACCGTCAGACGCTGCGTCACGAATCCCATGAGATCGACCATCTCGAGAGCCGGGTCGCCCTGATCAAGACCTGCACGGGCATGGATTCGGCGTTCCTGGATTTCTGTCTGGACAGGGGAGACCGGGGCATTGTGATTGAGGCCATGGGCCGCGGCAACATCCCGCCTCAGATGGTGGCCGGCGTCCGGCGGGCCATTTCCCAGGGAGTGGCCGTGGTCATTGTCTCGCGCTGCTTTGAAGGCCGCGTGTTTGATTCCTACGGCTATCCGGGAGGAGGCCGCAATTTGAGGGAGCTGGGCGTCATTCTGGGGGACAACCTCAATGGCCAGAAGGCCCGAATCAAGCTGATGGTCGCTCTGTCTGCCACCGAGGATCTGACAACGGTCAAGGAATGGTTTGAACGGGATCTGTACAGCGAACTGTAAAACAGGCGGGATCCTTCCGACCATGGTTGGAGGGATCCCGGTCTTTGCCGGGAAAGGCATCTGAACTGGCAAGGATAGCTGACCGGGCCATGCACTCCCGCGGCGTTGGGGTTCAACAGGATTTTGGTATTAAACCGGAGAATCAGCCGGATCTTGCAGGCCTGGCAGGCGCCTTGCCGCAGCAGGGGTGATCTATCCGCTGTCAGGGCCGGTTTTGATCGATTATCTTTTGTTTTCTCGCTTTTTCTTGAATTTATGGGGTCCTTTCCCTATAATGGATAGATAGATATGAAATGAGGATGGGAACCTATGATCAAAAGCATGACAGGATTTGGCAAAGCCTCCGATGTACTGGATGGCCGGTCGCTGGATCTTGAATTTAAATCCGTCAATTCCAGGTATCTGGACATCAATATCCGGATGCCCAAGGCACTGATGGCTCTGGAGGACCGCATCAAGAAGCAGCTGGGTTCCGGCATTGCCCGGGGCAAAGTGGATGTCTTCCTGACCTACCGCAATCACAATGAAAACGACCTGGAGGTCCGGGTCAATGAGGGTGCAGCCCGCAAGTATGTCGAGGCTCTGCGTCAGCTGACCCAGGAACTGGGCATTGTGGACGACATCGCGTCGAGCTTTCTGCTGAAGCTGGACAATGTCATTACGCTGGAGGAAAAAACCGAGGACCTGGACCGGGTCTGGGAACTGATCTCCGGCGTTCTGGCCAAAGCCATGACCAATCATGAAGCGATGCGCCGGGCCGAGGGAGAAAACTTAAAGCGGGATCTGCTGGAAAAACGTGGCGTGATTCTGGAAAAGCTGGGACTCATTGCCCGGCTGGCCGAAGGCATGACGCAGCGCTACCGCGAGAAGCTGCGGGAACGTCTGGCGGAGCTGGATCAGCTCTATGCCGATGATGACCGAATCGCGCAGGAAGTCGCCCTCTACGCCGACCGTGCGTCCATTGACGAGGAGATCACCCGACTGTATTCCCACATGGATCAGTTGAAGGATCTGGTCAACCTGGAAGAACCGATCGGCCGGAAACTGGATTTTCTGGCTCAGGAAATGAACCGGGAAGCCAACACCATGGCCAGCAAGTCTGTGGACCTGGAAATCACCAGTCTCGTTCTGGATATCAAGAATGAGATTGAGAAAATCCGGGAACAGATCCAGAACATCGAATAGCAGCATTGAACAGACAGGAGTAGATGAATGAACATCAAGTTGATCAATATCGGATTTGGCAATATTGTATCGGCCAACCGCCTGGTGGCCATTGTGTCACCGGAATCGGCGCCCATCAAGCGCATTATTCAGGAAGCCCGGGACCGCGGCATGCTCATTGACGCGACGTACGGCCGCAGAACCCGCGCCGTCATTATCACGGATTCGGATCATGTGATCCTCTCGGCGGTTCAGCCGGAAACAGTAGCTCATCGGATCACTGCCCGCGAGGAAGAAGTGGAGGAGAATCCGAATGACTAGAGGCCTGCTGTTTGTCATTTCCGGACCCTCCGGGGCCGGAAAGGGAACGATCTGCAACGCGTATCTGAAGGAAGCCAAAAACACCTGGCTGTCCGTGTCCGCCACCACCCGCTCACCGCGGGTGGGAGAAACTGAGGGTGTATCCTATTTTTTCCTGGACCGCGCGGAATTTGAAACCAAGCTGGTTCAGGGCGATTTCCTGGAACACGCGGAGGTCTACGGCAATCTGTACGGAACGCCGCGCTCCCGCGTCGAGGAGAAGCTTGCCCAGGGCATCGATGTCATCCTGGAGATCGATATCCAGGGGGCACTCAAGGTTCAGGAAAACACGGAGGAAGGGATCTTCATTTTCGTTCTGCCGCCTTCCATGGAGGAGCTGAAGAACCGGATCATCAAGCGCGGTTCGGAAACGCCGGAATCGCTGATCCGGCGGTTTGAATCCGCCTTTGAGGAAATCAACTACATTTCCAAATACAACTATGCCGTCATCAATACCACGGTGGAAGAGGCGCTGACCAATGTACGGGCGATCGTGCAGGCGGAAAAGTGCCGCGTTGCCAGGGTATTGCCCAATATCAAAGACTTACAGGGAGAAAAACACAATGGAAAAGAAATCATCGGATAAAAAGACTATGATCAATCCGTCCATCAAGGACCTTCTGGAAAAAGTGGACAACCGCTACCGTCTGGTGACCGTGACATCACGCCGGGCCCGTCAGATTGTTGCCAAGCAGGAACCCCTGACGGATGACGGTGATTCGGATAAGCCGCTGTCAACGGCCATCGACGAAGTCAACGAAGGCCTCATTCAGTACGAAACGATCAAGGACATCGCCAAGTAGATAACTAGCCAAACGGACGAAGGACCCGCCTGAAGGCGGGTTTTTTCAAATGACAGGAGGGAACGCCATGGCTTATGCCGATCTAATTATCAATTCGACGAGCCAGACGCTGGATCGAATGTTTCTGTATGCGGTGCCGCAGGATCTGACGGTGGGAGTGGGGGATCTGGTTCAGGTTCCCTTTGGGGGAGGCAACCGCCACCTTCAGGGCTTTGTCATGGGAATCCGGGACAACCTGGATCCCGATGTTCCGGCGGACAAGGTCAAACCGATTCAGCGGGTGCTGGCCTCCGGCCTGTTTGATGTCAGGGGACTGGCACTGGTTGATTTTCTGCGCCGGGAATACCTGTGCACCCATCTGGACGCGCTGCGTCTGCTGATCCCCCGGGGAGAACTGACCGGGGTGGGCCATAAATACCGTAAAATTCTGGTGCCGGGGCAGCCCATTCCGCCCGATCACCCCAAAGCCAAAGCCTATGGAGTGATCTGCGATTTTGTCAGAGAAAGCCTGGCCGAAGGCGGCGTGATCAAGGCGGAAGCAGTCCGGGCCGGATTTTCCGCCAGTTCCCTTCAGACCATGATCAAACACGGCTTTCTCCAGGTCGAAGACCGGGTCGAGGACCGCTATTCCACGGTACGCTATGCCGAGGATGGCGCCCGGGTGCTGAATCAGGAGCAGGCCGCGGGTTTTCGCGCCATTGTGGAGGGGGATCCCGGAACCTACCTGATGCACGGCATCACCGGTTCGGGCAAGACGGAGGTCTTTCTGCACCTGGTCAGCCATATGCTGAAGCAGGGGCATGACTCTGTGATTCTGGTGCCGGAAATCGCCCTGACGCCGCAGATGATTGAACGCGTCAAGAGCCGGTTTGGCCGGGACATCACCGTCTATCACTCCCGGCTCAGCGACGGGGAGCGCTATGATGAATGGATGCGGGTCCGCGAGGGCAAGGTGCGCATTGCCATCGGTGCCCGGTCTGCGCTGTTTCTGCCCTTTCGCGACCTCCGGCTGGTAGTGGTGGACGAGGAACACGAAACCAGCTACAAGTCGGAAACCAGTCCCAAGTACGTCACCCGCGATGTGGCGGCTTTTATGATGGAACAGACCGGAGGCAAAGTGGTGCTCGCTTCGGCGACGCCCTCCATGGAAGCCTTTGACCGGGCGCGCCAGGGTCAGTATCATCTGATTCAGCTGACGCAGCGGGCGGGTCAGGGGGCCATGCCGACGGTAGTCACCGTCGACATGCGCAAGGAACTGCGGCTGGGCAACCGGAGCATTCTGTCGAGCCGTCTGGCAGCGGAAATGGAAAAAAGTCTGGCCAGAGGCCGGCAGATTATTCTGTTTCTCAATCGCCGCGGCATGTCCGGATTTGTATCCTGCCGGGCCTGCGGGTTTGTTTACCGCTGCCCCAATTGTTCGGTTTCCCTGACCAAGCACCAGGGCGGCCGCCTGACCTGCCACCATTGCGGGTACAGCCAGTATCAGAAGGAACTTTGTCCCTCCTGCGGCTCGTCCTTTATCCGGGAATTCGGCATCGGGACGGAAAAAGTCGAACAGGAAGTCAGAAAGCGCTTCCCCGATGCCCGGGTGCTGCGGATGGACCGGGATACCACCAGTCATAAAGAAGCTTACGAAGAGATCTACAATACCTTTCGGGATGGGGCTGCCGATATTCTGATCGGAACACAGATGGTCGCCAAGGGTCTGGATTTCCACGGCGTCGATCTGGTGGGAATTCTGGCAGCGGATCTGTCCATGAATCTGCCGGATTTCCGCGCCTACGAAAAGACTTTCCAGCTTATCACCCAGGTATCGGGCCGCGCCGGCCGGGGCGATGAGGGCGGACTGGTGGTCCTTCAGACCTACCAGCCCGAAGCGTATCCCGTCACCATGGCGGCCCGGGCAGACTATCTCGGCTTCTTTGAGCAGGAAATGATGGTGCGCCAGGCCATGGCCTATCCGCCCCGGGGAGACCTGCTTGCCATCGTCCTGTCCGGGACGCAGGAAGCCGAATTAATAAATAATATACAGTTTGTTGCACAGCTCTTAAGGGAATTAAGTTCGCGCTATGCTAACATTACTGTAATGGGACCCAGCGCCTGTCTGATTTCCAGAATCAAAGGCTACTTCCGCCAGCAGATCATCATTAAGGGTCAGCTGACACAGGATTTCGCCATGGCCTGCAAAGATCTGGTCTATGAGGCGGTTCGGGGCAAGGACATCCGGGTCTCCCTGGATGCCAACCCGATGAATCTGGTGTAGAGCCCTCAGTTGGATTTCCAGCCAGGGTAAGAGCTCAGCAATGAAGAGCTGAAAAAAGCCAGCAGATGAAATGGAGCAAATCAGAAAAGACTCTCCACTCTTTGCTGGATGATCAACAGTTGAACAGAATAACCAGTTGAACAGAATAACCAGCTGAACAGAATAACCAGCTGAAAAGTAAACCAGCTGAGCAGAAAAGCGGATGAACCGATGAAAAGCTCAATAAAAAACAGTCGGAATGAAGAGAGCTGTCGATGCTTCTGGTTGGGGCAGAGCAGGGAATTTAAACTGGTTTTAAGGTCGATCTGTTACAATATAATGTAAACCAAAAGTAGATGGATCAACCAGACAGAAAGTACAGAAAAGAAAGAACAGAACGAACAGAACGAAACCTAGGCACTAATCATTTTATCGATCCGGATTCCTGATTCATGGGGAGTGCGGACCATACACAACAGGAGAGTAATATGGCATTAAGACAAATTCGGGAAGAACAGGATCCCGTCCTTCGGAAAATCAGCAAAGAAGTAAAAGAAGTGACGCCGCGGGTGAAGCAGCTGATCGACGATATGTTGGATACGATGTATAACGCCCACGGGGTGGGACTGGCTGCGCCGCAGGTAGGAATCTTAAAGCGGATTGCCGTCGTCGATGTGGGGATGGAAGAGAAACAGCCCCATGTGTTTATCAATCCGGTCATCACCCGGTCAGAAGGCAAATGCAACGGCACGGAAGGCTGTCTGTCAGTCCCCGGACTGTTTGGATTCGTTGACCGGCCGGAGAAGATCACCGTGGAATATCTGGATGAAACCGGAGCTCAGAGAACCCTGGACGCCGAAGGTTTCTTCGCCCGGGCTATCTGTCATGAAGTGGACCATCTCCATGGCATTCTCTTTATTGACAAGCCGGAGTTCGTGGAAGCCGTAGAGGAGGATGAAGAAGGGATTGACGAATAACACGAAGCGGCTGTCCCTGGTCTTCATGGGCACGCCGGATTATGCGGCAAAGAGTCTGGAGGAACTGGCGAAAGTCTACGAGATTGCGCTGGTTATCACCCAGCCGGACCGGCCCAGGGGCCGGGGCAAGAAATTCCTGCCGACGCCCGTCAGGACGCTGGCCGAATCTCTGGGCATCCCGGTTCTGACTCCGGAAAGTATCCGGAAGGATCCCGCGGTGCTGGATCAGCTGAAGGCGCTGTCACCCGATGTCATTGTGGTGGTAGCCTACGGTCAGCTGCTTCCAAAGACAATTCTCGAACTGCCCCGGCTTGGCTGCATTAACCTGCATGCCAGTCTCCTGCCGGCCTGGCGGGGAGCGGCACCGATCCAGCAGGCTATTCTGTCGGGAGATACCCAATCGGGCAATACTACGATGCGGATGGAAGAAGGTCTGGATACCGGAGCCATTCTGCTGACTGATCCGGTGGCGATTGGGCCGGACATGACCTATGGCGAACTGCATGATGTTCTGATGGAGGGCGGAGGATCTCTTCTGATCCGCACCATCCACGGACTGGCTGACGGAACGGTAACCCCGGTGCCGCAGCCTGATACTGGGGTCAGCTACGTCCGGAAAATAAAGAAGGAAGATGCCGCCATTGATTTTAGCCGGCCGACGCGGGAGATTCTGAATCTGATCCGCGGGATGAATCCCCATCCGCTGGCGTATGCCTATGCGGGGGATGTCATGGTCAAGATCTTAAAAGCCAGCGCCCGGGAGGCCCATGGTTCTGAGAAGCCCGGTACCATCCTGGCGCAGGAGAAATCCGGCATCCTCATTCGGACCGGCGACGGCGCCATCAGTGTCCAGGAGCTTCAGCTTCCTGGCAAGCGGCCCATGGCCGTGGCCGATTTCCTGAACGGAAACCGGCTGGAAGCAAAAGAAATGAAAAGGAGTGTGTCAGAATGACCATTATCTCTGCCATCGCGGCAATGATTCCTTATATGGATTCCACCATGCTGATCCTGATTCCGGGAATTCTTCTGGCTGCCTGGGCCCAGTCCAAGGTAACCTCGACCTATCAGCAGTTTTCCCGGGTGGGCAACCAGCGCGGTCTGACCGGCGCTCAGGTCGCCCGATACATCCTGGATAACAGCGGACTGAATAATATTACGATTGAACCGATTCGCGGACAGCTGACCGACCACTACGATCCCAAGGGCAAAGTACTGCGCCTGTCCGAAGGCGTCTACGGCAGCCAGTCGGTGGCGGCCCTGGGCATCGCCTCCCATGAAGTGGGCCATGCCATCCAGGATGCCACCAACTACGGACCGATGCGCCTGCGCGGTGCTATCGTGCCACTGGCAGCCATCGGCGGAAATCTCTCCATGGTTCTGGTGCTGGCAGGTCTGTTCCTGGGCGGAACCGGACTGGTCCAGATCGGTGCCTTCCTGTTCCTGTTCACCGTGCTGTTCCAGCTGGTGACGCTGCCGGTTGAATTCGATGCCTCCAAACGGGCCTTGCGAATTCTGGACACCGGTATCCTTACACCCACTGAGGTAGAGGGAGCCAAGCAGGTACTCAACGCAGCCGCTCTGACCTATGTGGCGGCTGCCGTCACGGGAATCCTCAGCTTTCTGAGAATTCTCCTGCTTTCCCGGAGGCGTGACTGATGGATCAGGCAAGAAAACTTGCCGGTGACCTGCTGACGAAAATAACCAAGGAAGGGGCTTATTCAGGCGCTGAGCTTGATCAGGCCCTTTTTAACGCCAAGCTGACGCAGCAGGACAAGGCATTTATTACCGAACTGGTCTACGGGACGCTGGCCAGACTCTACAGCATCGATCGGATTCTGGAAACTTATTCCAAGGTCCGGCTGAGCAAAATGGAAGATCAGGTGCTCAGTCAGCTGCGCCTGGCGGTTTATCAGATGAAGTTCCTGGACCGGGTGCCGCCCTTTGCTGCGGTATCCGAGGCCGTTACCATCGTTCGCAAGAAAAGTCCGAAGGCCGCCGGCTTTGTCAACGGTATGCTCCGCAGCATTCTGAGGGAGGAAAAAGCCGTGGCTTTTGCCGGTGAAACCGACCGCCTGGCTTTTGAGTATTCCCTGAAGCCCGAGCTGGTCCGCCATTTTCAAAAGACCTTTGGCGATCGGGCACCGTCCATCCTGGCTGATTTAATTCAGGCCGAAGGACTGTGCATCCGGGTCAATCAGAAAAAGATCGCTTCGCCGAATTATACAGCCCGACTGCAGGAAGTCGGGCTGGAAGCCAGACCGGGCTGGTTCTCGGATCAGTTCCTCTACCTGACGCGGCAGGGCGCACTGCGTGATCTGCCGGGATACCGCGCTGGCTGGTTCTCGGTTCAAAATGAGGCGGCCGCGCTGCCGCCCATGCTGCTGCATCAGCTGGTGCCGGACGGCACCATCCTGGACCTGTGCGCCGCCCCGGGGGGCAAGAGCGCCTACCTGGCCGAGACTCCCGGCGATTACCGGATCACGGCCTTTGATTTGTCCCGGCGCAAGCTCGACCGCATGGAAGAAAATTATAAAAGACTGGGACTGACCGTTACAACCCGAATCGGGGATGCGACGGAGTTTCAGCCGGACCTGGCCGAATCGGCGGACGGCATCCTGCTGGATGTTCCCTGTTCCGGGCTGGGACTGCTGGGCCGAAAACCCGACATCCGGCATAACATGGATCAGAAGGGCATGCAGGAACTGGCAAAGATCCAGGCTCGGATTCTGCGTAACGGCTCCCGCTATCTGAAACGCGGCGGCTGCCTGATCTATTCCACCTGCACCCTGAACCCCGCGGAGAATCAGGACAACGTCAGGGCGTTTCTGGCGGATCATCCGGAGTTTGCGCTGCAGGCTCAGCCCCTGGAACGGCTGGCGGAACAGGCCGGTGCCCGGGGACTGGACAATCTGCTGCTTCATGACGGCATGCTGACCGTTCTGCCCGGAGCGGGTCTGGATGGTTTTTTTGTGGCAGTCCTCAAGAAGAATTAGCTTCCCGGCAATCATGCAGCTCGCTCCTGCCGGCACCTGGCAGGGCGATGGGCTGCCTGGCCTGGAAGTGTTAATATCTCCCCGGATCGGCGCGGCACTGCCCGGCGAGTTCGGGGAGACCATTTTTACTAGCATTCATTGAAATACGGCTGCGGCACTTCTTTCGGGATGGGAGGGGTGCCGACTGTTGATTCAACCGGCCAGCGGGCGGGTAATGATCCTGTCCCATCGGATTTTTTGATTTTCCCGGAAACGGGAAAGCTGGGGAGACACTTCATTTTGTCATTAAATCCCAAGGGATGTATGTTATAATAATTGAGAAATTTATACAGTTTGGGCGGAGAATCATTGATTAATATATTGGACCTCACACCAGAGGAATTGAAACAAAAACTGAAAGAATCAGGTGAAAAACCGTTTCGGGCCGATCAGATCCTGAACTGGATTTATCAGGGCGTCTTTTCCTTTGACGACATGAAGAATCTGGGGGAGGGAACAAGAGCGCTGCTCAAGCGGGAGTTTTCCGTGGATGTCCCCGAGATCATCAAGCTTCTGAAATCGGTGGACGGAACCCGCAAGGGGCTTCTGAAGCTGAAGGATTCGCATATCATCGAAGCTGTGCTGATGAAATATGAGCATGGCTATTCCGTCTGCATTTCAACCCAGGTCGGATGCCGGATGGGCTGCAGTTTCTGCGCTTCTACCAAGGAAGGGCTGATCCGCAACCTGACCGCCGGTGAAATGATTGGACAGATTCTGGCTCTGCAGCAGGTTGCGGGGGAGCGAATCTCCAATCTCGTGCTCATGGGGTCCGGCGAGCCGCTGGACAACTTTGACGAGGTGGCCCGGTTCCTGGGCATGGTGTCCTCGCCCTGGGGGCTGGCCATCGGCCAGCGCCACATCACGCTGTCCACCTGCGGCATCGCCCCGCGGATCCGGGACTTTGCCGATCTGGACAATCAGGTCACGCTGGCAATCTCCCTGCACCAGCCCACTCAGGCCGAGCGCCAGAAGCTGATGCCGGTGGCCTGGCAGCATGATCTGACTTCGCTGTTCGAGGCGCTGCGCTATTACCAGACCAAAACCAACCGGCGCATCTCCTTCGAGTATGCCCTGGTGGACGGGGTCAATGATACCCCCGAGGCAGCTCAGGCTCTGCGTGTCCTGCTGCGCGGCCTCAAGTGCCACGTCAATCTGATTCCGCTCAATGAAATTAAAGACGGGCTCTATAAAAAGCCTGATCTCAAAAAAATCGAAGCATTCCGGGCCAGGCTCGAGAGCTTCAACATTCCCACCACCATCCGCAGGGAGATGGGTTCTGATATTGATGCCGCCTGCGGTCAGCTCAAGCGAAGTTTTCTGGATCAGGGAGGTGATGACGTTGGCGGAGAAGATGTCTGATATTGGCAATTACCGGGAGACCAATGAGGATTTCGTGGATTATGACATCACGAAAGACTACGGGTTCTACATCGTCTGCGACGGAATCGGCGGCCACCGGGCCGGCGAAATCGCCTCACGGGAAGCGGTGGAACTGATCCGAAACTATATCCGGGAATACTACAACCGCAGCATCGCCCCGCAGATCCTGGAGTCGGCGATTCAGAAAGCCAACCGGGAAGTGTACCGCATGTCCTCTGAAAAAGCGGAGTACAGCGGGATGGGCACCACCATTACCTGTGCCCTGGATGTGGGCAGCGAGGTCTTTCTCGCTCATGCGGGCGATTCCTCGGCCTACCTGATCAAGGATGACCGAATTGCCAAGCTGACGCGGGATCATTCCCTGGTCCAGGAAATGGTGGACATCGGGACGCTGACGGAGGAAGAAATGGTCCGTCACCCCCAGAAAAACATCATCACCCGGTCACTGGGAACCAAAGATGAACTGAAACTGGATATACTGGAAGTGGACAAAAGCCATTTTGACTATATGCTGCTTTGTACGGACGGCCTGACAGATTATGTAACGAAAGAAGAAATGCTCCAGGCTCATCTGAATGAGCCGGACAATAAGAAATTTGTGGAAATGATGGTGAACCTGGCCAAAGAGAGGGGAAGCCAGGACAATATTTCCCTGCTGATATTCGGAGGAGACCGCAGATGATTGGAAGAGTACTGGGAAAAAGATACCAAATCGTAGAAAAAGTCGCCATGGGCGGAATGAGCAATGTCTATAAGGCATTGGACATGAATCTGAAACGGTATGACGCCGTCAAGATTCTGAAAGAAGAGTTTGCCCAGAACAAGGAGTTTCTGGAACAGTTCCGGCAGGAAGCCAATTCGGTCGCCGGACTCAATCACCCCAACATCGTAAATATTTACAATGTGGGATCCGAAAACGGCCTGCAGTATATTGTCATGGAATACATCAAGGGCAAGACCCTGAAAAAGATCATCAAGGAAAAGGGCCGCCTGTTTCAGGACCAGGTCATCAATTATTCCGAGCAGATCGCCAAGGGACTGCAGCATGCCCATATCAACGGAATTATTCATCGGGACATTAAGCCCCACAACATTCTGATTACGGACGATGATCGGGTGAAGATCTTTGATTTTGGCATTGCCAAGCACTCGGAATCATCCACCATCACCAATTCGGGCCGCATCATCGGCTCGGTTCACTACTTTTCACCGGAACAGGCCAGGGGCCTGACGACGGACCTGCGCTCGGACATCTATTCCCTGGGAATTGTAATGTATGAGATGATTACAGGCCGGCTGCCCTTTGACTCAGAAAGCCCGGTGACCATTGCCCTCAAGCATATGCAGGAACCGGTGATTCCGCCTAAAACGATTAATCCCGGCATCTCCGACAAGCTCAATGCGGTCATCATGAAGGCGGTGGAGAAAGACCCCATCGACCGGTATCAGAGCATGGATGACATGCTGACGGACATTCAGCGCATCAAGGGATCCAGTCCGCTGGTCTACGCCCATGCCAGTGCCGTTGAGGACGAGGAAGCCAAGCCCAAGGTGCGCATGGATTCCACTCAGGTCATGGCACCGGTTCGAACCTCCAGCCCGGTCACCGTGCAGAAGAAATTCTCAGCCATTCCTCCCATGGAGGAAGAGGATGAGTTTGAGTATGACGAACTGGTGGAAGAAGAGGAAAAGGAAAAGCGGCGCAACAAAGGTCTCCTGGCACTGCTGGTGTTCCTGGTGCTGCTGCTGACCGGCGTCAGTGTCTTTGGCATCAAGTACTTCAAAGACCTCAATGAGAAGCGTCAGGTGGAAGCCGCGCCCAAGTCCATCTCCATGATCAACATTGTGGGCATGAACGAAGCCAAGGCCCGCCTGGAGCTCTCCAAGTTCCAGATCAAGCTGGAACCAGAATATGTGGTATCCGAGACCCCGGGCGGCATCGTTCTGGAATCCGATCCCGCCGCCGGCCAGACCATCCAGTCCGGCGGAACTGTGAAAGCCAAGATCAGCAAAACCCGTGAAATGGTGAAGGTGCCTGATTTCTCCAACATGAAACTGGAAGATGCCCAGGGAGCCATTGCTGCTTCGGATCTGGTTGTCGGCAAGGTCACCGAAAGCTTCCATGACTATATCCTGGCGGGTGTCATTGTCAGCGCGGATCCGATTTCCGGCCGTGAGGTAGAAAAAGGCACGACCGTCAACCTGACGGTGTCCAAGGGCAAGGATCCGGTCAAAGTGGATCTGATTGTGCCGGACCTCATGGGTCTGAGCCTGGATGGAGCCAACAACGCGCTGATTGCTGCCAGCCTGAAGCTGGGTACAGCCAGCCCGGTGACGGTGAACGACAAGGCCTTTGAGGGCAAGGTAGTCCGGCAGAGCCTGGTCCGCGGCACGCTGGTTGCCAAGGATACCGTGGTGAATGTCGAGATCGGCCGGTATGTCCCGGCGACCAAGCCGGCCACCAAGCCGTCGACGACGACTCCTTCGACCGAGCCCTCCACCGAGCCGGCTACGAAGCCAAGTACCAAGCCGTCGACCAAGCCGCCGTCAACGACAACTCCGCCGACCTCCAACACGAAAGTAACCTCCAAGGACATCCTGAACAAGGATTACTATGAGGCTGAAGAGATTGCATTGAAGGCAGGGTACACCATCAGCATCCTGAATCTGCATAATCCGGATGGATCCGTCGTATCCACCGCCAAGAAAAATAAGCTGCTCAATCAGGGGAAAATCGATGGCATCATCAAAGAAGTCGATATTTCCGGAAAACGCATTCTGGTCAATGTACTGAGCAACGTTCAGATCGATTAAATGGAAAAAGCCCGTAGCAACGGGCTTTTTCCATGAAGGATCAATCGCTCGAAGGATCAATCACTCGAAGGATCCAGAAAAGCATCGCATGGGAGGTAGCCATGGAAGGAATCATCATGAAAGGCGTCGGCGGGCTGTACTATGTCAGGGATCTGACAGACGGCACGGTGACACCCTGTCGGGCCCGGGGGAAATTCCGGCGCCAGACAGCCCCTTTGCCCGGGGATCTCGTTTCTTATGAACGGGCCGTCCCCGAGGGCATCATCAACGAACTGAAGTCGCGTCGCAATGATCTCATCCGCCCGGCCATCGCCAACATTACGCAGGCTTTCCTGGTTTTTGCGCTGGCTGAACCGGACATCAACTGGGATCTGCTCAATCATTTTCTTCTGGTCATGGAACAGAAAGCCATCCGGCCGCTGATTCTGCTGAACAAAAAGGATCTGGTGCCGGAGGAAACCAGACAGGCTATCATCCAGCGGTTTCTGGGCACTGGCTATGAGTTGCTGTTTATCTCAGCGCTCGATCCGCTGGTCAGAGAGCTGCTGACGGGCCGGCTGAAGGATGAAGTGACAGTCTTGTGCGGCCCCTCCGGAGCCGGCAAGTCCACTCTGCTGAATCAGCTGCTGGGGGAAGAAAAAATGGAGACTGGCGTGGTCTCGGAAAAAATCGGCCGAGGCAAACATACCACCCGCCATACGGAACTGGTCGAAGTGGGGGAAGGACTCCTGGCGGATACCCCCGGCTTTTCCAACATCGAACCCCAGGGGATCCCGTACCGGGAGCTGAAGGACCTGTTTCCGGAATTTCAGCCTTTTGAAGGCGAGTGCCGCTTCAACGGCTGTCTGCATGACCGGGAGCCAGGCTGTGCCGTAAAGGCACAGATCGGCACCGCCGTCTCACCCGAACGCTACGACTATTACCAACGCATGTTTTTAAAACTCAAGGAGGAAGACAAATACAAATGGGATTGATCGCACCATCGATACTTTCAGCGGATTTTGCCGCTCTGGGACAGGACATCACCGCAATTACACAGGCGGGAGCCGACTGGGTCCATGTGGACGTCATGGACGGCAGCTTTGTTCCTAATATCAGCATCGGACCCATGGTGGTCAAGGCCATCCGGCCGTACAGCACGCTGCCCTTTGATGTTCATCTCATGATCGTTCATCCGGAGCAGTATTTCGCTGAGTTTGCCAAAGCCGGGGCGGACATGATCTCCTTCCACTGGGAGGCGGTATCGCATATCGACCGGGCCGTAGCCATGCTCAAGGAACTGGGCGTCAAGGCAGGTATTACGCTGAATCCGGCCACTCCGGTCAGTGTTCTGAAGGACATCCTGCCCTGTCTGGACTACGTGCTCCTCATGAGTGTGAATCCGGGCTTCGGCGGACAGAAATTCATCCCATACACGGTCAACAAGATCAAGGAACTCCGCGAAATGGCGCTGGACTCAAACCCGGATCTGGTGATCCAGATCGACGGCGGCGTTGATGCCGCCAACATCCGGATGCTGGCCCAGGCCGGCGCGGACTGCTTTGTCGCGGGTTCTGCCGTATTCCGCAACCGCGCCATCCAGGAAAACATGGACCTGCTGCGGGAACAGCTCGCATGAAAGCCCTGATTGTTTCCGGCGGCCGGATTCCGTCGCGGGAACTCCTCGATGAAGTGCTGGCCGGCGGGGTGGATCTCATCATTGGAGCGGACGCCGGAGCCGGCGTCCTGTTCCGGGAAGGCATCGCCATGGACCTGGCCCTGGGAGATTTTGACTCCATTGAACCGGGACTGCTGGAACAGATCCGCAGCCAGACCCCGGTGATCACCTACCAGGTGCGCAAGAATTTTACCGACACGGAGGCAGCGCTGGAGGAAGCCATTGAGCGGGGGGCCACGGACATCACGCTCCTTGGAGCCACCGGCAATCGGCTGGATCACTTTATCGGCAACCTGGGCCTGCTCCAGAAAGCCCGGTCTCTGGGAGCAAAGCTTTTGATCCGCGATGACAACAACCGGATTTTCCTGGCCGATGCCCCACAGAGCATCGACGCTGTCTCAGGCTGGTACATCTCTTTTTTCCCGCTGGGAAGACCCATTCCCGATTTCACCGTGGAAAACGTGAAATACCCCCTGGATCGCCATACCCTGGATTTCGCCACCACCCTGACCGTCTCCAATGAGTTTCTGGAGGGTCCTGCCCGCATCCGATTTTCTCGCGGCCAGGTTCTCGTCTGCATCAGCCGCGACTGATTCCAGGCACGACCAGCTGGGACCAGGTCGCAGTCGTTCACTCGCAGGTGCAGGCAGGGAGCTGTTAGCCCGGGCAGACTCAGGGCTTCGCCGGAGCACCGGTACGATAAAAACAAAAAAGCAGAACCGTGAGCCTCATCAGCTCATGGTTCTGCTTTTATTTTACGGGAATTGCCCCGTCTGGAATACGTCCAGCGGGAACAGCACCGTCTGGAATACGTTCCTTCTGGAATACGTTCAACGGGATTTCGTTCAATGGAAATTCGACCGAAGGGAATCCGGAAGGTTTCGAATCCCCAAAAAGACGAAAAGGCCGGAATTTATATTCTGGCCTTTCAGATTATATTGCTCTTTCTACTTTTCCGGATCTTAAGCATCTTGTGCAAACAACAACTCTTCTAGGAGTACCGTTGACAATTGCTCTGACCTTCATCAGGTTAGGAGCCCAGGTTCTCTTGTTTTGCCTGTGTGAGTGGCTGTAGGAGACACCTGAAACAACGCCCTTATCGCAATATTCGCATTTTCTTGACATTACAACACCTCCTTAACGAGTGTTTTTTACAGCATAAATTAGTATATCACAAATGGTGTTTTATTTTCAACCTTAGACCTGAAACTTTTGATATTTATGTAGCAGCTCCGCAAGGCACTCCATCCGGGCAGGGGACCTGCCGGAGTTATTATATCACAGGAAGCGGGTTCACCCAACCTAAAAATTTGAATCAACCACATTATAAAGGGGAAATTTTCAGCAATTCGATCAGTAAGTCGCGAAGGAGTCCCAGAAGAGTCTCGAATCCGGACAGGATGCCTCAATCACCACGGGATGGACAGCTCAGCTGCCATCCGGGAACAGTGAGCCATGGAATGCCCTTTTTTCATTGATGGCTTTGAGACAGACTGGATCATTTCCCATGGGCTGACTTGAAAACTACCGGGTTCTGGGGTATAGTTTAGGTTCTGCCCGGGGGAAACTGACCCTCAGTCGGATCAATGTACAGGACATGATTGGTATGATCTCAATGTCGAAGGGATGGAGCAAATGCAGGATATTAAGAAGAAATTTACGGGACGTGTGCTGATGGAGACGGTTTATTCCATGCTGGGGGGCATCCTTTATGCCACCGGTCTGAATCTGTTTGTGTTTCCGCTGGGACTGTATATCGGAACGATCACGGGAATCGCGCAGATGGTTCAGGCCATTATCAATTCTCTGGGCAATCTGAATCTGGCGATGACCGGACCGCTGCTGTTTCTGATCAATATTCCGCTTCTGGTTCTGACCTATCGGGTCATTCATAAGGGTTTCTTTTATAAGACACTGCTGACGCTGACGGCTCAGTCCATTGCCATGGCGGTGATTCCCATTGCAGGGCAGCCGCTCATCAATGACTGGCTGACACTCTGTGTTATTGGCGGACTGGTGTCAGGCTTCGGTGCCGGCTTTACCCTGCGTCATGGGGGATCAGGCGGCGGTCTGGATATTCTCGGGGTGTACCTGTCCCTGAAATTCCGCGGCTTCTCCGTAGGAAAAGTATCGCTGCTGGTGTCAGGCATCGTCATGCTCTATGTGGCGGTCAGCTTTCCCATTGAGATCCTGATCTATTCCGTGGTCTTTACCGTGGTGTATTCCCTGGTTCTGGACCGGGTACATTACCAGAACGTCAAGGTGTTTGCGCTGATTGTATCGGAGTCACCCAAGGTTGCACCGTTTATCAATGCCCGGGTGGGGCGGGGCGTCACCCAGTGGGAAGCCACCGGCATCTATTCCAGCTCCAGGAAGAACGTGATTCTGACCATTGTGGACAAATACGAGTTCCGGAATCTGAAGAAAGAGCTGGTAGAGCTGGATCCGCAGGTATTCATGATTGACTCGGAACGGGTCGATGTGACGGGAACCTTCGACAAGCATCTGTTTTAATCCGGGTTCCCCGAATCAGTCATCCGCAAAGCGGATCCGGCCGGATGCCTCTTTGAGCGGACTCATTGATAATTCGACGATTTTATAATAATATTATTAAGATACATAGGTTTTTATCATGAGCTCCTGGTCCCGATTTCAGGCGGGTCCACCCCTGATGAAGGACCGTATTTAATCGCAAAATCGCACAGGAAAAGGTAGATACCATGAAAAGAAGCCGGCAGGGATCCGTTGATCCCGATGCTCCAAACCGTCTGAAGCAAAAAGATGCAATAAATGAATCCGGAGGGAACAACATGATCGGATACACAACTGAAATTGGCAAAGTCAATTACTCAGATGATGTCATTGCCAACATCATTGGCATGGCGACCATGGAATGCTATGGCGTTGTAGGAATGGCTGCAAAGAACACGAGTGATGAACTCTGGGAACTGATCAAGATCGAGCATTTGAATAAAGGCGTCAAAGTCCTTCAAAAGGGCGGCGAACTGACCATTGAAGTGTTTGTGGTGGTGGAATACGGAACCAAGATTTCCGTCATCGCCAATAACATTATCCAGAAAGTCAAATATAACGTAGAAAATTTCACAGGTCTGAAGGTGACCGGCATTACCGTGAACATCGAAGGCGTAAGGTTCTAGGAGGCTGTATGAAGAACACGGTAATTGACGGACAACATTTTCTAAATATGCTGGTTCATGCCAGCAACATGCTGGAAGAGAACAAAGCCTATGTGGACTCTTTGAATGTCTTTCCGGTCCCGGATGGGGATACCGGAACGAACATGAGCATGACGCTGCGCTCGGCGGTGGATTCCATCAAGTCGTCCACCGAAACGTCTCTGGGCAAAATGTCCCGCGATTTCGCCAAGGGGGCTCTGATGGGCGCCCGGGGAAACTCCGGGGTCATTCTGTCTCAGATCTTCCGGGGCATTGCCAAGGGCTTTGAGCACAAGGACGAAGCTACGGCTCCGCAGCTGGCAGAAGCTCTGAAGGAGGGCGCCAATTCCGCCTACCGCGCGGTCATGCGTCCCACCGAAGGAACCATTCTGACGGTCATTCGCGTGGTCGGTGAAAAGGCGGTGGAGCATGATACCGACTCGATCGTCGAACTCCTTGACTATGTCAATCAGGTCGCCTCTGACACCCTGGACAAGACGCCGGATCTGCTGCCGCAGCTGAAGGAAGCCAAGGTCGTGGATTCAGGCGGCATGGGTCTGGTCATCATTCTGCGCAGCATGCTCGAAGCTCTGCTCAGCGACCGCAAGGAAGTCCTGCGCTCCGAACTCACTCCGTCGGGAGCCGTCGAAGGCCGCGGCGCCATCGCCGCTCCCACCGACATTACCTTCGGCTACTGTACGGAATTCATCGTAGCCGGAGCAGTCCGGGATCCCAACTTCCAGAGCTATCTGGAGGCGCGCGGCGACTCCATCGTCTTCGTCACCATGGATGATGTGACCAAAATCCACATTCATACGGAGAATCCGGGCGAAGTCATGCAGGAAGCCCAGAAGCACGGAGAACTTCTGAAAATCAAGATCGAGAACATGCGGGAGCAGAATCGCACGCTGCATCAGCATGAAGAATCGGAGTTCGTGAAGGAAAATCTCATCGAGGAGGCCGCGGCAGAAGCTGAGGCTGCAGAAGCCGGGGAGAGAAAACCTTACGCGTTCATTTCCGTAGCTGCCGGGGAGGGCCTGCGGCAGATCTTCGAGGATCTGGGCTGCGACTATGTCATTGAAGGCGGACAGACCATGAATCCGTCCACTCAGGACATCCTCAATGCCGTTGAGAAGCTCAACGCCGAGGAGATCTTCATTCTGCCCAACAACAAGAACATTATTTTAAGTGCCAACCAGTGCCTGGATCTGACCGAAAAGAGCGTTCATGTCATTCCCACCAAGACCATCCCCATGGGGATCGGCTGTCTGGCGGCCTTCAATCCGGAAGTGAACCTGGAGCGTAATCTGACGTTGATGGAGGATGCCCTGAATTCCGTGAAGTCGGCGCAGATTACCTACGCGGTCCGGGACACGGAAATCGAAGGCAAGAAGGTTTCAGCCGGGGACTACCTGGGACTGCTGGAAAACAAGATCAAGCTGGTGGAACGCGAAATATATCCCATGGCCGAAAAGCTCATTGAAATGATGATTTCGGAAGACTCCTCCATCATTTCGGTCTACTACGGCAAGGACACCAGGGAAGAGGAAGTGGCGGAATTCGTTGCGCGACTGGAAGAAACCTATCCGGACTTTGAGATCATCAGCTACGCAGGCATGCAGCCGCTGTACTATCTCATCATGTCTGTCGAATAAACCGGCGACTTCACCGGAAAGCGAACACACAGAAAAACCGGGAATCGACTGTTCCCGGTTTTTCCGATATTCAAGCGGAGGCCGTTCCTGGCTTCCAGGAGAAACCAGAGCCCGGACGATCCCAGGGGAGCGCGGGCATCACCCATTCGCCGCTCGGTCGGCGCCAATGGAAGGAGGCAAACATGCAGCTGGATGACGACATCAAAAGCCTGAAGGGCGTAGGAGAGAAGACGGCGCAGCTTCTCCACCGGGCAGGCATTGAATCTCTGATGGATCTGATTCTGTATTTTCCCAGAGACTATGAACGGATCAGCGAGATGGATCCCCATGCCTTTGACACGGAAGAAAAGTTCCTGGTGCGGGCACAGTACCTCAGCGCATCGCGTCCCGTGCGCACCCGCACCGGCAAGACCATGACGACGCTGACCTTTGACTCAGCTTACGGGCCGGTCAAAGCCATGTATTTCAACATGCCTTACGCAGCCAAAAGCTTCACGGCCGGCCAGACGGTGAACCTCTACGGGAAATTCAAGCGTGTGGGTTCGGGTCTGTCCATCACGAATCCCAAAGTGATGAAGGAGGAGGAAACCGGCGGACCGGAGGGCGGCAAAATCATTGCCCGCTATCCGCTCAAGGAAGATCTGACGGACAACCTACTGCGCAAGCTCGTGAATCAGGTTCTGGCGAATATCCGCATCGCGGAGAATCTCCCGACGGAAGTGCTTGCCGCCTACGCCTATCCGGCTTTGGACGAAGCAATCCGGACGATCCATAATCCGGAATCAGACCGGTTTGACAAAGCGCTGGAACGGCTCAAGTTCCAGGAACTGTTTGCCTATTCCATGAAAATCCAGGCCGCCCGGGAACTCCGGGCCAAGGATCATTCAGGCATCGTGTTTTCCATGAGTCCCCGGCTCCGGGAATTCAAGGAAGCCCTGCCCTACGAACTGACCCAGGCCCAGTCCCGTTCGATCCGGGAGATCCTGCTGGATCAGAAGAAGGATCTGCCCATGAACCGGCTGCTTCAGGGCGATGTCGGCTCGGGCAAGACCATTGTGGCACTGACCGGGCTGTTCAATGTGGTGGAAAACGGCTATCAGGGCGCACTGATGGTACCTACTGAAATACTGGCGGCCCAGCACTACGCGGACTTCCTGACCATGCTGGAACCCTTCGGCATTGAGGTGCGCTACCTGGTCGGATCGCTCAAAGCCAGGGAAAAGCAGAAGGTCAAGGAAGCCATCGCGTCCGGCCGCCCCATGGTGGTCATCGGAACTCACGCGATTCTGGAAGAGGATGTGGCCTTTCCCAATCTGGGACTGGTGGTCACCGATGAACAGCACCGGTTCGGCGTCAACCAGCGCCTGAAATTCATCGGCAAAAACCGCCATGTGGACGTCCTGGTCATGAGCGCTACGCCGATTCCGCGGACGTTGGCCCTGCACCTGTATTCGGACCTGGATTTATCGGTCATCGACGAACTGCCGCCGGGGCGCGAACCGGTGCTGACCCGCAGCTTTACCGGTCCCGGCCAGGAAAAGGCCTATGCCCTGGCCTTGAAAGAGATCGAAAAGGGACGGCAGGTCTACGTGGTCTGTCCGCTGATTGAGGATAATGACAACCCGAATCTGACTTCCGTAGGCAAGCTGACGCAGGAGCTCTCCGCCGGTCCGTTCCGGGATTACACCGTGGCCATGATCCACGGCCGGATGAAACCCAAAGAAAAAGAAGCCGTCATGGACTCCTTCAAGACGGGAAACATTGACGTGCTGGTATCCACCACCGTCATTGAGGTGGGGGTCAATGTGCCCAATGCCTCCGTCATGATTGTACAGAATGCCGAGCGCTTCGGATTGTCGCAGCTGCATCAGCTGCGCGGCCGGGTTGGCCGGGGCAGCTATCAGTCTTACTGTCTGCTGCTGGCCGCGTCCAACGCGGACAACACCCGGCAGCGCCTGGAAATTATGACATCCACCAACGACGGCTTCAAAATCGCCGAGGCGGACCTGAAGATGCGGGGCACCGGTGCGATTTTCGGCACCAACCAGAGCGGGGACTCCGGACTGACCCTGGCCAGCTTCATTCAGGACTATCATCTGTTCCTAGAAGCCAGCAAGTGGGCAGCCCGTATCTTCCGCTCCGAGGAACCGGCTCACCGCCGGATCAAAGAGGAGATCCTCTCCCGACTGGATGAGAACATCCACCTGATCTGCTTGAATTAATCCCCTGCCGGTCGCCGGACCGAAAGGCAATTGACAGGAACCCGGATTAACCGACAGATCGAAGGTTGACGAACCAATCGACGGTTCGAAACCCGTCGGATCAGGAGAGGGATCAAAGTCAGCCAGATCAGCAGAGGGATCACAGTCTGACGAATCAGCGAAGGGATCAGCAGAGGGATCGGCCGAGGGATCGGCCGAGGGATCGAAAGCCGTCAGAGGAAGTGACGGATCATATATAGAATGCCAGGAGGAATAACGATGAGAATCATTGCAGGCAAAGCCAGGGGTCGCAAGATCCTGGGACCGCAGAATGAAGGGCGTGACACCAAAACCGGGGAAGTCCGGGCGACCCGACCGACACTGGACCGGGTCAAGGAAGCCATGTTCAACATTATTCAGTATAAAATCGAAGGGGCCAGGGTTCTGGATCTGTTCGCGGGGACGGGCTCTCTGGGACTGGAAGCGGCATCACGCGGTGCCGGCCAGGTCATTCTGGTGGATGCCTTCCGCGAAACCTATGATTTATTGGTTGAAAATATAAGAAACTTGGGGTTTAATGAAGAGTGTAAATCCTTTCACATGGACTATCGCGAAGCGCTGAAGCGTCTTGGCGCAGAGGGCAAGCCCTTTGACCTGATCTTCATTGATCCGCCGTATCTGAACGAAATGATCCCCGTAGCGGTGGAGCAGATCCACAAATCCGGGCTTCTGACCAAAGACGGGCTGATCGTGACCAAGATTGACACGCGGGAGGATATTTACCCCGGCTGCGCGCACCTGTCCATTGTTCTGGAGAGAACCTATGGCAATACGACGCTGGTATTCTATCAATACGAAGAAAAGGAAGAATAATGGTTCAAACAGCAGTATATCCCGGATCCTTCGATCCGATCAGTCTAGGACATCTGGACATCATCGAGCGGGCTTCCTCGATTTTTGACAAAGTCATTGTGGCGGTCCTCATCAATACCGATAAGAAAGGGTTCTTCCCGATTGAGGAACGGATCGAGATGATCCAGCTGGTGACCAGTCATCTGCCCAACGTTGAAGTCAGAGGATTCTCTGGCCTCACAGTCAATTTCTTGAAAGAAGCGGGGGCTCGGGTTATAATTAGGGGACTTCGCGTCGTATCGGATTTTGACTTCGAACTGCAGATGGCGAATGCCAATCGGGCCATGGAACCTCAGATTGAAACCCTGATGATGATGACCAGTCCGAATTATTCCTATCTGTCATCCTCTCTGGTACGTCAGGTCATGCACTTTGGCGGCAACTTGGAAGGATTTGTTCCCGGACCAATTATCGAGCGGCTCAAGCAAAATTATTATAAATAGCGTACAATAGGAAAGAGAGCAATCAATTACGGTTCGTCGAAGCGGCGGGCCGGCAAGAATCAAATAATCAGCCCGCGGCGGATGATGAGCCCGTCGGGCCAGGATAAGGTGGAATGACATGGAATTTGAAAGAAATGATATGGGAAAACATAAGATCGAACTGATCCGGCTGGTGGAGATTCTCCAGGATGAAATCGATCGCTCATCCAAGGTCCCGTTCTCGAGCAAAGTCATGGTTAACCAGGAGATTGTGACAGACATTATCAACGAGATCATCCAGAGCGTGCCGGCGGACTTCAACACGGCTCAGTATGTCATTGCCGAAAAGGACCGGATTCTGGATGATGCCAACAACGAGTACAACCGCATCAAAATGGAAGCGGAGGAAATCATGCGCAGCCAGGTCAATGAGCACACCATTGTCCGGGCAGCGGAGGATAAGGCGCGCGAGATCGTCTCCAAGGCCCAGACCGAAGCCAAGAACATGCGCCTGGCTGCCCGGGATTACGCATACAGCCTCCTGTCTGATTTGGAAAAGGAGCTCCAGCTGCGGTCCAATGACGCCATGGTAGCCTTTAAGAAAGATATGGAGGATTTTGTGACCGGTTATCGCCAGTCCATTGATTCAACGACCCAGACGGTCCGGGAGAATATCCAGGAACTGTCCACCATGAAATAATACGGCCGACAAAGCCGAATGATCCCCATTGATCAGTTCAAACCCGCCGAACCGCGGGTTTCCTCTGCATTATGACCAAATCCAACGATAAAGGATGATCCAAATGGACTTTAGCAAACGCGCTCTTCCGCTCCGGCTCCTGGTACTGGCAGTGGGCCTGACCCTCTACGCGGTGGGAATTTCTGTCACGGTTCGCGCCAGTATTGGCTTCTCCCCCTGGGATGTCCTGCATCAGGGAATCTCAAACCACACCGGTTTGTCCTTTGGCACCGTGTCCACGCTGGTAGGCATTGTCATCCTTTTATTCAACAGTTTGTGGAAGGAACGCATCGGCTTTGCCACCATCGCCAATGCCGTCATGATCGGCATCATTCTCGATGTAGTGCTGCCGCTGATCCCGAAAAGTCAGAGCTATCTCACCGGAATTCCCATGATGCTGGCGGGTCTTGCCATCATCGGCTTTGCCACGGCAATTTATATTTCGGTGGGCCTGGGAGCAGGTCCCCGCGACGGCATGATGCTGGCCCTGACGAAAGTCACGGGGAAAGATGTGGCCCTCATCCGCAATGCCATCGAGATCATCGTCACGCTTCTGGGATTCATTCTGGGCGGCCCAGTGGGGCTTGGTACCGTAATTACCGCCCTTTCCATGGGCTTTTTTGTTAAGCTGGCCTTTTCTGTCACTGGTTTTGGTCCCTCCCGGATCACCCACCAGTACCTCGGGCTGTCCTTAGTCAAAGACTACCTGGCGCGTCAGTCCGCGAAATAGAGCCTGGACCAAGCGCAAAAAAGACACCCTGCCACTTCGCCGGAACAACTTGAACCGGCAGAGGGCGGGATGTCTTCTTTTTATGTTGATTCGCTTTTTTCTGATCCTTAATCCTTAATCCTTAATCCTGGATCCGCAGGGGATGAGTATAATCAGAATTCGGAGCCAGGGTGGGGGAAAGCAGGCTGTAGAGGCGGGCAGCCATGAGATCCGGGAGGAAGTCGGCTTCTGATACTTCCGTGGCACTTTGAATTGCCTGGATGGTGCGGGTCTTGCGGGTCTGTGCCAGAAACCGGGCACCCTGGCGGTTCAGCGCCAGAATTCGGGTGTAGCTTGGCAGCTGCCTGCGCCGCTGGTCGTAATTCAGGCTGTCAAAGCCAAGGGCAAGGTGGAGCAGCAGCCGGCGAATTCGGGTGTAGGTGAGGCGCCGGGTTTTCATGGCCAGGGCAAAGTCCTGAATGGACTGGTCGTTCAGAAGCGGAGCCTGATTGGCGATGCGCTCCCCAACCCCGTTTCGGGCTTCCGGGAGCGACTCAATGGCCTGGGGAAACAGGCTGAGTCGATAGCGCAGAATCAGTTTCAAGCGGTCTTCGTCCAAAAGGAGCTCGTCGCTGAGTCCGGCAAAGAGGGCGGCGATCTCTGCGGGTAGTCCGGCCAGTGTCTGGCCGGTGTTACCGGCCAGCAGAGCCTGGCGCAGTGCGGTGGCTGATGGGAACTGTCCTGTTTCCAGGCTGGTGGCGTGATAGCCCAGACCCTGACGGCGGATTGTATGGAAATTCAGGCTGGAGCCCATCTCCTGTGCGGCCCGGACGTATTCTACGGCCAGAATATCATTGGGGGATTCCATGGCGCTCTCCAGACCGGGTGATCCGCTGAGCTGACTCAATGCCAGGGCTCTGGCCCTGGGATAAGTCAAACCCTGAGCCAGCAGCTCTTTCAGATGGACTTCCATGGATTCTTTATTTTCTGTGAGCAGACGGGCAACTGTCTCAATTTGTGTCAGATTGCCGGACTCCGACCCAAAACTCAGGATGCCGGCAGGATCCAGCCCCTGGGCAATGGCAACGCCGCCCCGGGCGAAAAATTCCGCAGAGGATGTGGCATAGACCGCCGGCAGTTCCACGACCAGGTCACAGCCTCCCGTGAGAGCCAGCCGGGCCCGATTGAACTTGTCCAGGATAGCCGGTGCGCCGCGCTGGACAAAATGCCCGCTCATGATGCTGACGACGTTATCCGGAGCCATTTCTTCCCGAATCCGGCGGATTTGGTAGCTGTGTCCTTTGTGAAAGGGATTGTATTCGCTGATGATGAAAACAGTCTTCATGGCTTCACCTGTTCTATTCTTTCGTTTCTTCTGTTATTTTAAGTTACAGCAAACCTTGATAATATGCAATCAAATACGTTAATATATAAGATAGAAATAGTATGCGGCGACTGGTTCAGCCAAGTCGTAAAAAAAGGAGAATACTACCATGGATTTCATGACAAAGATGAAAAACCAGGCCAAAGCCGATGTCAGAACCATCGTCCTGCCAGAAGGCGAGGAAGAACGGAATCTGACGGCGGCAGCTGAGATTACTCGGGACGGCATTGCACATATTGTCCTGTTGGGCAATGAAGCGAAGGTACGGGCCAAAGCGTCTGACCTTTCTCTGGATATCTCCGGATGTCGGATCATCGATCCTCTGACGGCCGAGAATTTCGAAGAATACGCCAATGAGTTTTACGAACTGCGCAAGAAGAAAGGGGTCACGCCGGAACAGGCTGCCGAAATCATGAAGGATCCGATGTACTACGGAACCATGATGGTCAAGCGCAATGACGCGGACGGCATGGTCTCCGGAGCCATTCACACTACAGGCGACCTTCTGCGGCCGGGTCTGCAGATCGTTAAGACTGCCCCGGGAGTATCCGTGGTTTCCTCCTTCTTCATCATGGAAACCAATTCAGCATTTGGCGACAACGGCACGCTGCTGTTTGCCGACTGCGCGGTCAACCCGATGCCCGATGAGGACCAGCTGGCTTCCATCGCCATCTCGACAGCGGATACCGCCAGACATCTGATGGGCTTTGATCCGAAAGTAGCCATGCTGTCATTCTCCACGAAGGGTTCAGCTGAACATGAAGTAGTAACCAAGGTGCAGAACGCTGTGAAAAAAGCCAATGAGCAGCGCCCGGATCTGAAAATCGACGGGGAACTTCAGGCGGATGCCGCCCTGGTTGCCAAGGTAGCCGCTCAGAAAGCACCCGGCTCGGAAGTGGCCGGTGCAGCCAACGTCCTGGTATTCCCGGATCTTCAGTCCGGCAATATCGGCTACAAGCTGGTACAGCGGTTTGCCGGTGCCGAAGCCATCGGCCCGATCTGTCAGGGCTTTGCCCGTCCCATCAATGACCTCTCCAGAGGCTGCAGCGCCGAAGACATCGTCAATGTTGTGGCAGTAACCGCGGTACAGGCTCAGACCAGATAATCACGCAAACAAACCAGATATTACACCGTCGCAAGAATAGCTGATATCGCAGATATTGCAGCGTGTGAGCGGGACACATCTCGACCATCGGGAAACAACTCAAACAAAAGATTAACTTCAAAAAAATATTATAGAGAACAGGGGTAGTAAATATGAAAGTTTTAGTTATCAACGCCGGATCCTCCTCATTAAAGTATCAGCTTTATGACATGTCCAACGAAGCCGTTCTGGCCAAAGGCCTGGTAGAGCGCATTGGCATCGAGGGATCGCTTCTGACCCATCGGCCGGAAGGCAAAGACAAACATGTGATCCAGACAGAAATGCCCGATCACAAGATCGCAATTCAGCTGGTGCTGGATGCGCTGGTCGATCCAGTGGTCGGCGTGATCAAGAACGTCGATGAAATCACCGCAGTCGGACACCGGATCGTACACGGCGGAGAAAAATACTCCAGCTCCGTACTGCTCGATGATCAGCTGATGGAAGAGCTCAAGGAAGTTTCCAAGCTGGCTCCGCTGCACAACCCGCCGGCTCTGATCGGTATCCGCGCCTGCCGCGAACTGATGCCGCACACACCGATGACCGCCGTGTTTGACACCTCCTTCCATCAGACCATGGATCCAGTAGCTTACATGTATGCCATTCCCTACGAACTGTATGAATCGGACAAGATCCGCCGTTACGGCTTCCACGGCACATCCCACAAGTATGTGGCCAACCGGGCTGCTGAAATGCTCAACCGCAACATTGAAGACATGAAGATCGTTACCTGCCACCTGGGCAACGGATCCTCCGTCACCGCGGTCAAGCACGGCAAGGCCATTGACACCTCCATGGGCTTTACCCCTCTGGCAGGTCTGGTTATGGGAACCCGTACCGGAGATATGGATCCGGCCATCGTTACCTACCTGATGTCTGAAAAAGGCTGGGACGCGAAAGCAGTTGACAACCTGATGAACAAAAAGTCCGGAGTCCTTGGTGTTTCCGGTGTTTCCTCCGACTTCCGTGACCTGGAAAAAGCCGCTGCCGAAGGCAACAAGCGCGCTCAGCTGGCTCTGGATATGTTCCACTACCGGGTCAGAAAGTACATCGGCTCCTATGCAGCAGCCATGGGCGGAATTGACGCCATCGTCTTTACGGCCGGACTGGGAGAAAATTCCCCGATGGCCCGGGAAGAGATCCTCAAGGGACTCGAATTCCTCGGCTTTGAAGTGGATCTGGCCAAGGACAATGTCCGCGGCAAGGAAGTCATCTTCTCCTCGGACAATTCCAGAGTGAAGCTCATGGTCATCCCGACCAATGAAGAGCTCATGATTGCCCGCGACACCAAAGTTCTGGTGCAGGAAGCCAAACACTAAGCCTGTCCGTCATTCAGGAATAAGCGGGTCGATCCACTGCGGATCGATCCGCTTTTCCAGTTTTCAGAATCGAAGTGCCGATTCATCATGTTCAGCAAATAACCGATTTCGCAGTTCACCCGGCTCACCCGGGTCAGCTGAATAAACCGGATCAATCAGATCAATCTGATCAAGCCAATTAAAGCGGATCAAGGCGGATTTAAAACGGATTAAAGCCGTTCATGGCAGATCCTCCTGGCCCGATTCTGAATGGTGATTGTCTGCTGGATTTGATAAGATGATAGAAGAACTAATTTACAGATTTCCATGACTTGGCTCGATGGAATCCGGAGATAAATTTTATGAAGCTTTTTGAGATTGTCCCTGCTAATTTTTTTTCGATTCTGGTCTCGCCCAATCGGGAGATCTATGTTGACGCACTGATGATCCTGCATGAGGAGTTCAAGGAAAAGTTGAACATCAAAGTGGAGGATTATTTGTCGTCCCTCATTTTTCTGCTGGAAGACCGCCAATTTGAGTTGGAGTCCGATGATGAACCGCAGGGCGCTTTATCGGTCAGCGGGAAGGCTCGCCTGATTATGGAACGGCTGACCCGGACGGGCTGGATAGAGCGAGAATTTATTGAGAACTCCTTCATCGAAATTATTTCGCTCCAACCTTATGCCGTTCCAGTCATCAAGCTGTTAAGCGAACTGGGATCGGAAGAATCGGAAGAGTATTCCTCCATGGTGTTTGCCACCTTCTCGGGGTTAAAACAGGCCATGGAAGCGGATCAGGAACACCTGTATGAGGCAGTGCAGTCGGCCAGAGCCAACACGGAGCGGCTGCAGCATTCTATGCGCAAGCTCTATCATGGAATCCGGCGTTTTCTGCGCGGCATTGTTCAGGTCCAGGATGTCAACACCTTACTGACAGAGCACTTCATGGAATTTCGCCGGTTATCGGATCGATACTACCATCCGATCAAGACGTTGGACTCAGTGTATCGCTATATGGGTCCGATTCAGGAACTGATTGCTTCCATCAGCCGGGAAGAGCAGTTCGTCGAGGCTATGGTTGCCCGGGCGATGTCTCTGCGTCAGCTCGACTCAGAAGAGGCGGCCCGCCAGGAAGTTCTGACGGCTCTGGACTATGTGGCCGGATCCTACTCCGGCATGGACCGGCTCATCAATGAGATCGACCGAAAGAACAGCAGCTATACCAAAAGTTCAGTGGAAAAGATCCGCTATCTGATGACTGCCGATCAGTCCATTCGGGGAAAACTGGCTCAAATTTTAAAGACAGTGGCTGCTGCAGACGGCTCGGAGCAGGATCGGGTTCTGGATCGGCTGGAGCGAGGGATTCAGGCTTCGCGGCAGGAATCGCTGGATGCCAGCTCGATCTATCATAAAACGATCCGGGCGCGGCGAGTTGTTCGTCCGGCTTTGCCGGTTGACACGGAAGATCCGCTCTCTGGCATGGCTCAAGCTTTTCTGCTCGACCAGATGAAAACCGCGTACCCTGTCGCAAGAATCCGCCGGTTTGTGGAAGATCTGTTTGAAAAAGCCGGTCCGATGATTCGCGCGGCGGATCTGCCGCTGGAGTCTGATGAAGAATTCATTCTGCTGATTCTTGCGGTGATCCGACATCAGGACCCCCGGATGCCCTACACCATCGTTCCCGGAGAGGGGCGGATCCTGCGCAACGGCTACTGGATTCCGGATCTGACGATTCAGCAGAAAACTCAGGATCCAAAAATCAGACTGCCGCAGAGCGAACTGGAAGTTAGTGATCCCTGGAGGGATGGGCGTTCCAATGCCAGCCAGAGAAAAAAATCCGGGATCCGCAGTCAAAGGACGAAATCCGGCACCGGACAGTCTCAATCCAACGCCGTTAATCGAAGCAATGACCAGATCAGCGGTTTTGATCTGATCGAAGCCATGAACAAGGAGTCTGACCATGAAGTGGAATGAACGCTATGACAATTTAAACAGCACGGATAAAGCCGAGTTTCGGCGACTGGTCAATTACCTGTTTTCTCACACCTATCTGGTTCGGGATGTATACCGGCCGGACAAGCAATGGCTGGAACCGGGCAATGATTATCGGCTGGTAAGTCGTCACTTTGAACTGTTTCAGGAATATTTCGCGGTGGCCGGCTGGCGTCTGGACAAAGACGATACCTACGGCATTGTCTCCCTGACCAGCGAATTTGATCAGAATCGCCTGCGCCTTGACCGGTTCACTACGCTTTTTCTGTATACCTGCCGCCTGATGTTCGAAGAAGGCCGGGAACTGGGGGACCAGCTGAATCATGTCCGAACGGATACCGGGACGGTGGTGGAGAAGATGAGGAGTCTGGGCCTTCTGTCCAAAGGACGTTCCACCCAGAAGGAGAGAATGGAGGCGCAGCGTACGCTGTCCCATTTTAATATCATTCAGAAACTCGAAGCAACCGCCTGGTCGGCGGAGGGGAACAGCATCCTGATTCTGCCGTCCATTCTGGTGATTCTACCCAATCATGAAATCAACAACATCGTTCGGGAACTGGAAGAGTTAAGACAGGAAGTTCAAACCGGCACAGAGGCCGCGATGGATCCGGCACAAGGAGAAGAGGAATGAAACAGCTGAAAAAACTCCTGCTCATCCACTGGCATTATTTTGATTACCAGCTGGTGGAATTTGATCAGCTCAATTTTTTGACCGGTCAGAATGCTTCCGGAAAATCCACGCTGATTGATGCCCTCCAGCTGGTGCTGCTGGGTGATTTTTCCGGATCGTTCTTTAATAAATCAGCGGGCGGCCGCACCAACCGGAATTTAAAAGGTTATTTGATGGGAGAGCTGGGCGATGACGAACAGTCCGGCTTTCGGTATCTGCGCGATGGCCGGTTTACCAGTTACATCGTCCTGGAATTTCATGATGAAGAGAAAGATCGGGACTTTACCGCGGGCGCCGTTTTTGATGTTTATGCAGAGTCTGATATCCAGAAAATGTTCTTTTCCTACGAGGGTCCCCTGGATGAAGGCGGATTTTTAAGGGATCAGGTTCCCATGGATATCACCCGTCTGCGGGGATTCCTTCGTCAGGAGTATGACGGGAACTTTGATACCACCGACACCGGCAAGACCTTTCGAGAAAAGCTCTACGGAAGACTGGGCGGTTTGAAGGGCCGGTTTGGCGCGTTGCTGAAAAAGGCGGTGTCTTTCAATCCCGACGTCGATCTGCAGAAATTCATCACCGAGTTTGTTTGCGATGATCAGCTGCCGGTGGATATCAGCCATATGCAGGAAAACATTCGGAGCTATCGGCAGCTGGAAGAAGAATCTCTGATTCTGACGGAGAAGACACAGCACTTGGAAGCGGTTGTCACCGCCCATCAGGATTTTGAGAAATATCGGGAAAGCGAACAGATGTATTCTTATCTGATTCAGCGCGGAGAGCTGGAGTGCAGCATGGAATCCCTGACTCAGGAGGAAACCCGCCTCGCTCAGACCCGACAGACCCTGGCTGAATGTCTGATCCGGGAAGAACTACTCAACCAGGAAATACAGCAGCTGCGTCTGGATCGGGATGAGCTGGTCGCACGGCAAGTATCAGATCGGGTTACCCAGCTGCTGGAGCGGCTGGATGGCCAGATTGCTCAGGTCGAAGAGGAGATTCGTACCATCAGGCTTCGAGGTGAGCAATCGGTCAACAATCTGCGCCGCCTGGCCGAGTTATGGGGCAATGCGTCCCATCGGATTGCCCTGGCTCTCAGGGAGATGGATTTTAGTTCATTCCCGCCGCTGATCGCTCAGCGCCTGACGGATACCGCCGGACTGGCTCAGCAGCTGACGGAGCAGGTTCGGCCGATCCGGCAGCTCCTGCCGGAAGAGTTCCGGCAAATGGAGCGGCATCATCTGACGGAACTGGCAGAAGCCATCACCTCAATTCAGCAGCAGATTCGCAGTCTGCAGGATCGTCTGAAGGATCTTTTGGATGAGCAGGATCAACAGTTGGCTCAAATGGATGCTGAACTAAAGTCGCTGCAGAGCGGTATTTTTCCTTTCCCGAAAGAAACGCTGGATTTGAAGGAAGCCATCGCCTCCCGCTTGCGGGTCGTCACTCGAACCGAGCCGAATGTTCGGATCCTGGCGGAGGTGGCTGATTTAAAAGATGAAAAGTGGCGCAATGCCGTGGAAGGGTTTCTGCACAGTCAGAAATATTACCTGCTGGTTCCCCCGGATCATTTCCAGGAAGCCGCTCGAGTGTATGATCAGGTCAGAGATCAGCAGAAATTATACGGCGCCGGGATCATTGATTCGGCGAAACTGATGCGTCAGTCGACTCCGCCCGAAACGGGCTCCCTGGCTGAAGAAATCATTACGGAGGACGAGCAGGCCAGGGCATTCCTGAACCATGTGCTGGGAAGGGTTCATAAAAGCGAACAGGTCGAAGAGCTGCGCCAGCACGCTACCGCCATTACACCGCAATGCATGCTCTATTCCGGCTACGTCGTCCGCGCACTGTCGCCCGAGCGCTGGCGCAAGCCGGCCATCGGCCGCGCTGCCATCCTGCATCGGCTGGAGACCCTGCGCCAGGAACTGTCAGAACTCAAAGCCGAGCGAGCCCTTTGTCACGGAATTCTGGGCTTGTTGGAGGAGCCTGCCCATCTGCAGGGGATGGAACCGTTGGAGGTAGAACGTTTTGCCGAATCGGCTCAGGCGATGAGGGACCTCCCGAAGACTCTGGAACGGCGAAACGAACTGATGGCACAACGAAACGCGATTGATGTATCGAGCCTGGAACGGATTCAGTCTCAGATTCGCTCTCTGGAGCAGGACATCAAGGTTCGGGACGAGGAGATCAGAGAGTTATCGCGTCAGATCGGCGGGCTGAAGCAGGCGGCGGCAACTGCGGGCGAACTGATCATCCCGGGCCTGAGGGATGCCGTGGATCATAAGTTCCGGACGCTGCAGGCAGATTTCGATGCGGAATGGATGGAGCAAACCGGAGCGCCCCGTTATGTGCGGGAACTCAGTCAGCGCGGTACCCCGCGCCAAGTCGCCAACGCTTTTCCCCGGGAGTTGTCCAAAGCCAGAAATCTGAAAGAGGGGTCCTGGAATGATCTGACGGAGCGGCGTCGGCGCTACAACGATCAGTATAAAATGGGTTTTGATGTTCAATCCCCGGACAACACAAGTTTTGAAGATGCGTGGCTGGAACTGAGCGAGAACAAGCTGCCCGAGTTCAAAGAGCGGATTCAGGATGCCAAAACCAAGGCTTTTGAGCAATTCCAGGAGGATTTTTTAAGCCGCCTGCAAAATAACATCACCAGTGCCAGACAGCAGATCGAGGAACTGAATTACGCCATCAAAGGGGCGACCTTCGGGGAAGATGCCTATCGGTTCCGCATGGTGGCCCGACCGGAGTACAAGCGGTACTATGATATGATTATGGACGATATGCTCAGCCGGGGCTACAGTCTGCTGTCACAAAGTTTCAATGACAAGTACAAGGATGAAATCAACGACCTGTTTGCCATCGTGACGGACACCGGCGAGCGCGGCCTGTCCGGCCAGGATTACGAAAAGAAGGTTCACGAATTCACGGATTATCGAACTTACCTGACCTTTGACCTGGAGGTTGAGGGCAAGGACGGAACAATTCAGCGCCTGTCGCGAACCTTGGGGAAAAAGTCCGGCGGTGAGACTCAGACGCCGTTCTATATTGCCGTGCTGGCATCCTTTGCTCAGCTGTATCGATCCGGTCGGGAAAAAACAAATTCCACCATCCGGCTCATCATGTTTGACGAAGCGTTCTCCAAAATGGACGGTGAACGAATTATCCAGAGCATTCAGCTGCTGCGCCGGTTCAATTTCCAGGTGATCCTGTCCGCCCCGCCGGACAAAGTGGCGGACATTGCCACACTGGTTGACCGCAACCTGTGCGTGTATCGCAGAGGGCATGTCACCACCGTTCAGTCCTTTGATCCCCGTCATATGGAGGTAGTATATGAAGAGCTCGATTGAGCAGCGAATCGTAAACGGTCTCCTCGACCGGCTGGAGAAAAGCAGTGCCTATCGAAGCGGAACGACATCCAGTCGAAGGATTCTCCTGAAATTTTATGACGGCGGAATCACCGACTTTCCGGAGTATGACATCGAGCAGACCGAGGTCCGGATTCAGATCAATCGGGCGGTGACTGCACTGGCCAGACAGGGGTTGATCCATTTCAGCTGGATGAGGGGAGAGGAGAACCATATTCTGGCAAAGGTCTGGCTGGAGCCGGAACGGCTGGATGAAGCCTATGCTTTGTGCCGACGCACGCCCAAAAAAGATATCTTACTCCAGGTGTCCCTGGATTTGCTTGAACTGGAGCAGGTTTCCACCTCATCAGACTGGGCTCGGGAATACTGCCAGGATTCCCTGACGGTTATCGAACAGAAAGGCCGCGTGCCGCAAATTGTGCCGGAGGACGCTCAGGATCGGCAGGATCTGTTTGCCGTTATCAAAGGCCTGGCAGGCCTGGGGGCCGATGAAATGACACAGCGGGTTTTCTCTGTCAAAATTCTGGGGGACTCCAAGCGGTTTGAAACGAATGTCCGATCCCGTCTGGTTCGGGTGCTGCGGCAATATCTGGAGCATGACGAGGACGCCCGGGAGGAGGATCTGCTGCGGCAGGTGGGGCTTGTCCGCTACCCGGAGCAGTTTGAGTTCTGCGGCGGACTGACATGGATCAGCGGCTCGCAGCGGGTGGACTTTGGTGGGCTCAAGGCAGGTACCAGTTTGTCCGCGGAAGATCTAAAAACAGGTTCTTTGGAACTTCAGCCTCAGATCCGTCGGATCCTCAGCATCGAGAATCGGGCCAATTACTTCAGCTATCTCCGGGACTCCAAGAGACCGGTGGAACTGGTCATTTACCATGGCGGCGTCTACAGTCCGGCGCGAAAGCTGTTTTTCCAGGCAGTTTGCCAGGCCATGTCAAAGAATCACCCGGACTCGGCTCAGGTTGAGTGGCTGCACTGGGGAGACATTGATTATGGCGGTTTTACCATGCTGGCTCGACTGCGCCGGGAAATCAACCCCGGAATTCAGCCGTATCGCATGAGTCTGGAAGAGCTGCAGCGATTCGAGACGCTGGCTCAGACAACCACCAAAGAATATGCCGCAAAACTGCAATCATTGCGGGAGCGACCAGAGTTGACCGATTGCAAGGACTGCATTGAATACCTGGCGGCCTACAGAATTCGTCTGGAACAGGAAAATCAGCTCATGGATCCAATGGAATAATTTCTCGTAAAGCACTTTCTGATCGTCTCGGGGAGTGCTTTTTCGATCACTTCGGAATTCTCTGCCTGAATCTGCCGCTGCTTTCTTCCCCTCGAATTCTCCCGTTCAGTTTTCTCCCGTTCAATTCTCTCCCGTCGATTCTCTCTGGAACAGCTTCTCCACAGTACAGACTTCAGGGAATCTTTTTCTCATAAGCTGCCTCAAGTCAAAAATTGGGCGGGGAGCCATCTTTGAGTGGCCCTGATTCTAACGATCCTCAGAGGCGGGGAATATTTTCTGATATTTCGAAAGCGGGGTTGCAATTAGTGTCATAGTGTATTACTATGATAGTACACTATGACGAGAGGAAGGGATCATGTCCATGTTTCAATTTCTAGATGGAATTCCCATTTACCAGCAGATCGCTGGTGAATTGAAGCGACGTCTGATTTGCGGTCAGCTCGTTCCGGGCGCCAAACTGCCGTCAGTTCGAGAAATCGCGGAAGAATTCAAGGTCAATCCCAATACAGTCCAGCGGGTTTACATGGAGCTGGAAAAGGAGGGTCTGACTTACACCGAACGGGGAGTCGGAACGTTTCTCCGAGAGGATTCTTTCATGGTGGATCGGTTGAAGCAGGAAGAAGCCGTCAAGCTTCGCGCCAGGTTCATCACCGAGGCGAAAAAGCTGGGTCTGGGCCTGGATGAGGTCATCCGGGATATTAAGCAAGAATGGATTGGGGGAGAAAAAAATGATTAACATTTCGAATGTGACAAAACGCTACCAGAGGACGCCGGCCCTGGTGGACGCAACGCTGACACTGGCGCCGGGCAAAGTCATCGGCCTGCTCGGTCCCAATGGATCGGGCAAAACGACACTGCTGCGCATTTTGACCGGAGAACTGCGGGCGGACGGCGGAACCATTGAACTGGATGGCCAGCCGCTGTCGCATCAAAGCAAGGCCAGAATATCGGCACTGACCCGGACGGATTTCATGCCGGAGGGTATGACCATCGCTCAGGCGTCAGAAACCTACCGCTCCATGTTCCAGGATTTTGATGAAGAAAAATTCCTGCGGCTGATTCAGGAACTGGATTTAAAGCCAACGCTTCGGATTGATCGTCTGAGCAAAGGGATGAAGAGCAAGTTTGCCCTGGCTCTGGCTGTGTCGCGCCGCGCCCGGCTGATTGTGCTGGATGAACCGCTGGAAGGCGTGGATCCGGTGGCCCGGGAAGAGATCCTGGATCTGATTGCCGCCGGCTTCTCGCCGGAGTCTACGATCCTGGTCACCAGTCATCTGATCCATGAACTGGAGCGGCTGCTGGACGAAGTGTATTTTATCCGGGATGGACAGGTTCGGGCTATGGGGGATGTGGAAGCCATTCGGGCAGACCGTCAGGTTTCCCTGGATGAGCTGTACCGGGAGGTTTATCGGAAATGATGAGTTTAATGAATTATGAAATGAAGAAACTTCTGAAGAATACCAAGTGGGCTTTGGTAGCAATTGCCGTGCTGAGCGTCTTCTTCCTGATCAGCGGCTACTTTGGCAGTCAGCGCCTGGTCTGGGACGACAGCCTGCCGTCCCAGATCCTCGCCATGGTGAGTTTCATGGGACTGGGCATGCTGATGCTGGTTCTGTTCTTTGCGCCCTTTGTGATCTCTATCGTATCCTACCACAAGGATCTCAATGCCCCTCACGCCGTATTTGAGGCCTACATTCCTGAGTCCGGCCTGAAACGCCTCACAGCCAAGTATGTGAGCTATTTCCTGCTGATTCTGGCTGGAATCATAATTTCCGGCCTGATTGCCCTGGGCACATTCCTTGTGATTAAGCAGGGGGCTCCGGAACAGATCCGGTTTGAAATCGACAATACCATTCTGGAAACCCTGCGCCAGCAGAACCACAACTCCTTCACCGCGGTGCTTGAGTTTGGCCGGTATCTGATCGGATCTGCCCTGGGAATGACCATAAGCACTGTCTTCTTTACCTTTTTCATCACCCTGCAGTCTGTCCTGCGCCACCGCATCAAAGGCGCTACCCCGATCACGTTCCTGGCTGCCGCAGCGGCAGGCATCGGTCTGGGATTCCTGGAAGAGCAGCTGTTTGAACGGATCACTCTGTTCCAGGGCAACCTGATGGGTATTTCCCTCCAGCACTGGTTCAGCCTGCTGGTCTCTCTGACTGCGCTCTTGATCATGAGCTGGTTCCTGCAGCACAAGACCGAATTAAAATAACGAAGCATCCAGCGGATTCATACAGGTTCGGCAAGCGGATGGTCAGGAACAGTTCCAGTGAAAAAAAGCCAGTGCTATCTAGTGCCAGACAGTGCCAGCCAATCCAAAGCCAATGCCAGCCAATACAAACCCAATGTCAAAGCGAGTGCTGGAGCCTCGCCCAAGACAAAGATCAGTTCAGTTTCACGACACTGCTGGGTAGGCTCTAGTTCGGTTCATGGATAGCAATCAACGAAAAACAGACTCCGCTGCCTGGTCCTGTCTGACTGGGCGGTGGAGTCTGTTGATTTAGAAGGAATGGGATGCTCCGTGGGCCGGTCTTAAGCCGGGCCTGGCGGGAGTCACCTGGGTGTCGCCGCTAAAGCGGGGAATCGTGATGCGTGTGATGCTCCCACTGGCGGATCACGATATAATAGAACAGGGCAACCAGAACGGACAGACCAAGGTAGAGCAGCGCGACGCTGCGCGACGCGCTCCATTCGGGGTGACCCAGTCGGTCCAGATAATCGGCGATGGAAAAGATGGCACCGGAAAGCACAAGGAATCCGGGGATCAGGTGGGATGGTTTCATGGGATCTCCTTCATGGGCCTGGATGGCAGTGAGGGTTGACTCCATTCAGCAGGGTCTCCAGGAAGCCTGGAGGGAGAGCGATTGCTGCAGTTCTCGCTGTCTGAATGGGTTGGATTTCTCTTGATATCATTTTATCAAGGCCGAGGCTCTTTCTGCAAGCTATTCTTTGCCCGGGCATTGGCGCGGCTGGATTGTTCGGGTAAAGGGTCTGGCAGTATTCGGTGGCCCGGTCGGACGGAGGGCAAGGTGGAAGGGGGCCGGCGGGTGAAAAAGCTGAACCTGACGGGGGCTGCCGGGTTCCCGCGCGCGATCCTCTGATCCAGCCGGAGTATCCCTGACGTGGTTCATGCAGCGACGGGGATCGTGGACTCAGGCTAATTGGGCAGGGGTCGTTCGGATTCCATGTGGTAATTTCTGGTTATTTTTCCGTCAATTTCAACTGAAATGCCGGGTCAGATTGTTGACACTCTTATCCTTTATTGGTATTATTAATGTTGTTCGTCAAAGGAACTCTTTTTTATGCGTAAAATGGAAAGGGGATTGAGATGATCATTTCAATTGCCGACTCAATGAAAAAGGCCGTGATCAAAGAACTGGATTTTTCATTTGATGCTCCTTCCCTTGAGTCGTTGGAAAAAGAAGGGACTGCGTTCGCTGAACCGGTCCAAGTCAAAGGCACTGTTACAATCCAGCCTGGTCAAATTGAACTGGATGTAGATGTCCATTCAAAGGTCCGGCAGGTCTGCAGCCGCTGCCTGGATGAATTCGAGCAGGAGATTGATCTCTCCATCGATGAAACCTGGGCCCAGCAAGTTTCGGATGACGATCTGGACACAATGCCGTTATCTGAAGGGGACACCGTTGATCTGACGGACCTCCTCGTACAAGATATAATATCCAGTCTGCCGATCCAGCCGCTCTGCAGCGAAGACTGCAAGGGACTGTGTCAGGAATGCGGGGCTAATCTCAATCGAGAAACCTGTGACTGTGATAAGGAACAGGTGAATGAACGATTCGCCGCATTAAAGGATTTATTCAAGGAGGTGTAAGTAATGGGAAATCCAGCAAGAAGATTCTCTAAAGGAAGAACAGCCAGAAGAAGAGCTCAGACTTTCAAAGCCAGTGCACCCAGCATCATCGAATGCCCGAACTGCCACGATATGATGCTCTCCCACAGAGTCTGCAAGAACTGCGGACACTACGACGGCAAAGAGATCATCGCTAAGGTTGATGTCAACTAATTCCGAATGGAAAAGATCAGAGCACATGTTTGCATGTGTTCTTTTTCTTTTTTATGAACCAAAGTTAAGAAGCCGCTGGCTGTGATAGAATAGTGACATTGGAAGGCAAGGAGGAATCGAACATGAGATTTGCTGTAGATGGAATGGGGGGCGACCATGCGCCAGCTGAAGTAGTCAAAGGCTGTGTCGAGGCGGTCAAGGAGCTGGGCGTGGACATTACGATCACGGGCCCGTCCGACCGCATTGAAGCCGAACTGGCAAAATACGACGTGGATCGGTCAAAGATCAGCGTTCTGCATACAACGGAAGTGGTTGGCACCGATGAAGGCCCGGTTCTGGCCATTCGCCGCAAGAAAGACTCGTCCCTGCGCCGCGCCATTGAACTGGTTCGGGACGGCGACTGCGATGGCGTGGTCTCCGCCGGTTCCACCGGCGCGCTCCTGGCCGGAGGGCTCTTCATCATCGGCCGGATCAAAGGAATCGACCGGCCGGCGCTGGCGCCGCTGATTCCGGGCAAGAATGGCCGGTTCATGGTCATCGATGTGGGAGCCAATACGGACTGCAAGCCGGTGAACCTGCATCAGTTCGCCCATATGGGAAAAGTCTATTTTGAGAGCATCCTGGGCTATGTCAAGCCCCGGATCGGGCTGGTCAACATTGGGGCCGAAGCGGAAAAAGGCAACGAGCTGACCAAAGCAGCCTATGAGCTCCTGGCCGGTGACCCGGCTCTGAACTTTGTGGGCAATGTGGAGCCGCGGGACTGCATCACCGGCGATGTCCAGGTGCTGGTCTGCGACGGGTTTGTCGGCAATACCATCCTGAAGACCTTCGAGGGAACGGTTAAGACCATGCTGGAACTGATCAAGGCCTCGCTTATGAAGTCAGCCAGAGGCAAACTGGGTGGACTCCTGATCAAATCCTCGCTCAAGGAAATGATGAAGCAGTACGATTACCGCGAGACCGGAGGGTCGGCCTTCCTGGGTCTGAATGGCATCGTCGTCAAGGCGCACGGCTCATCCGATGCCATGGCTTTCAAAAACGCGATCCGCCAGGCGGCCCGGGTAAAGGAAGCCGGCTTCATCGACCATTTCCGGGCGGAAATCGAAAAAAACCAGTTGCAGAGTTGATGATGCCATATTATGATACAAGTGATATCAGCGTGACAGAACCAATCATTGAATGAATACGTAGAAACAAAAGACGTGGAGGTTTTTTATATGGTATTTGACAAAGTAAAACACATCATCGCCGATAAGCTGGGAATCAGCGAGGGCGAGATCAAAATGGAGACGACCTTTGAAGATTTAGGGGCAGATTCCCTCGACATCGTCGAACTGATTATGGCCATTGAAGAGGAATATGATATCCAGGTATCCGACGAGGAAGCTGAAAGAGCTCAGTCGGTAGGCGATGTAGTCAACTACATCAATACACTGGTTGGCGAAGAATAAGATTAAGTATGGATTGATGCTGCATCCGATAAGGGTGCAGCTTTTTTGGTATAATAACAGTTGGACAATGCGAGTATATTCCTGAGCCAGGCTTACGTTTGGCTGAGGAATGGACTCAAGCTGACAAAGGAGTCAAATCATGAAACTGAACGAACTGGGAATCCGCTTTTCCAATGAGAAGCTGCTGACACAGGCCCTGACCCATTCTTCCTATGCCAACCAGCAGCAGGGCATGGAAAGCAACGAAAAACTTGAATTTCTGGGCGATGCGATTCTGCAGCTGTGCATCACCCGGGCGCTGTATGAGCGGGGCGGCAGCCGCAGTGAAGGCGAGCTGACCAAAATCCGCGCCCTCATCGTCTGCGAGCCTTCCCTGTATGAGGTGGCCCAGAAGTGGAACCTGGGGCGCTATATTCTGCTGTCCCACGGCGAGGAAGCCACCGGCGGCCGCAAGCGCCAGTCGCTGCTGGCGGATGCGGTGGAAGCGGTCATCGCGGCGCTGTATCTGGACCAGGGCACGGAAGCGGCGGACCGGCTGATCCTGGAACATTTCGAGGACATCATCCGGCGCGCCCTGAATCATGAAATCGTTCTGGACTACAAGACCCGGCTCCAGGAACTCCTCCAGGAGTCCGGCGAGGTCAATATCCACTATGATCTGGTCAAATTCGAGGGTCCGGCGCACCGGCGCAAGTTCTTTTCCCGGGTCGCCGTGGATGAAATAACCATGGGCCGGGGCGAAGGCATGAGCAAGAAGGAATCCGAGCAGGAAGCGGCCCGGGACGCGCTGAGCAAGCTGGCCCTGCACCGGGAGGAAACCCTTTGAGGCACTATATCATTCCGGTCTTCATTCCCCATCTGGGCTGTCCGCATACCTGCGTCTTCTGCAATCAGTCCCGCATCAGCGGCTGTCAGGCGGCAGATCCCCAGAGTCTTGGCGCAGCGGACGTCCAGGCGATTGCCGCACGCCATCTGGCCACGCTCCCACCGGGGGAGAAGACGGTGGAACTGTCGTTTTTCGGCGGCAGCTTTACCGGGATCCCTGTCCACCAGCAGCTGGAACTTTTGGGGGCAGCCCGGGACCTGCGCCAGGCCGGCGCCATTTCCCATATCCGCTGCTCGACCCGGCCTGACTTCATCGATGATGAAGTCCTGGAGCGCTGCGCATCCTTTGGCATGGACATCATCGAACTGGGGGTTCAGAGCCTGGATGACCCGGTGCTGGTTCAGAGCGGCCGCGGTCATACCGCAGAAGATGTGGAACGGGCCTCACGGCTCATCCGGTCCCGGGGGATCACCCTGGGCCATCAGATCATGCCGGGGCTGCCGGGGGCTGATTCGGCATCTGATCTGGCCACCGCCAGAGCCAGTATTGCCATGAAGCCGGACCAGGTAAGAATCTATCCGACACTGGTGGTGCGGGGCACACCCCTGGCCGAACTTTATGCCGCCGGGCGCTATCTTCCTCTGGAGCTGGAAGACGCCGTCGCCCGGTGTGCCGAGCTGCTGACCCTGTATGAGGCAGCCGGCATTCAGGTACTGCGGGTTGGTCTCCAGGCCAATCAGGAACTGACCGAAGGCGCCGATCTGATCGCCGGGCCGCACCATCCGGCATTCCGGGAGCTGGTCTTGTCCCGGCGCCTGCATGAGCGCATCGCCGGGTCACTGTCCGATGCCCCCGGATCCTGGGAGCTGCTGCTCCATCCCAAAGACCAGTCAGTGCTCTATGCCGCCGGCCGGCGCTATTACCGCCGCAATCAGGCCAGGATCAGCCGGGTAACCGCCACGGACCAGATCCGGCGCGGACAAGTTATCCTAAGGAGAGAGGGAACCCTCGACATCAGCCTATGTATTTAAAAAATTTGACCATTCGGGGCTTCAAGTCCTTTGCCGATAAAACCGATCTGGAATTCCGTTCGGGCATCACCGCGGTGGTGGGTCCCAACGGATCCGGCAAATCAAATATTTCCGATGCCGTGCGCTGGGTTCTGGGCGAACAGAGCGTCAAGCAGCTGCGGGGCGGCAAGATGGAAGATGTCATCTTTGCCGGCACTCAGTTTCGCAAGCCGCTGGGCCAGGCCAGCGTTTCGCTGACTCTGGACAATTCCTGCCATACGCTGTCCGTTCCCTACAACGAAGTGACGGTGACCCGGCGGCTGTATCGCTCCGGGGAATCGGAATATCTCATCAACAACAACGTCGTGCGTCTGCGCGACATCCATGAGCTGTTCATGGACACCGGCATCGGCCGGGAAGGCTATTCCATGATCGGCCAGGGCAAGATTGACGCGATTCTCTCGGGCAAGCCGGAAGAGCGGCGCGGCCTGGTGGAAGAAGCTGCCGGCATTACCAAGTTCAAGGCCCGCAAGGAAGAAGGCGAAAAGAAACTGAAGTCGGCCGATGACAACCTGGTGCGGGTGGAAGATATCCTGAGCACCTATGAGGAACGGATCGGGCCTCTGAAGGAAGACAAGGAAAAAGCTGAAGTCTTCCTGGCGCTGTCCGGCGAACTGAAGGACCTGCAGATCGCTGTGATTCTGCAGGAGCTGGAGGAACTGGAGGAGCGCAACGCCGGCTCCATCACCCGGCATCAGGAACTTTCTGAAGCCTTTGCCCGGACCGGGGAAGCCAAGGCCGCGGCGGAACAATCCCAGGAGGATCTGTCCCAGGCGCTGGATGATCTGTCGGAGGAAAAGGCCAGGACCCGCGAAGAATACTATGAACGCAAGGGGCGCTTCGACGAGGGCACCTCACAGATCGCTCTGCTGGCGGAGCGGACCCGGTCCTGCCAGGAACGCGCAGCCCAGGCAAGAGCCGGAGCTGCTGCTCTGACGACTCAGATCGAGGAAGCCCGGGATGAGCTGACCCAGGCTCAGACCCGGGAACAGGAACTGAGTCTGGGCCATCAGAGTGCCATTGCAGACCAGAGGGCGCATGAAGCGGCCATGGGCGAGCTGGAGGCCCGGATCGGGCGCAGTGAACAGGACAGCACACGGCTGAAGGAACGGCAGGAGAACCTGCGCAAAGAGCGCCGGCTGCTGGATGAGCGCCTTTCGCAGGAGCAGGTCCGGGAAAAGGTGCTGCAGTCCCGGCAGGACAGCCTAAAAGACTTATGCGGCAACTACGAAGCGTCTCTGGCCCTGAATACCCGGGGCCGGGATCAGCTCAAAGCCGAACTGACCGCTGTGCTGGATCAGAAGGCGGATCGTCAGACCGGACACGGCACGCTGCGGGAGGAAGGAACCCGCCTGCAGCGCGCGGCGGCAGAGCTGACCAATGAGCTGGAGATCATCCGGCGCAAGGTACGTGACGCCGAAGGCCGCGAAGCCATGCTCAGGAATCTGGAGGAAACCCACGAGGGCTATGCCCGCAGCGTGCGGGATCTGTTCGGGTATCTGAAGCGCAGCAAATCGCCGCACCTGGATCAGGCCGTGGTACTGGGTGATGTCATTCAGACCAGGCCGGAATATGCCGTAGCCATTGAAGCGGCCCTGGGCGGCTACATCGGCAATATCATCACGGCTACCGATGACCAGGCCAAAGCCCTGATTGAGATTCTCAAAAAGCAGAAGCTGGGCCGGGCGACCTTCCTGCCGCGCAATGTCATCCGCGCTTCGCGGATTGCCATGCCCAAGTTCAAGAATGCCGAGGTTCTGGGCTTTGCCTCGGACCTGATCGAAACCGACGATGCCTATCGGGAAATCGCGGACAGCGTGCTGGCACGGACCCTGATCACCCGGAACATGGATGATGCCGTGCTGGCCGCCCGCGAGACGGGCTACAAGATCAAGATCGTGACCCTGGAAGGGGATATGATTCTGGGCGGCGGCGCCATGTCCGGCGGCAGCCAGAAAGGGCAGTCCTTCGGAGTCATGTCGCGCAAGGCGGAGCTGGAGACTCTGGGGCAGACCATCGCCCAGGGCCGGCAGGAGTTCGGCCAAAAGAAGCTCGAGCTGGAAGCCCTGAGCGGACAGCTCGATGCCAAAAAGCAGGAGCTGGCCCGGTCGGATGACCAGCTGCGCCAGCTGGAGCTGGAAGAAACGCGTCTGGCCGAACGAATCGAAGGATTTGTCCGGGAAATCAGCCGGATTCAGACGCTGATGACCGAGCAGACCGCGGCGGGCGGTTCTCTGGAATCAGAACTGGATCTGGCCCGGGAGAAGCTGACCGCCACCAGTCAGGAAATCGAAGCGAATCAGTCTGCCATGGAGCACGCTCTGCTGGAAGAAACCGAACTGCGCGAACGGCGCCGGGAACTGTTCCGGATTAATGACCGCCGCAAGGAGGAACTGGCCGATCACCGGATCCGGGTGACCCGCTGGGAAACGGACCTGACCAGTCAGCGCCAGGGAATTGGCCGCCTGAAGGAACAGCTTCGCTCGTATGAGGAGCGCCTCAGCGGCCTGATCGCAGACCGGGAAACCCAGGAAGCACTGACCCTGAGTCTGGAAGAGGAAACCACCCAGATCCGGACGGAGCGGGACGCCCATCAGACGCGGATGCAGGCGCTGGATCAGACCATGGATGAACTGGACCAAAAAGAGGTTCAGATCCGGTCGCAGATCAAGGAAGCCTCGCGTCTGGCGGACACCGTCCGGGACGAGTATTACCGCCTGGAAAAGGAACTGCTCAAAGCCAGCCTGAACCTGGAAAAATATGAATCGGACAAAGAAGAACTGCTTACCCGGCTCAATGAAGACCTGGACCTGACGCTGGCCCAGGCCAGGGATCTGGCCAAACCGCTGGAGTCCAAGGCCAAAGCTAAAAAGCGCATCAGCGAAATCAAAGGCAAAATCACCGCTCTGGGCAATGTCAACCTGGCCGCCATCGAAGAATACGAGAAGATCTCGCAGCATTATGAGTTCCTCAGTTCCCAGCGCAATGACCTGCTCCGGTCCAAAGCCGAGCTGGAAAAGCTGATTCAGGACATGACGGGAAAAATGCGGGCGCTGTTCAAGGAAAACTTCGTTATTTTATCCCGTAATTTCAAGGATACGTTCCATCAGCTCTTCAACGGCGGCACAGCCGAGCTGATTCTGTCCGAAGGCGATGTCCTGACGGGCAGCATCGACATCAACGTGCAGCCCCCGGGCAAGAAACTCCAAAACATCAATCTGCTCTCCGGCGGGGAGAAGGTCTTGTCGGCCATTGCGCTGACCTTCGCGATTTTGCGCATGAAGCCTTCACCGTTCTGCTTCCTCGATGAAATCGAGGCCGCGCTGGACGATGCCAATGTCTACCGCTATGCCAATTTCATCAAGGAATTCGCCCGGGAGACTCAATTCATACTGATTACGCACCGCAAGGGGACGATGGAAGCAGCTGACATCCTCTACGGTGTTACCATGGAAGAAAAAGGAATTTCCAAGATCGTCTCGGTCGATCTGGAACCAGCACAGGAGGAGGCAGTATAATGGCCGGATTTTTTGAAAAACTGAAGAAGGGGCTGGAAAAGACCCGCAACAGCTTTACCGACCGGATCAATGAAGTGTTCCAGGTCGCGGTCTACATCGACGACGACATGTATGATGAACTGGAGGAGGCGCTGATCACATCCGATGTGGGAGCGCGCACCGCCGATGAAATCATCGAACGGCTCCGGGAGAAGATCCGGACGCAGAAGATCAGCCGGGTCAAGGACGTGAAGCCCGCTCTGGCGGAAGTCATCGCGGAAACGCTGAATCAGCAGGAACCCGCTCCGCTTGACTTCCCGCTGGTAATGCTCATCATCGGAGTGAACGGCGTCGGCAAGACGACCTCCATCGGCAAATTGGCCTACCGCTTCAAGGAAGAGGGGAAAAAAGTCCTCGTTGCCGCCGGAGATACCTTCCGGGCTGCCGCCATCGACCAGCTGGAAATCTGGGCGAACCGCGCCGGCGTTGACATCATCCGTCACCAGGAGGGCTCTGATCCGGCGGCCACCGTATATGACTCGCTCATCGCCGCCCGGGCCCGCCAGGCTGACGTTCTACTGATTGACACGGCCGGACGGCTGCACAACAAGAAGAATCTGATGAAAGAGCTGGAGAAAATCAACAGGATCATCGACCGGGAATATCCATCGGCCCACAAGCAGTCGCTCCTGGTACTGGACGCCACCACCGGCCAGAATGCCATCAATCAGGCTCAGGAATTCCAGAGCGTCGTCAATATTGACGGCATCATCCTGACCAAGCTTGATGGTACAGCCAAAGGCGGCGTCGTCCTCTCCATCAGCCAGACCCTGGGCGTGCCGGTTCGCTACATCGGCGTCGGTGAAGGCATTGACGACGTCCAGGAATTTGACGCCGCTCAGTTTGCCACTCTGCTGTTAGACAGCGATCTGGATCTGGAACAGTTCGAGCATGAAGTCAAACCCGAGTAATCCGGCAGGAACGAAGTAGGAATCGGAACAGACTGAACCGTGGCTGAACGCTACCGTGTGCTGATCAGCAGCAAGACTGATCAGCAGCAAAGACTGAACAGCAGCAAAGGCTGAACAGCAGCAACTTCGGAACAGCATCAAATGCTGAACCGAATGAATGAACAGCAACCGTGGATGAACAGCAACGGATCAAGAGACGAGCAGATAACAACAGTATTATTGATCACGCTGAAGAGGGAAAGGGGAAACCGATGAATCGAGTAAACCTGGCTTTATTGCAAATGAAAGTGGAATCTGATGTGGAAGCGAATCTGACAAAACTGGCAGAACGTCTGGGCCAGCTGCCCCAGGGTACGGATCTGGTGGTGTTGCCGGAGATGTTTGTCTGTCCTTATGAAACACCGAATTTTCCCCGATATGCCCAAACGCGGGGGGAAGCCGTCTGGCAGAGGCTGTCCGACCTGGCCAGGCAGCATGGGATCTGGCTGTGTGCCGGCTCTGTCCCGGAACTGGACGGGGGAAAAGTGTACAACACCTCCTATGTGTTTGACCGGAGCGGCCGGGAAGTAGCCCGCCACCGAAAGGTTCACCTGTTTGACGTCAATGTCCCGGGGGGGATCTGCTTCCGGGAATCGGACACCCTGACCCCGGGGGATGAAATCACCGTTTTTGATTCGGAATTTGGCAAGATCGGCCTGATGATCTGCTTTGACATTCGCTTTCCGGAACAGACCCGGATCATGGCGGAGCGGGGAGCCCGGCTGGTCCTGGTTCCGGCCGCCTTCAACCTGACGACGGGTCCGGCCCACTGGGATCTGTCCTTCCGGGCCAGGGCGCTGGACAATCAGCTGTTCCTGGCAGGCTGTTCACCGGCCCGCGATCTGACCGCATCCTACCATGCCTACGGCCATTCCCTGATCACCGGCCCCTGGGGCGATATCCGCGCCCAGCTGGACGAAACGGAGGGCATGCTGTCCGCGGCCATTGATCTGGATGACTGTGAAGCCATTCGGCAGGGACTGCCGCTGCTTCGTTCCCGGCGTCCGGAACTGTATCGATAGGATTAGTCGCCGAAAGCTCATAGATCAATTAATTCGGTTCGTTGCTCTTAACTGGTTGAACCAGAGAGATGGGTATAATTGTGCCTGTCTCTCTTTTTGTCGTTCTTTGACGCGCACCCTAATTTCATATCCTCTTACTGCCAGCGATATTGTTTTCAGAAACCTGCTCAACCCTCATCCAATTGTTTAGCAACAGGCCGTGATTAGAATTAACTCAAGTTATATAAAAGATCAGCAATTAAAAGTTTTCGAATGATTGAACCGGCCAATGTCGAATTAGTAGAATTATTGCGCATATATCGCGATGATACAATTAAAAAACGTTTACTATGACGGCGAAACCGATTAAAATAGAACTAAGTTTCTGAGTATTCTCAGGATATTCTTTAAGTCATCCGGAACTATGACTCGGTGGGTCAGTGAGGATTCTGGGAGAAGCTGAAGAAAAGTTCCCTGGGACAGACTGACAGCCGTAAACGGCAATTTTTCATTTGGAGGAGAAGGAATGAGAGAGTACAAGAACCAGATCGCGAAAATTTTCCAGTATACCGCTTTTGGAGCGGGCGTCGTGTTTTTAATCGGGGGAGCGCTCATTGGACTGGATGTGGCTGATATGATGGATGCACTGGGGGGGAGCGGTTCGGCGTTCCCGGTCATGCTTTATTTCTGGCTGGCGGGATTTATTACCTGTCTGCTGCTGATGGGAGCCGCGGAAGTCATTGAACTGCTGGAACGAAATTTCCTGAATTCCGTTCAGCTTAAAAATATGATGGAGAAAAATCTGAGTTCCGGTTCGGTTCATACGGCGGCAAAGCCTGACCAGATTGTATTTGATGATCTGCCTGGTCTTTAGTGTACAGGCAGGAAAACAACTTGAGTGCAACAGAAGATGAGACCGGGCAGGAGGACAAACCGATGGGGAATGAACGTTACCAGAGAATAGGGGAACTGAAGCAGGACGAGTGGATTCTGGGGGCTCCGCTGGAGATCGATAAGGGGGCGTTGCTGTATGACACGCTGAGCCGCCAGATGATTCTGCAGCTGCGGCTGCGCAATGTCTCCCGTCGAACCATCCGGGCCGCTCAAATCGCGATCGCGCGGCTTGACGCACAAGGCAACTCGATAGCAGATCAGGCGGATCAGGCGATGATGTATCAGGATTTGAACTCGGAACCGGGTTCGCTGTTTGGAGATGGCAAGCCGATTCTTTTGGGAACAGCACCAACCAGGCAGGTCAAAGTACGAGTCCAGAAGGCGGTATTCGGGGATGGCTCGAGATGGGAATCGGAGGATTCGTCCGAGGTAAGTCCCGGAACGCCGCTGCTGGCTGAGCTTTGGCCCAAGGAAGCGCTGGAGCAGTTTGACCGGGAAATCACGGATAAACCTCACTTTCAGAATGCTGCCAGCCACAAGTACCTGCCGGTGATGGAGGCTGCTTACTGGGTTTGTGCCTGCGCCTTCCCCAATCCCGGTTCATGGGACAGCTGCGGACGGTGCGGCCTGCAGCGCGACTGGCTGTTTCAGACAGCTGATCCGGCTCGGCTGACGGAAAAGCAGCAGGCCCATCAGACAGAGCAGACCCGACTGACGGAGGAACGGAAACAGCGGGAAGCTGCCGAGCAGCAGAAGCGGCTTCAGGAAGAAGCGGAACTCAGGGAACGTGAAGCCAGGGAACAGGCGGAGCGGCTGGCTCTTCGGACTCGAAGGCTTCAGGCGGTGAAAAAATACGGGATTCTGAGTGCCTTGGCGATCACCATTGCGGTCGTCGGATTCCTGGCACTGACGCGCTGGATTCCGGTATACCGGTATAATGAAGCGGTCCGTCAACTCGATGCCGGAAACAACGGAGAGGCAGCCGTGCGGTTCCGGGTGCTGAATGATTTTCTTGACAGCAGGAATTTGGCACAGGAAGCCAGCTATCGTCACGCATTGCAGTTGCGCGGGGAAGGGGCCTATGAAGAGGCAGCCAAACTGTTCAAGGAGCTTGAAACCTATAAGGACAGTGCGGTGAATGTCCAGGAAACCAACTACCTGCAGGCAGCGGCCCTGCTGAATGAGCGGAAATATCAGGCAGCCGCCGATCAGTTTGAACAGCTGGGCAATTACAAAGACAGTCCGGCAAAAACGGTGGAAGCCAGATATCTGCGAGCCGAGGAATTGTTTACGTCCGGCGATTATCTGAATGCCTATCCGTTGTACGACAAACTGGGCGGCCACAAGGATTCGTCGAATAAATCCCGGATTGCTCGCTATGAGGCCGGAGTGATCCTGCTGGGGGAGAAAAAGTATCCGGAAGCGGTTGCTGTGCTGGGCTCCATTACGGGATACCCGAGATCCCAGCAAAAATTGGAAGAGGCACTGGTACCGTATGTCCAGGGGCTGTTGAAAGAGGGGAAACTTGCCGTTGCCAGGGAAAGTCTGAATAAACTAAAAACGATCTCGCCGGCTGTTCAAGCACTGCAAACGGAGACGGCCTACCGGCTGGGCGGGGAGCTGGAAACTGCCGGAAAAATCAAGGAAGCCCGGGACGAATACCTGCTGGCCGGGACATTCCAGGACAGCCCGGCAAAAGTCAACGAACTGACCTATGCCCTGGCTCAGTCATTGGAACAGAGCGGCGATTTGGAGGGTGCCCTGGCAGAGTATCGGTTCCGCTCCGCCTATAAGGACAGTGCTGCTAAGTATCAGAATCTGTCGTTTACGCTGGCAAAGCAATATGAAGCCACTGGAGATCTCGTGAAAGCCGCCGAGTACTACTGGAACGCCGGTACCGGCAATCCAGAGGCCAAGGAGAAAGCGAATACCTTATATTTGAAGATTGCCAGGGACTTCGATGAGAAAGAGGATTACGAGAAGGCGTCCCAATACTATTCCCTGGGAGGCGAAGCTGATCTGGCTCGCAAGATCAGAAAATACGGTGACGCGATCAAAGCCTTCCAGGCCGGGAACAAAGAGGACTGCTATGATTTGTTATACGAAGTGGTGGGTTATGATAAAACTTACAGCTATAAGGATTTGCTTCCTTTCCGGGATGCGATTTCGTACTTTGTCTACTGTGCCGCGGAAATGAAGTCCGAGGAATATAAACTGCCGCCAGAGCAGACCGATTATTTCACGTTCTATGATGAGTCCATGTATTACCTGCTGCAGCATGTAGAAGAGCATGCTGACTTTAAGGACATGGCAAAGTTTCTGGAGGATGACTTTTTCACCTGGAGTCGGATTGTGGGGCGGTGGAGTTCCGGATCCAATTATTTTAAACTGTACTTTGAAAAAGACGGCGATCCGAGAATTACCTACAACCTGCCCTTTTATACCGGCAAATATTTCAAGATTCTGGGTGATGTGATGAAATTTGGCAGTGACAGCGCCGGCTGGAAAAATGTCTATCGCATGACTCTGGTCGAAGAGAACACGCTCAAGGTCTATTCCTACAAAGCGGATAAAACCTATACCTTGTACCGGGATTAGCGCTTCCGTCGCCCCTTCTTTTGTCCGTCTGAGTAAATATCGTCCCAGCCAGTAATCTGCAGCAGATCCAGTCATAGTCAGTAATTCCGGACACGATCCGGCTCATTCAATGAACTGAGCCGGATCTTTTAACCATTCGGGTCCTCTTGTCAGGGACAGAAAGCTGGCCCTTGATAACAGCCTGATGAAGCCATAATATAAACCATTGCCTGGGTTGATCCTCCCAGGGATGCTGCGAAGCATCAGACAAAGCGGCAGCGGGAGCTTCCATTGGACGGTAAGATAAAGGGTTTCAGCATGAACGGAGCTGATCAGGCGTTGGACCATTCCTGAAAGGCAGAAATGAGTATTCCTTATTCAAAGGAATTTGAACTGCAGTGCGAAATTATCCTATCCGATGAGAAGACCGGAACGAGGAAGGAATTGAGGAAATGGGAGGTTGAAGAAAAACTTAATGAAGAACAATCTGTTCACGTACGCAACCAGTGAACTGTCCCAGGATGCGTTCATCTGCTGGCTGATGAGTTTCGCTCACGAGGAGTATCTGAGCGTAGATCCTCATCTGACAGACTGTGCCAGGGAACTGCTTGCAATAATGATCGGCAGCGAGGAAGCGTTTGTCATTACTAAAATCTCAAGACAGTATAAGAATATTGATGTCCTGCTTGATGTGAGTCACAAGTACCGGATCATTGTGGAAGATAAAACTTTTACCAGTCAGCATGGGGGACAGATCAAAAAATATAAAGAGGAGCTGGAAGCGGAAAGTGACAATTATAAAATAATATGTGTTTATTACAAAATTATGGAACAGGCGTTTCCTGAGAAGGATGTCGTCAACATTACCCGGCAGGATCTGCTGGAACTATTCGGAAAATATAAAGAGAAAACGAAAAACCACATTTTTCAGGATTACTATGAGTATCTCCGTGCCATCGACTGCCAGGTGAAGCGATATGCGACGGATCCCATTGAAAAGTGGACGGATGGCAACGATCATGCATACAAAGGATTCTTTTCGCACCTGATTCAAGACGGAGTAATTGATATCCGGCGGACGTATGATTGGAGTTATGTTGCAAATCCATCCGGCGGATTCCGGGCTTTATGGTGGTACTTTTTAAGCAATGACGAATTGAATGGATGCAACTTACTGAAGGAATATGTCGAAGATCTATACCTGCAGATTGAAGACCAGGTGATTGCCGTCAAACTGAGCGGCAAGAGGGAACGCTCCACACAGGTTCGATGGAGCTTATTTGACTACATCAAGGGTAAGGTGCCAGGCTTTCAGAAAAAGACATTTCGTCCGGGAAATTCGATGACCGTCGGATATGTTGAATATAACGAAACAGACTATCGTGAAAAGATCGCGATGATGCAGGGGATGATGGAATCGATTGTGAGGAGGGAATATTGGTTCAATCCGGAATAATCGCCGCAGTTTTTTCACCGAGAGCAGTCCTGTTAAGTAAAAATACTTGACAGGTCTTTTTGTGACTGGTATCATAATCCAGTGGGTAGGTGAGGCAGATGGAAAACCGAGTGGAAATCTCGCTCTTGATGGATTACTACGGTTCACTGCTGACGGATAAGCAGCAGAAGATCATGGATCTGTATTTCGATGAAGATTTCTCCTTATCTGAGATTGCCGAGCTCAACGAAACTTCAAGGCAGGCGATCCATGATCTGATCAAGCGGACGCATGGACAGCTCCTGAAGTACGAGGAAAAACTCGGCATGAAACGGCTGAGTGAACAAACCGAAGAAAAGAAGAAACGAATCATTCAGGAACTGGAAGCCGGGGGCTGGTCCGATGAGGCGGTAATCCGTCTGATCGAGAGTCTCTAACATCCAGGAACAGGAGGGTGCATGGCTTTTGAAAGTCTTGGAGATCGCCTCCAGGAAAGTTTAAAGAAGCTTCGGGGCAAAGGCTCCATTAACGAAGCGGACATCCGGGAAGCCATGAGAGAGGTCAAGCTGGCCTTATTGGAAGCGGACGTCAATTTCAAAGTCGTAAAAAACTTTGTCCGTGTCGTCAGCGCCAAGGCAATTGGCGAGGATGTCATGAGATCACTGACCCCGGGACAGATGGTGGTCAAGATTGTTCATGACGAACTGACCCACCTCATGGGAGATGAAGAATCCCCGCTTAAGCTGAGGGATTCAGGCATGACCGTCTACATGCTCTGCGGCCTGCAGGGCGCCGGTAAGACGACCATGGCCGGCAAGCTGGCGCTTCATATGCGCAAAACCAAGAATCGCAAACCGATGCTGATTGCCTGTGACGTATACCGTCCGGCCGCCATCAAGCAGCTGGAAATCGTCGGCAAGCAGATTGATGTTCCTGTGTTCTCCATGGGCGATCAGGTCTCTCCGGTCGAAATTGCCCGTCAGGGAATCCTGGCAGCCAAAGAAGCCGGTTCGAATCTGGTCATTATTGATACCGCCGGGCGTCTGCACATTGACGAAGCCCTGATGGAGGAGCTCAAGCTGATCAAGGCTGAGGTGAATCCGCAGGAAACGCTGCTGGTGGTGGATGCGATGACGGGTCAGGATGCGGTCAACGTGGCGGAAACATTCGATCAGACGCTGGACATTTCCGGTGTCGTTCTGACCAAGCTGGACGGCGACACCCGAGGCGGAGCCGCATTGTCGATCCGGGAGATTACCGGAAAGCCGATCAAGCTGGCCGGTGTCGGTGAAAAAATGAATGATCTGGAGACGTTCCATCCGGACCGGATGGCTTCGCGGATTCTGGGCATGGGCGATGTCATGTCGCTGATCGAAAAGGCTCAGACCGAGCTGGACGAAGAAGAAGCTCAGAAACTCGGCGAAAAGATGCTCACCAAGGATTTCAACTTTGAGGATTATCTGTCGCTGATGCGTCAGATGAAGCGGCTGGGACCCCTGACCAAGATCATGGATATGATCCCGGGGATGAACAAGGCGCAGCTCAAGGGCGTCGATATGGAAGAAGGGGAACGAAGCATGAAGATGAATGAGGCGATCATTTTCTCCATGACCCCCAAAGAGCGGCGGAATCCGAAACTCATCGATTCCTCCCGCAAAAAGCGGATCGCAAAAGGAGCCGGCGTCACCATTGCGGACGTCAACCGGCTGATTAAAGGAATGGAAGAATCAAAGAAACTGATGAAACGCCTGGGCGGGAAGTTGCCTTCCGGCAAGGGCGGCGGATTATTCGGCGGAAACCTGCCATTCTAGGCAGGATTCGATATAAATTGGAGGTATAAAACAATGGCAGTAAAAATCAGATTAAGAAGAATGGGTTCAAAGAAGGCACCTTTTTATAGACTGATCGTGGCAGATTCCAGAGCCCCCAGAGATGGACGGTTCATCGAAGAAATCGGCTACTACAATCCGGTCTCTGAGCCCAAAGTTGTCAAGATTGACGGAGAAAAGGCCAAGGCCTGGATCGCCAAGGGTGCACAGCCGACCGAAGGCGTCGTAAGACTGCTTGAGGCACAGGGCATCATTGAAAAGACCGAAAAGAACTGGGAAAAGAAGGCAAAGGCTGATGCAGCCAAGAACGCCATGATCGAAGAGAGAAAGGCAAAGGCTGCTGCAAGACGCGCTGCTGAAGCACCGGCTGAAGAAGCGGTCGCTGAAGAAGCTGCTGAAGAAACTCAGGCGTAATTATGAAAGAGCTCATAGAATTTCTGGCTAAATCCCTGGTCAATCATCCGGAAGCCGTGATGGTTACAGAGCGTACAGAAGGAGATACCACCATCTTCGAACTGAAGGTGGCTCCCGATGATATGGGCAAAGTAATCGGCAAGCAGGGTAAGATTGCCAAAGCAATCCGGACGCTGGTACGGGCAGCCTCCACCAAGGACTCCAGACGGGTCAACGTGGAGATCGTTTAATCAGAACAAGGCAAAGCAAGCCGGTACGTTGTACCGGTTTTTCTTTATTCGGGTCAATGACTGATGTTTTTGATCCGGTTTCGAACCTCGAGGGAAAGGAGAAAGCACATTGAAACAAGTACAGGAAGGACATATTGCCATCGGCCAGGTGGGTAAGCCGCATGGCTTTAAAGGCGAAGTCAAGGTCATCCCGCTGACGGATGATATCCGCCGGTTCCGGCGACTGACCTATGTCGTCATTAACGGAGTGGAGTATAAAGTCGAATTCGTCAAGCTCCAGGCTGACCGGGCCATTTTGAAGCTGGAGGGCATCGATACGCCCGAGCCTCTGGAACAGCTCAAGGATGAGTATGTTCAGGTTCGACAGGAAGACGCGGTCAAGAAGAAAAAAGACGAGTACTTTATCGATGAGCTGCGCGGCATGGCCGTCAAGGACACCGAAGGCAATGATCTGGGCCGCATTTATGACGTCATTCAGACCGGTGCCAATGATGTCTACTGGATCAAGGAACCGAAGCAGCTGCTCATTCCGGCCATGAAGACCATTGTCACCAGCGTGGATCCGGAAGCCGGTGAGATGGTGATTCGTCCGGCCAGGGAATGGAACTATGAGGATTGATGTCCTGACCCTGTTCCCGGAAATGTTTCAGGTGCTGGAGCACAGCATTCTGGGCCGGGCCGGAGCAGCCGGCCTTTACTCCCTGCACCCGCACAACATCCGGGACTACAGCACCGACCGGCATCGCCGAGTGGATGACTCTCCCTACGGCGGTGGCTTTGGCATGGTGCTGGCCTGCCAGCCGATCATGGATGGCATCAAGGCAGTGAAGGAAGAAAATCCAGGGCCGGTGATCTTTCTGGGACCCCGCGGCAAGCCGTTTACTCAGGAAAAAGCCAGGCAATTGGCCCAGCTGGAGGGTTTTACGCTCCTGTGCGGTCACTACGAAGGAATTGATGAGCGCATCTACTCGGTCATCGATGAAGAAATTTCGCTGGGGGATTTCATCCTGACTGGTGGTGAAATGGCAGCCCTGCCCCTCATTGACGCAGTGGTCCGGCTCATTCCCGGAGTTCTGGGATCCCATGAGTCCACGCTGGAAGAGTCCTTTACCGAGGACACGCTGGAATATCCGCAATATACCAAGCCCGCGGAATATCAGGGCATGAAAGTACCGGAGGTGCTGCTGTCCGGTCATCATGAAAAAATCCGGCAATGGCGGCGCTACATGTCTCTGGAGCTCACCCGGGAGCAGCGCCCCGATCTCTATGCCCGGCTGACCCTGACCAGGGATGATCAGAAAATTTTCAAAGCCATCCTGCGGGAAAAACAGGCAGCCGCGCAAGAGCATGATGCCGCTTCGTCCGTCCGTCCGGGCCTGAATCAGGGAAAGAAACCATCAAGTGATTCTTCTCCGAGTGATTCTTCTCCGAGTGATTCTTCTCCGAGTGAGTCCCAATAAAAGATGATCCGGCCAAAGCGGCTGAACTGAATAGGTTTCATCGATGGACAGATTCCCGGCATAGGCAGAACCGGGGATCTGTTTTTCTATATATGGCTCCTCTTTAAATGAGTAGTTCCGTGGATCGTTCACTGTTTTTCTTCCGGAGCATATACTTTCCGGAGCATATACTTTCCGGAGTTTTATACTTTCCGGAGTTTTTTCTTTAAAGAGCAGAGTGTATGGAAAAGGTACAGTGTGGAAGAGGTCAGAGTGTGGAAGAGGTCAGAGTGTGGAAGAGGGCAGAGTGTGGAAAAGGGCAGATTTTAGAAGAAGACAGAGTATGGAAGAAGGCAGCGGATGGAGAGAGAGCAGAGGATGTATTAGAAATCTGATGAGGGAAGAAAATGTTGAGTTTATACAGAAGAAAATTGGGGATGGGACTGGCAGCTGAATGTTGAAACGAGAGGCTGAGCCGGAGAAAATTGCAGGAAATAATTCATAAGGGGATTTGCTTACAATTTGAATGCAGGCTGGTTTTTGAGGCTGGGGCTGCCGAAATTGCAGAGGGGTTTGGAGAGAGCGGGGATAATTTGCGATGCGGAGTTTTGGTTTTGTTACCGTTTTGTCATTGACCTGTGCGTCTTTTAAGAAGTGACAACTTAATCATTGATTAATAGGTTGCTTTAATGTAAAATCAGATTGTAAAGGTTGGTCAACCGGTCGAGACGAAGTTGCTGGCAATGGCCAGGGACTGATTCCGGCAAATAATCTGCAAGGGGGCACCTCATTTTGGACAAAAATGCAAGAGATATTTCATTGGAACGAGCGGATGTTTTGAAGTCGAAGATTCAGGATTATCTGGATATTAAAGATACGATTCCATCGGGACTTACCAGAGAACCGCTGATTGCGGAGCGAAAACGTCGGATTATGGATGCGCTGGGCGCGGAGGAAGCAAACTGGAATGACTGGCACTGGCAGGTCAGTGCCCGGGTGCGTGATTCTCAAACACTGGAGAAAATTATCCCGCTGACGCCAAAACAGAAGGAAGAGATTGACCGGGTGGGGAAGAAATTCCGCTGGGCCATCTCGCCGCATTTCCTGTCACTGATCGGAGATGAGGATCCGCTGGCTCACTATGAGAATCCGGTGTTCCTCCAATCCATCCCCATCGGACTGGAGCTGACCGACAGCCATGGCAAGGCGGATCCCATGGGAGAAGAGTATACCAATCCGGCGGAGTGCATCACGCGGCGCTATGCGGATCGGCTGATCATCTACGCCACCAATCAGTGCGGCATGTATTGCCGTCACTGTCAGAGAAGGCGCAATATCGGCGAATTTGACCGGCCCTCCTCGCAGGAGGCGCTGGAGCAGGCTCTGGAATATATCCGGAACAACCCTGAAATCCGCGATGTTCTGATTACCGGCGGAGATCCTCTGACCTTGAGCGATGAGCGGCTGGACTGGCTCCTGTCTGAGCTGGATGCCATTGACCATGTTGAAATCAAGCGAATCGGCACCAGGATGCCCATCACCATTCCGCAGCGGGTCACCCCGGAACTTACCAGCATGCTGCGCCGGCACCATCCGCTGTTCATCAACATTCAGTGCAATCATCCACTGGAGCTGACTCAGGATGTGAAAGAAGCTCTGGGCAGGCTGTCCGATGCGGGGATCCCGCTGGGCAATCAGGCGGTTCTGCTGAAAGGCATCAATGACGATCCGCATATCATGAAGAAGCTGAATCAGGATCTGCTGCGCTGCCGGGTCAAGCCTTACTATATTTTCCATGCCAAGGAAGTCATCGGGACGGAGCATTTCCGCACCAGTGTGGACCGGGGTATCGAGATCATGGAGTATCTGGTGGGCTACACCTCCGGCATGGCCCGTCCCACGTTCATCGTGAATGCGCCCGACGGGTACGGCAAGACGCCGATGCTGCCGGAATATACGGTATCCCGGGGACGAGACAAGCTGACCCTGCGTACCTGGGAAGGCCGGATCTTTGAGTATCCAAACAAGGATTTTGAGGGGTCGATCCGGGACCTGGAAAGCATCGAGTAAGGACAAACGCATCAGAATTTTAAACTTTAGATAATCATCAAATAAACATTCGATGAACATTAAACTAATAATGAAATCTGAAATTCTGTAAAGATATCGATAAAAGGACTGGGATAAATTAGCGGTATTGCAGTGATGAGTGGATATGAATAACAGTTTTTTTAAAGAACGGGATTGACATTGAATCGGGACTGGCGTAATATCATGACTAACAGATTTCAAGCAAATGCGCCGACTGAGACAAACATGTCCAAGGAACAGAACAGAGAGCTGCTGGATGGTGAGAAGCAGACTGAACCGGATATTCAATAATCACTCAAGAGCAGCAAGGTTGAACGGATTTCCCAGTAAACTGCGCCGGATTGACTTACGTTACCAAGTCAGGATTCAACGACAGCCAAGGCGTCGTTCGATCTGGAGAGCCGAAAGGCGAAAATGCAGGGTGGTACCGCGGTATGTTTACACGCCCCTCGACAGGATGTTTCCTGTTGAGGGGCTTTTTGCGCGTTTGATAATCTGAACAGTCAAGGAGGAGAAGACAATGGAACGAACATTACGAGCACTGATCCCAAACGAACCGGAAGTCATGATGCGGGTGACGGCACTACTGAAGCGGAAAGGCTATCAGATGCGCAAGATCCTCATGGAGGAGGCAGAACTGGGAATGGGAGCGTGGCTCCAAATCACCTTCAATCCGGATGGACCGCGTTTCAGCGGTGCACTCAATACGGTGGGGAAAGTGGTGGATGTCCGGACCGTGGAGGAAGTACTGAAGCCCTGATTCAGGCAAAAACAGGCAATGGATTTTCGGCCACTCGCTGGAATAGCGGAGAGAGCCTGAGCAGAGCCAAGGGCTGGTCAGGAGTTGGATGAGAAGGAGCGGCAGAAAAGAATCAGCTGGCATCGGATCGGTGCTGAACAAGCTGCGCTGCCTCCGGGAAATGAAACAAAATATCAGATCCCGTCAGCAGCAAGTGTGCGGCAGATCGGGAAAACAGGAAAATACTTAGTGTAATAAACAGGGGGATATGAAAATGGCGAAGATGTATTACGAGGATTCATGCAAAGTGGGCGTACTGACTGGGAAAACCGTGGCGGTACTGGGCTATGGCAGTCAGGGACATGCCCATGCGCTGAACCTGAAGGAAAGCGGCGTTCAGGTCGTGGTCGGATTGTACGAGGGATCGCGCAGCTGGGCGGCAGCCGAGGCAGCCGGCCTGGAAGTGCTGGTGTGCGAGGAAGCCGTCCGGCGGGCGGACGTGGTGATGATGCTGCTGCCGGACGAAAAACAGGCCAAAGTCTATGAGACAGCGGTTCGGCCCAACCTGCGCCCCGGCACGGCCCTGGCCTTTGCCCATGGCTTCAACGTCCACTTCAATCAGATTGTGCCCTCCGCTCAGGTGGACGTGTTCATGGTCGCTCCGAAAAGCCCGGGTCATCTGGTGCGGAGGGTGTATCAGGAAGGAAACGGCGTTCCGGCACTGTTTGCGGTATTCCAGGATGCAACCGGCCATGCCCGGGACCTGGCGATGGCTTACGCGGCTGGGATCGGCTGTGCCAGGGCCGGTGTCATTGAAACGACCTTCCGTGAAGAAACCGAAACGGATCTGTTCGGTGAACAGGCCGTCCTGTGCGGCGGTGTCAGCGAGCTGATCAAAGCGGGTTTCGACACACTGACGCAGGCCGGTTATCAGGAGGAAGTCGCTTATTTTGAGTGCCTCCATGAAATGAAGCTCATCGTGGATCTGCTCTACGAAGGCGGCATGGAGCGGATGCGCTTCTCCGTCAGCGATACGGCGGAATACGGAGACTACATGGTAGGCCGCCGGATCGTCAATGAAGCAACCCGGGAGGAAATGAAGCGGGTCCTCAGCCAGATCCAGAGCGGTGACTTTGCCCGGTCCTGGATTCTCGAGAATCAGGCCAATCGGCCGATGTTCACGGCCCGCCGCCGCCAGGAGAAGGAACACCCGATTGTGGCAGTGGGCAAGAAGCTGCGGTCCATGATGTCCTGGCTGCCCAAGGTGAAAGATCATGCGTAGCCATCAGCTGACACAGGGAGTCGAGCGGGCGCCGCATCGCTCTCTGCTGCGGGCGCTGGGTCTCACCGACCGGGAAATGAAGCAGCCGCTGATCGGAGTGGTCAGCGCCTTCAGTGAAGTGGTGCCTGGTCATGCGCACCTGAAAAACGTGACGGACGCTGTCAAGACTGGAATCCGTCTGGGCGGCGGTACGCCACTGGAATTTCCGGCCATCGGCGTCTGTGACGGTTTGGCTATGAACCATGAAGGGATGCGCTACTCGCTGGCCAGCCGCGAACTGATCGCCGATTCGGTGGAAGTCATGGCCCGAGCGCACAGTCTGGACGGGCTGGTGCTGGTGCCCAACTGCGACAAGATCGTGCCCGGCATGCTGATGGCGGCTGCCCGGCTGGATCTGCCGGTGATCCTGGTCAGCGGCGGACCGATGCTGGCGGGGGAAACCAACGGCAAAACCGTTGACCTGAGCGCAGTGTTTGAGGCGGTCGGAGCGGTGAAAGCCGGACTGATGACGCTGGAAACGCTGCAGGACTACGAAGAGTCGGCCTGTCCGACCTGCGGCTCATGCTCGGGGATGTATACCGCCAACTCCATGAACTGCATTACTGAAGCCCTGGGCATCGCTCTGCCCGGTAACGGCACCGTTCCGGCCGTCTACTCCCAACGAATCCGCCTGGCCAAGGAAACCGGCCTGCGCATCGTGGAGCTGGTGCGGGAAGATTTCAAGAGTTCCCGGATCCTGACAGAAGACGCCTTTGTCAACGCGCTCCATCTGGATATGGCACTGGGCTGCTCCACCAACACGGTGCTCCACCTGAAGGCCATTGCCCATGAGGCGGGCGTGGATCTGGACCTGGAACTGGTCAACCGGATCAGCCAGGCGACGCCGAACCTGTGTCGGCTAAGTCCCGCCGGACCGCATCACATTGAGGATCTGTACCGGGTCGGAGGAATTCAGACGGTCCTGTGTGAACTGCAGCAGGCAGGCTGTTTCCGGGGGGAGGCAGCTACGGTGCAGGGACTGACTCAGGCGCAAGGGCTGCTGCGGCATCGCCGGCCTCAGGCAGACGGCACCGTTGTGCGCCCGGCCAGTGATCCCTTCAGCCCGACGGGCGGAATCCAGGTGCTGCGGGGCTCGATCACGCCGGATGGTGCCGTCGTCAAGCGATCAGCGGTGGCTCCTGCCATGATGGTGCATGAAGGCCCGGCCCGGGTATTTGACGGGGAAGAAGCGGCTGTTCAGGCCATTCTGGGTGGTGCCATCCAGCCGGGCGATGTCGTCGTAATCCGGTTTGAAGGACCCAAGGGCGGTCCTGGCATGCCGGAAATGCTGACTCCGACCTCCGCCCTGTCGGGGATGGGGCTGGACGAATCCGTAGCGCTGCTCACAGACGGACGCTTTTCCGGAGCAACTCGGGGGGCCGCGGTGGGACACATTTCACCGGAGGCCCAGGAAGGCGGACCCATCGGTCTGCTGCGCGACGGCGACCGGATCCGGCTTGACATTCATGCCGGCACCATTGACCATGACCTGGACGAGACCGAACTGGCGCGGCGCCGGGGGGAATTCCGTGCCAGGGAACTGAACGTAAAAGGATATCTGGCACGCTATGCCAGACTGACCACATCAGCTTCACAGGGAGCTGTATTTCGCTGAATTAAAAAATGGGGGGAAGATCTATGAAACGAAGCGGAGCTCAAATCGTATTGGATTGTTTAAATAAAGTGGGGGTCGATTCGATTTTCGGCTTCCCCGGCGGAGCTGTCATTCCGCTGTATGACGCGCTGTATGACACCGGACATCCCATCCGGCACTATCGCACCTGCCATGAGCAGGGAGCCGTCCACGCGGCCGACGGATATGCCCGGACCACCGGCAAACCGGGGGTATGTCTGGTTACTTCCGGCCCGGGAGCCACCAATACGATCACGGGGATTGCCACGGCGTTTCTGGATTCGGTTCCTCTGGTGGTCATCACCGGACAGGTCGGGCGGCCGCTGATTGGCCGGGATTCCTTCCAGGAAGTGGATATCACGGCCATGACGCTGACCATCACGAAGCATTGCGAGATGATCCGGCGGGTGGAGGACATTGAGAAGACGATCCTGCGGGCGTTTGCCATTGCGGCCTCCGGCCGGCCGGGGCCGGTTCTGGTTGATCTGCCCAAGGATCTGATGCTGCAGGAGACCGAATATCTTGGTCTTGATCTGACCGTTCCGGAAGCGCCGGTCTTTGACCGGAGCCAGCTGGAGCAGGCGCTGCCGGCCCTGCGCGAGGCCCGGCGTCCGGTGATCCTCGCCGGCGGCGGAGTGGTATTGGCCAATGCCAGTGAAGAACTGACCGAATTTGCCATGGCCTATGGCATCCCGGTGGCCAACACACTGATGGGAACCGGAACGTTTCCGCAGAGTCACCCGCTTGCCCTTGGCCTGGTGGGCATGCATGGCTCGCAAGAGGCCAATCGGGCTTTGTCGGAAGCAGATCTCGTTCTGGCGCTGGGCGCCCGGTTCAGCGACCGGGTCATCGGGGCTCCGGATCAGTTCTGCCGGCAGGCCCGGATCATTCAGGTCGACATCGATGTCAATGAACTGGGGAAGAATACGGACACCCATTTCCCGGTTCAGGGAGATCTCAAGGCGGTGCTCCAGGTGCTTCGGGAGGAGCTGGGGAACGGTCGCCAGCCAATGGCAGAACCCGCTCCGCGGCCAATGTCGGCATCGGGGGAAGGGGAACTCACGGCTCAACCGCTCCTGGAGGCAATCCACCGTGCCTTTGGCGATGAAACCATTGTCGCCACCGAAGTGGGCCAGCACCAAATGTGGACGGCGCAGCACTTTGGCTTTGACCGGCCCCGGCGGTTTATAACCTCCGGCGGACTGGGCACCATGGGCTTCGGTCTGGGGGCGGCCATCGGGGCTCAGATTGGCAATCCGGACCGGCAGGTGCTGCACATTGCCGGCGACGGCAGCTTCAAAATGAACTGCAACGAGCTGGGCACCGTCAGCAAATACCGGGTACCGCTCAAGACTTTTGTTTTCAACAATCAGGCGCTGGGAATGGTCAGGCAGTGGCAGCGACTGTTCTGCGACGGCCGCTTCAGCGAAACCGACGGCGATGATTCCGTTGACTTCGTGAAACTGGCCCAGGCCTACGGCATCCGGGGATACCGGGTCGCGACCTTTGCCGAACTGGAGGCCGTGCTGAATGAAATCAGGGCTTTGGAAGAACCCGTGGTGGTGGACTGCCTGATGTCACGGGATGAAAATGTGTATCCCATCGTGCCTCCGGGAAAAGCCATCACGGACATGATCACCGGACAGGAGACTGGGAAGGGGGAACTGGCATGAACGTAAATCATCTCTATCAGTCGGTTCTGGCAGCCAGACAGCGGCTGGAACCGGTCTTGAGCCGGACTAAGCTGATCCACAGCGATTTCTTCAGTCAGGAATCAGGCCACGATGTCTACATCAAGCCGGAGAATCTTCAGAAGACGGGAGCGTTCAAGCTGCGCGGCGCCTACAACAAAGTAGCTCAGCTCAATGAGACAGAGCGAAAGACCGGGGTCATCGCGGCCTCCGCCGGAAATCATGCCCAGGGAGTCGCCTACGGCGCCAGCCTGCTGGGGATTGAGGCAACCATTGTGATGCCCTCCCAGACACCACTGATCAAAGTCAATGCCACCCGGCAGTACGGCGCCAACGTCGTGCTGCACGGAGATACCTATGATGATGCCTGGCACCATGCGCTGGAACTGCAAAAAAGCGGCGGCCAGGTCATGATCCATCCCTTCGATGATGTGCAGGTCATGGCCGGACAGGGCACCATCGGGCTGGAAATTCTGAGTGAACTGCCGGATGCCGACGTCATTCTGGTGCCGGTGGGCGGCGGCGGCCTGATCAGCGGAATTGGCGCTTATGTCAAAACCGCGGCGCCGAAGTGCCGCGTGATCGGAGTCGAGCCGGAAGGAGCGCTGTCAATGCATACGGCCCTCCGGGAAGGCCGCGTGGTCAGCCTGCCCGCGGTTCATACGGTGGCTGACGGGGTAGCAGTCAAGCGAGTCGGAGACCAGACCTTTGAATTTTGCCGCCAGGTCGTGGATGAGATCATCCCGGTCAGTGACTACGACATCATGGATACCTTTCTGATGCTTCTGGAAAAGCACAAGATTGTGGCCGAGAACGCCGGAGCACTGGGATTGGCTGCCCTGAAGAAGATTCAGGGGAAAAACCTGAAGGTGGTCAGCGTTCTCTCCGGCGGAAACATCGATGTGGTAACGGTGTCCGCCATGATCAACAAGGGGCTCACCCGGCGCGGCCGGATCTTCTGCTTCTCCGTTGATCTGCCGGATACTCCCGGACAGCTGGTGAACATCTCCAGCATCCTGGCCCGGCAGATGGCCAACGTGATCAAGCTGGATCACGACCAGTTCATGAACTTTGACCGGTTCAGCCATGTTCAGCTTCAGGTCACCGTTGAAACCAACGGTCACGAACACATCCGCGGCATTGTCCAGGACCTGAATGCTGCCGGCTATCAGATCCGCCAGGTTTATTAAGATTACTAAAAAACCGGAGCGAACACCGAAGGAAGTCGCACTAGCGGCTGAATGGGGGCAGACTGGCAGGAACCGTCTCAAGAACGGTGGTTGGAAGCGGATAAAAAAGCCGGTGAGCCGGCAGGTTAATTTCAGCGTATAATATAAGAAGAGACTTCGACCGGACTCCTTGCTGACAAGGCAGAGGCTGTGCCGGATGAAGTGGCCGTTGCCTTACTGGATGCGGCTGAATACCATTGGATACGCCTTGAGCGTGAGTGCTCCATCCGGCGGTTGATCATCGGGCGGATCTTGCGATAAACCCGGTTGACAGGCGGAAAAAAATTTCTTGCAATGACCCTGGGAATCCTCTATACTAAATTTTGTGCTAGTACACCTGGCGCTCCGCTGGCAGAAGATGGCTATGAACGTCAAATAAAAATTAGGGAGGGAATGCACAATGAATGAACTGATCAGACTGATCGAAACCGAAACACTTCGGAAAGAGCCGCTGGCTGATTTCAATGTGGGAGATACCATTAAGGTCCACGTTAGAATCAAGGAAGAAAAGAGAGAAAGAATTCAGATCTTCGAAGGAACCGTGATCAAGATTCAGAATGGTGGAGCCAGAAAAACCTTCACAGTTCGCAGAGTCGCCATGGGAACCGGAGTGGAAAGAACTTTCCCCTTCAATTCACCGACGGTTGATAAAGTGGAAGTTATCCGCAAGGGTAAGGTCAGAAGAGCGAAGCTCTACTACCTCAGAGACCGTGTGGGTAAGGCTGCCAAGGTCAAAGAAAGAATTTAGTGTATCGAGGGATCATGCTGCATGATCCCTTTTTACTTTTTTTCTTTCCGGGACGGTCTGACAAAACGGAGGAACGATTCGCTGTTCCGGCGAGGGTTCACCGCGGCCGTTCAATCCGGATATAATTAGAGAAGTACTCATCATAAAATCGAACCACAAGGAGGTGGCTGTCATGGCAGATAAGATCAACTGGTTTCCTGGGCATATGGTTAGGACCCGGCGGGAAATCACAGAAAATCTGAAACTGTGCGATGCCGTCATAGAGATCCGGGATGCCCGGATCGTCAAATCATCCGCCAATCCCGAAGTGGACCGCATTGTCGGGACCAAGCCCCGGATCATCCTGTTAAACAAGGCAGATCTGGCAGAGGATCGGGTAACCCGGCTCTGGAAGCAGGAACTGTCCAATGCGACCACGGTTATTCTCGAGGTCAACAGCCTGACGGGAGAAGGGCTGAATAAGATCAAGCCTGCCCTGGAGGGCCTGTTGGCGGAAAAACTGGAACGCATGGCCAATAAGGGATTGAAGCAATATTATATGCGGGTAATGGTAGTAGGCATTCCCAACGTCGGAAAGTCTTCCTTTATTAACCGCATGGCGAAAAACTCCATTGCCAAGGTCGGAGACCGCCCCGGCGTCACCAAGAACAAGCAATGGATTAAGACGGGTCAGGGCATTGAACTCCTGGATACCCCTGGAATCCTGTGGCCGAAATTTGAGGATGACCAGGTCGCGTTGAACCTGGCCTTCACCGGCGCCATCAAGGATACCATTATGGATATCGAAACACTGGCCCTGCGGCTGATCGAGCGGCTGAGCCGCCATTACGCCAATCGCCTGGCGGACCGCTACCAGGTGGAAGTGGCTGAAGATGGTCTGGCTACCATGGAGGCCATTGCCCGCAAACGAGGCTACCTTCAGAAGGGCCGGGAAGTGGACTGGACCAGAACTGCCGTCATGCTGCTGGACGAGTTCCGGGGCGGGAAGCTGGGCCGCATCTCCCTGGAATGGCCGGGCCGCGCGGTGGAAGAACCGGTGGATCATGAGTCAGCAGAATAGTCCCATGCTCGAGCTGCCGGATTTCACGGCCATGAAGCCTCAGGATGTGAAGTCCTATCTGAAGCGCGAGCTGAAGGGGTTATTAGCCCGACGGGAAGAAGTTCTGAGCCTGTGTCGGAGTGACCGGCGCAAATCCGTGCAGGAGCTGTGTGAGCACTTCCAGCGCCTCGAAGAACGCCACCAGGCTGAAGTGGCTAGAGTTCGCGCCATGTATGATTTTGACCGCCACTACGGCACGCTGGTGGCAGGAGTCGATGAAGTGGGCCGGGGCCCCCTGGCCGGGCCGATTGTCGGCGCAGCAGTGATCCTGCCGGGCGACTGCCTGTCGGATGAGCTGATCCTTGGCATCAACGATTCGAAAAAACTCAGTGCGAAACAGCGACAGGAGCTGGTACCGCTGATCAAGGAACAGGCAGTGGCCTGGGCCTTATTTGAACACTCCAGCCAGGAGATCGATGAGCTGGGGCTGTCCTTTTGCAACAACAACATCTTTGTTCAGGCGGTGCGCAAGCTATGTGTCCAGCCCCAGATCGTCCTGTCCGACGGCTATCCGATTCGCCATATCAACCTCCGGAATGAGAAGGTCATCAAGGGGGATTCCAAATCCGCGGCCATCGCCTGTGCCTCGATTCTGGCGAAAGTCTACCGGGATGAGCTGATGATCAGTCTGGATAAGAAGTATCCCGGCTACGGCTTCTGCGGCAATGTGGGCTATGCCTCCAGGGAACACATCGAATCCCTTCGCGCTCAGGGACCCTGTGCGATTCATCGCCGTTCCTTCCTCACCCGAATCCTGGAAGAGGAACCGGAGCAGCTGACTCTGTCCCTGGAATAATGGGCTGGCTGGATCGGTTGTACACATCCGGATCAGTTGAGCTCATCGGCTTCACATGATCTGATCAGCTAGGATAATTCATTATTAAATATGATTCCATCAGAAAAGTCGAAGCCATCAGAAAAAGTGCAGCCATCAGAAAAAGTGCAGCCATCAGAAAAATCGAATCCATCAGCAAGTCCCGGGAAACCGGGACTTTTTGTATAATTTGACTGCTTTCTCGCCACCATCACGGTAGGTCACACAGGTGACCGGGCAGGAGGGGTTTAAATGGAAGAGCGATTGCTTCAGGTGTGGCTGAGTCTGGCGAAGTTGAAGCCGCAGCTTCGGAGGCAGCTGCAGGGGGATGTGGTCAGGATTGAGCGGCAGTATGCGGCGGAGCCGGGTGGAACATCCCTGGGGCAGGTAAAGGAGCTGATGGAGCAATGTCGAAATCAGGGCATTCAGGTGCTTCTGCCCACGGATGAGCGGTATCATCGGGTATTTTCTGAATTGGCTGGAATTGGCGCGCCAACGCCTTTCATATTATATATGAAGGGGGATCCGACGCTGCTGGAAGCTTATGGCGTGGCTATTGTCGGTTCCAGGCGCCTGACTGCCTATGGCCGGCGGGTGACGGCTCGCCTGGTGGAATCGCTCCGGACCCTGCCGGTCACAATTGTGTCCGGAGGGGCCAGAGGGGTCGATACAGTGGCCCACACCACCGCCATAGCCTGCGGCCTGCCCACGGTCTGTGTACTGGGGTGCGGCATTGCCCGGGCCTATCCGGCGGAAAATCGGGAACTGTTTCATCGGATCGGTCGGGATCATCTGCTGCTGTCGGAGTATCCGCCCCAGACCGGTCCGCAAAAATATTTTTTTCCGGAGCGCAACCGGATCATTGCCCAGCTTTCCCGGACGGTGGCTGTCACCAGTGCCGCCCGCCGTTCCGGCGCTTTAATCACAGCGGAATGCGCCATGGATTATGATCATATCATTGCTACGGTTCCCTATGAACTGGATGATCCGATGGGTCAGGGCTGTCTGTTCCTGGCCGGAGGCGGAGCCCGCCTCCTGACGGATCCGGCGGATTTGGAGACCTGTGTCCGCGATGACCTGCCGGATTCTTTTCTCCGATGGAGCAGTTCGAACGAAGATTCATTGACAAGGTGAAACTTTCCATATAAGATTTGTAATTGTCACATGGTCTGACCAGACGGACTCGGCGGATGGGTCGTTTTATTCCGTTTTCTGATGAAGCGGAGGAAGAAAACCCAGTCCCGGAGGAAGCGGCAGTCATGGACTCATAGCAACAAAGCAATTATTAAAGCGAGGAGAACTGTTCATGGCAAAATATCTGGTCATTGTGGAGTCCCCGGCAAAAGCAAAGACCATCGGCAAATACCTGGGAAGTCATTACACCGTGGAAGCCTCCATGGGACATGTCCGGGATCTGCCCAAGAGTCAGCTCGGCGTCGATGTGGAAAAGGACTTTGAACCGAAATATATTTCGATTCGGGGGAAGGGCGAACTGCTCAACAAGCTGCGTCGGGAAGCAAAAAAAGCCGACAAAGTTTTTCTGGCAACTGACCCTGACCGCGAAGGGGAGGCCATATCCTGGCATCTGGCGAATATTCTGAAGCTGGACGGGAATGACAAGATCCGGATTGAGTTCAATGAAATCACCAAAGACGCGGTGAAAAATTCATTGAAAGCAGCCCGCCCGCTCAAGCTGGACCTCATCGATGCCCAGCAGGCCAGACGTATCCTGGACCGGCTGGTGGGTTATGAAATCAGCCCGATCCTGTGGCGCAACGTCAAGTGGGGCCTGTCGGCCGGCCGCGTGCAGTCCGCTGCTTTAAAACTGATCTGTGATCGGGAAGAGGAAATCAAAAACTTTAAGCCGGAAGAATACTGGACCATTGACGCGGACCTGCTCAAGGACAAAACCAAGGTGACCGCCCGGCTGACCCTGATCGGCGGCAAGAAGGCCAGGATCGAGGATGAGACCACCGCGCTGGCCATCAAGGCTGATCTGGACGCGGGCAAGTTCCATGTAAGCAAAGTCGTCAAGAGCGAGAAGAAGCGGAACCCGCTGCCGCCCTTTACCACTTCCACGCTGCAGCAGGATGCTTCGAAAAAGCTGAATTTCCAGACCAGACGGACCATGAGCGTCGCGCAGCAGCTTTATGAAGGCGTCGATATCAAGAAGATGGGCTCCATCGGTTTGATTACCTATATGAGAACGGACTCGGTCCGGGTTTCTCCCGAAGCCCAGGCAGAAGCCCTGAAATATATCAAGGAAGAGTTCGGCGATCGGTATTGCCCGGCGCAGCCTAGAATCTATAAAGGCAAGAAGAACATCCAGGATGCCCATGAAGCCATCCGCCCATCCAACGTCCACCTGGATCCCGAATCCATCAAGGATTCCCTGAAGCCGGAACAGTACAAGCTCTATAAGCTGATCTGGCAGCGCTTCCTGGCCAGCCAGATGGAATCCGCAGTTTTCGACACCATTACGGCAATTTTCGAAAACGGCAAGTATACCCTGCGGGCCACCGGCTCCAAGATGAAGTTCGACGGCTTCATGAAGCTGTATGAATACAAGGACGACAAGGAAGAAAATACCTCCATTCCGGAACTGAATGAAGGGGAGACACTGAAAAACGGCGGAGTCCGGGCCGATCAGCACTTCACCCAGCCTCCCGCCCGGTTCACCGAAGCTTCCTTCGTCAAGACTCTGGAAGAACTGGGAATCGGCCGTCCGTCAACCTATGCTCCGACCATCTCGACGCTTCTGGCCCGGGATTACATCGAGCGGGAAAAGAAGAATCTTCTGCCGACGGATCTGGGCAAAATCGTGAATCAGATCATGAAGGAGTACTTCAAGAACATCGTCAACGTGGAATTCACGGCCAACATGGAAGAACGGCTGGACTCCATCGAAGAAGGCAGCGAACCCTGGCGTAAGGTCGTACGGGATTACTATGAGCCGCTGAAGAAAGACATTGAGTTCGCGGAGCAGGATGTGGAAAAAGTGACCATCGAGGACGAAATCTCGGAAGAGCTTTGTCCCAACTGCGGCAAGAACCTGGTCGTGAAGCGGGGACGTTATGGCAAGTTCCTGGCCTGCCCGGACTACCCGGAATGCAAGCATACTCAGCCCATCGTCGAAAAGCTGGACGTCAAGTGCCCGAAATGTTCCGAAGGCGACGTGGTTGCCAAGAAGAGCCGCAAGGGCAATAAATTCTTCGGCTGTTCCCGATATCCGGAGTGTGATTACGTGTCCTGGTATGAACCGACCACGGAAATCTGTCAGAAATGCGGCTCCATGATGCATAAGCGCTATTCCAAGGCGAAGGGGACTTACCTGGCCTGCTCCAATGATGCCTGCAAAGCGACGCGGGTCATTGAGAAAACCGAAGACGACGCTGAATAAACATTCTAAATATTAACAAAAATTCACAATATTTCACGCTGTGAAATTTAAACTTTGTGGAATTGGAATGGAAAAGCGCCGCGAATTATGCTAATATTGGGAAGGTAAATGTATGAAAATTCAAACAGCCAATTCGTAATTCGAGGTGTAAACAAGATGTCATTACTACAGAAAACGAGAAGATTGAATAAAATTCAGCAGCGCAGCGGCTACGAACAGATCCAGTTTGACGAGGTCTGCAAGATCCTGTCCGAGGAACTGGACTGCAACGTGTATGTGATTTCCCGTAAGGGCAAGATTCTGGGGCACGACCATGCTTTGGCTTTTACTCCGGTTGAATCCTACAAGAACCTGCTGCGGGAGCTCCAGGTACCGGATGATTATAATGAAAAGCTGCTGTCGGTCAATGAAACCCTGACTAATCTGGATTCGACCCATGAGCTGGTTCTGAATATGGAAAAGGGTCTGGATCTGCGCAACAAGATGACCACCATCATTCCGGTCATCGGCAACCGCGAGCGTCTGGGCACCCTGGTGATCAACCTGTTTGACCGCCAGGCCACCGACGAGGACCTCGTTCTTCTGGAATACTCTGCCACCATCATGGGCATTGAGATCAACCGGCAGAAACAGGCGGAACTTGAAGTCGATACCCGGGAACGGCAGGTGGTGGAACTGGCGCTCAATACGCTGTCCTATTCCGAAGCCGAAGCCGTCAAGCACATCTTCAACGAGCTGGACGGCAATGAAGGCCGGCTGGTCGCCTCAAAGATCGCGGATCAGGCAGGCATTACCCGCTCGGTCATCGTTAACGCACTGCGCAAATTTGAGTCCGCCGGAGTCATCAAATCCCGGTCCCTGGGCATGAAGGGCACGCACATCACGGTGCTCAATGACAAGCTGCTGGAAGAAATGAAGCGGCGCTTCTAATATGAATCAGCCGTGAACGGCGACATGAAATGTTAAAAAAACGAGTGGCAACACTCGTTTTTTTTCTTCTCCGAATGTGATAAAATAAATAGTAGTTACTTTTAATAACAAAAAGTGGCTGGAATTATTATTACGTACGGAGGTATCTATTATGACAGAACTTTTAATCACGCTGGTGATCCTTGTTGTCTTTGCCGCCCTCATCGGCGGTCTTACCATGCTCAAGAAACAGAACAAATCCTTCACCTTCCGGGTGGTGGCTGCCCTGATTCTGGGTCTGGTCTTCGGAGCGCTGCTCCAGATCGTGCTGGGTTACAACAGCGCGATACTCAAATCCGCCATGGACTGGATCTCGGTAGTCGGTTCCGGCTATGTCCGGCTGCTGCGCATGATTGTCATGCCGCTGATCTTTATTTCCATCCTGTATGCCTTTGTTACCCAGCGCTCGAAAAACCTGGGCAAGATGACCGTTCGCGTTCTAGGCGTTCTGCTGATCACCGTCGCTATTTCGGCCCTGGTCGGAGCGTTGACCACCGCGGCGTTCGGGCTGTCGGCTCAGGGTCTCCAGGTGGGTCAGGCTGAGGCGGCCCGGGGGACGGGTCTGGAAGAGACTCTGGCTAATTTTGCCAAGACCCCGATCCAGCAGCAGATCATGGAAATCATTCCCACCAATCCCTTCGCGGCCCTGACCGGTCAGGGATCCAACGCCACGCTGTCCGTCGTCTTCTTTGCGACCATCCTGGCCATCGCTGCCATTCAGATTCGAAAATTCAAGCCTGAATCCGCGCAGTTCTTTGAAACGATGGTCGTATCGCTCCATGATGTCACCATGCGTCTGGTCAATCTGGTTATGCGCTTTACCCCCTACGGAATTCTGGCTCTGATGACACGGGTGGCTGCCACCTCCAACGTATCGGACATCCTGCGCCTGCTTCAGTTCATCCTGGCATCCTATCTGGCCATTGCCATCATGTTCGGTATTCACCTGCTGATTCTGGCAATGTTTGGGCTGAATCCAATGACTTTTGTCAAGAAATCCATGGATGCCCTGATTTTTGCCTTTACCTCCCGTTCTTCCGCCGGAACACTGCCCATGACCATCAGTGCTCAGAAAGAGCGCATGGGCGTACCGGAAGGCACCGCTAATTTGGCCGGCAGCCTGGGAACTTCCATTGGCCAGAACGGCTGCGCCGGGATTTATCCCGCTATGCTGGCGGTCATGATCGCGCCGACCCTGGGAATCAACCCCCTGGATCCGGTGTTCCTGATCCGCCTCATCGTCATCACTACGTTTGCTTCCTTCGGCATTGCCGGTGTCGGCGGCGGGGCGACCTTTGCCGCGCTGGTGGTTCTGTCGGCCCTCGGCTTTCCGGTTGGGCTGGCCGGGCTGCTCATCGCGATTGAGCCCCTCATCGATATGGCACGGACTGCGCTGAACGTATCCGACTCCCTGCTGGCCGGCGTCATTTCCGCCAAATCCATGAACGAACTGAATCTGGAGCAGTACAATCAGCCGACGGTCGAAGAATAAGCATTCCACCGGCATGAGCCGGGATATAAATAATTAACCAGGAGGATCATCATGAAGATCACATTAGATGAAAAAGCGGTCCGCTATATCCAGAAAGCCGGATTTGAGGACCTGACCGTTTATGTCAAAGGCTGCTCAGCCTGAGGCACCGGGGAACCGCAACCATTAGTTTTAATGGGAAAACCCGGAGAAGATATTGAAGACTACGACGTATACCCGACCAGCGGCATCAATGTCTATGTTCGGGTCGACGTACAGGCCGGAGACGATGGAATCCGAATCAAACATTCCAAGTTCCTGTTCAAGGAAAGTCTGATTGTCGAAGGAATCGTCTACTAGGAGACCGGCATTCTGTACGCCGTCGTTTCATCAGACCAACGCAGATTTGAAAAGACTGTCATCGGGACAGTCTTTTCGCTTCGAATGGACCATCGCAGATGATCTCGATGAAAGAGCTGACTGCCAGGAGAAAGCAGCCAGATTCCGGCCAATCGGAAGCAGCCAGATTCCCGCCAGGCGGAAGCAAGTATATTCCGCCAGGCGGAAGACAAAGATCGCTGCCAAGATTAAGCCATGAGATTGCCGTTAAATTAACAAACTGTTAACATGATTTTAAGTCTGCTTTATTGGTAGAACCGTATTGTTTAAGAAACATCCATGATGAACCAAATGTAGTCTGGGAAATCAATCCATTGGAGGGAATGAAGCAGAAATATTCTCGTCGATTGATCCGGATTAAGAGGAGAGATGAACATGCGCGAAGGGGAAATCACTGAGGCAATCGCAGCCTGCGATCAGGTACTGGACGGAATTGAGGCGGCGATGCATGATCTGAAAGGCGCTCAGAACTGGGGTATTTTTGATTTGCTGGGCGGAGGCTTCATCGTGAGTCTGGTCAAGCACGGACGGTTGAGCCGCGCCCAGCAGAGTCTGATGGAAGTGCAGTATAATCTGCGCACGCTCCAGAAAGAGCTGCGGGATGTGTCGGGAGCGATCGAGCTGTCCGTCAATCCCAACGGCATGAACATGCTGTTTGACATAGCTTTTGACAACATATTCTCAGATCTGATCACACAGAGCCGGATTCATGAAGTCCGGGCAGAGCTGACGGATCTGGAAGCCGATGTCCGGGCTTTGCGCCGGCGTCTGGGAGAAATTAAGCGCGCCATGTAGCATGTCGGGCAAATCGCCGCCGGAGAATCCGGAAAGTCAAAATATCGCTGCGAAATATCACATGTTCCGCAAAAAAAATGCTGTTGGCAAGTTTGATGGTCCGTGATATAATCGTATGGTACAAAATACACACATCCGCCTATTTTGAATTCTGGTGCAGAAATGTTCGATTGATAGATTCGGTGGATGGAGGAAAAAACCAGGAGGAAACAACATGTCAGTTATTTCAATGAAACAGCTCTTAGAAGCAGGTGTCCACTTCGGACATCAGACCAGAAGATGGAACCCCAAAATGGCTCCTTACATCTTTACCGAGCGGAACGGAATCTACATCATTGATCTCCAGAAGACCGTAAAGAAAGTCGAGGAAGCTTATAACTTCGTTCGTGACACCGCGGCTGAAGGCAAGGACATTCTCTTTGTCGGAACCAAGAAGCAGGCTCAGGAAGCGATCCAGGAAGAAGCAGAACGCGTTGGCATGCACTTTGTCAACAACCGCTGGTTGGGTGGAATGCTCACCAACTTCCAGACGATCAAATCCAGAATCAAGAGACTGGAAGAACTTCATGTCATGGAAGAAGACGGAACCATGGATGTTCTGCCCAAGAAGGAAGTAGCAGCCCTCTTGAATGAAATGGACAAACTGGAAAAGAATCTCGGCGGAATCCGCAACCTGGACATCAACAATGTTGGCGCAATGTTTGTTGTTGACCCCAGAAAGGAACGCATCGCCATTGCCGAAGCCCACACACTGGGAATTCCGGTCGTAGCCATCGTGGACACCAACTGTGATCCGGATGAAATCGACTATGTCATTCCTGGAAATGATGACGCCATCCGTGCTGTTAAGCTGATTGCTGCCAAGCTCAGTGACGCTGTCATCGAAGGCAGACAGGGAGAGCAGCTGGAAGCAGCTGCAGTCGAAAAGGCTGTTGCAGCGGAAGAAGTTGCTGTCGAAGAGACCGAAGCGTAGGAAACGTAGAAAGGGTCGATGGGTTTCCCATTGCCCTTTTCTTTTGAAACTTTCACATTCCCATCATTGACAAGGAGTGGAAGATGACTGCACACAAACAGATTACAATATTCGGATCGGATCTTTGACCCGGCTGCGAAGTCTTAAAGCATAAGCTGGAAGAAGCGGGAATCCGCTTCACCTATGCGTCCATCACGAATAATCTGGGGAACCTGAAAGCATTCCTGAAGTATCGGGAAAGTCTGGATATGTTCGACCGGGTGCGTGATGCCGGAGGCATTGGAATTCCTTTTGTTGTTGTCAACAAGGGAGAACAGTTCATGTTTGGAGATGACTTAAATCTGGAAGATTTAACATAATCCGGCAGGGGAAGCCCTGTTCGGGCTTAAATATGAAATGATCATTCGTTTCGGATCCGCTGATCCGAAAGGTGAACAGTCTTAAAGGCAAATCCAACTATATCAGGAGGAAAAATAATGATTACTGCTCAGATGGTAAAAGAATTAAGAGACAAGACCGGTGCCGGCATGATGGATTCCAAGAAGGCTCTGACACAGGCCGAAGGAAACATGGAGCGAGCCATTGAAATATTGAGAGAAAAGGGACTGGCTTCTGCTGCCAAGAAAGCCGGCCGGATCGCTGCTGACGGAGTCGTTGCAACCTATGTTTCTGAAGACATGAAACAGGGCGGCATGATTGAGTTCAACTGCGAAACAGACTTCGTTTCCCTGAATGAAGAATTTAAGACATTAGCCAATGATTTCGCCAAGATCGCTTCCACGACCAACGCGAAGACTGTGGAAGAATTCAAGGCGGAAGCTTACAATGGATCCACCGTTGGCGAAGCCATCACAGCTCTGATTGCCAAGATCGGCGAAAACATGGACCTGAGAAGATTCGTGAAATTCGACGCTCAGGACGGCGCGATTGCCAGCTACATCCACATGGGCGGCAAAATCGGTGTTCTCGTTCAGCTGAAATCCGAAAATGCCAACGAAGAGGTTCAGAGAGTGGCCAAGGACGTTGCCATGCACGTAGCTGCCACCAATCCGGCGTTCCTGTCCAAGGACCTGGTTGACCAGGAATCCCTGGAAAAAGAAAAGGAAATCTACCGGGTTCAGGCCAGAAACGAAGGCAAACCGGAAAATATCGTAGAAAAGATGGTCATGGGCCGTATTTCCAAATACTACAAGGAAGCCGTTCTTCTGGAGCAGCCCTTTGTTAAGAATCCCGATCTGTCTGTTTCCAAGTTCGTTGAAGGCGAAGCCAAGAACCTCGGTTCCATGGAAGTCGTTCGCTATGTCCGCTTTGAAAAGGGCGAAGGCATTGAAAAGAAGGAAGAAGACTTCGCTGCAGAAGTTGCAGCCCAGATGAACCAGGGCAAATGATGCGCCGACCCCTTAGCCTGGCTTAAGGGACAAGGTTTAGTCTAGGAAACCGAAAACCAATGATGAGAAAGCTCATAAGGGCTGATCGATATAAGCAAAATGGTGCAACGACCGGAGCGGTCTTTGCACCATTTTTATGGAACGGCACCAGCGACAGCGGCGCTCTCCGGTTCAGCGGCGAGAAAAACAGTTAAAAGCTTCGAGTCTAAACGGAGAGTGTGGTAAAATGAATACAGTCTATGACATTGCGGAGGAAGCAAACAATTGGAAAAAAATACGAATCGCAAATATAAGCGCGTCATGCTGAAACTGTCCGGAGAAGCTCTGGCCGGAACGAATGGGTACGGCATCGACTTTGAGGTCGCTTTACGGATTTCCCGGGAAATTAAGGAACTGGTGGACATGGGCGTGGAAGTCGGCGCCGTCATCGGAGCCGGCAACATCTGGCGGGGACGTCAGGGCGGCGGCATGGATCGGACCACAGCGGACTACATGGGCATGCTGGCCACCTGCATCAATGCCCTGGCGCTGCAGAATTCCCTGGAGGACATCGGAGTCGAGACCCGGGTTCAGTCTGCCATTGAAATGCGGGAGATCTGCGAACCCTATATCCGCCGGCGGGCGATGCGGCATCTGGAAAAGGGCCGGGTCGTGATCTTCGCGGCCGGTTCAGGCAATCCGTATTTCTCCACCGATACAGCGGCGGCTCTGCGCGCGGCGGAGATCGAAGCGGAAGCCATTCTGTTTGCCAAGAAAGTGGATGGAGTCTATGACAAGGATCCCAATCTGTATGCCGACGCAGTCAAATACAACACCCTGACCTATCAGCAAGTGCTGGAACAGGGCTTGAAGGCAATGGATTCACCGGCCATGGCTCTGTGCAAGGACAACAATATTCCCATCATCGTATTTTCACTGGATGAACCAGGCAATATCAAACGCGCCATAGCCGGCGAAAACATCGGAACCATTATTTCATAGGAGGTATTTTCTACTCATGATCAAGGACATTTACAAAAAAGCGGAAGAGAAAATGAACAAGACCCTGCATAACCTGGAGGCGGAGCTGGACACGCTGAAAGCGGGCCGTGCCAATCCTCACATGCTGGATCGGGTCGAAGTGGATTACTATGGCTCCATGATGCCGATCAATCAGGTCGGAAACATCACGGTCCCGGAGCCGAGAATGCTGTGCATTACTCCCTGGGAGAAACCGATGCTGAAAGTCATCGAAAAGGCAATCCAGAAATCCGAGCTCGGCATCAATCCGGTAAATGACGGAACCATGATCCGGCTGGTCGTGCCGGAACTGACGGAAGAAACCAGAAAGAATCTGGTCAAGCAGGTCAAGAAGTACGGCGAGGAAAGCAAGGTAGCGATCCGCTCCATCCGCCGTGACGCCAATGACAAGATCAAGAACCTCAAGAAAGAGGACGTTCCGGAAGATGAGATCAAAAAGGGCGAAGAAGACATGCAGAAGCTGACAGACCAGTTTATCGTCAAAGTCGATAAGGCCCTTGAAACGAAAGAAAAAGAAGTAATGACCATCTAGGAGGAAAACATGGTGTCAGAAGCAGCCAATGCCGGGCAGGAACTGGATTTATCCCGAATTCCCGCGCACATCGGGATCATTATGGATGGGAACGGCCGTTGGGCCAAAGCCCGGAATCTGCCTCGCTCCATGGGTCATAAGGCCGGCGTTGAAACGATCCGCAGCATCGTCAGAGAGTGCAATCGCCTGGGCGTGAAATATCTGACCCTGTATGCCTTTTCCACCGAAAACTGGAAGCGGCCTGAGGCCGAGGTCGGTTTTCTCATGGATCTGTTGGTGCGCTATCTGCGCAGTGAGTTCCAGGAACTGCATGAAAACAACGTCATCATTGACTCCATCGGCGACATCGAGGCCCTGCCGGCCAAATGCCGGCAGGAGCTCGAATCCGCCTATGAGCGGACTCGCTCTAACACCGGAGTCCACATGTACCTGGCTTTGAATTACGGCGGACAGCGTGAAATCGTCAAAGCCGCCCAGAAAGCCATGGCTGATGTCCAGGCCGGAATACTGAAGCCGGAAGACCTGACCGAATCGACTTTCTCCCGGTATCTGTATGCCGGGGCAATCCCGGAACCGGATCTGATCATCCGCCCCTCCGGCGAGCTGCGGCTGTCCAATTTCATGCTCTACCAGTCAGCTTATTCCGAATTCTGGTTTTCACAGATTAACTGGCCTGATTTTACACCGGCTGACCTGCGTCAGGCCATCGCGGATTGTCAGAAGCGCGATCGGCGCTTTGGAGGGGTGAACAGTGAAGGATAAATTTGATGATGTTCGCCAGCCATTGCAGGATAACCGGTATTTTGGCGCTCTGCTGCTCCTGCCGATCCTGATCGCCTTCATTGTGGGAGGGATCTGGCTCAAGGTTGTTGTTGTCCTGATGGGACTGCGCGCCCTGTATGAATTCTATGAAGTAGTCAAGCAGAAAGGCCTCCGGCCGATTCAGGTTGCCGGCTACAGCTTTGCCCTGATCCAGTTTGCCCTGTTCTTTTTCGGCCGCACCGAGCTGAAGGTGCTTTCCGTCATTATCCTGTTTCTGACGGTGGCCGCCCTGATCATCTCGGTGTTCCGCAAGGACTGCAACTTCATGGATGCAGCCGTCACCGTCATGGGCTTTATTTATACCATTGCCTTTTTCTCGCTGATCCTGCTGATCTACGAGATGCCCGGAGGCAGGCACTATGTCTTCGCCATCTTTACCATCGCCTGGGTTTGCGATACGGCAGCCTACTTCACCGGCCGCTTCTTCGGCAAGCGGAAGCTGATTCCGGAAGTCTCCCCGAAAAAGACGGTGGAGGGTGCGCTGGGCGGACTGGCAGGCGGTGCACTGGGTACCATGATCTATGGCTGGATCGTTCTTCTGACCGGCCAGCCTGTGATGAATCCGCTCCATTTTCTGGTGATGGGCTTCATCGGATCCTTCTTCTCCCAGATCGGCGACCTGATCGCGTCTTCCATCAAGCGGGACTGCGGCGTCAAGGATTATCCCAAGCTGATCCCGGGACACGGCGGCATACTCGACCGGTTTGATTCCGTCCTGCTGGCAGCTGTTTCGGTCTTCCTGTATCTGACCATCATCTTTGGCCATTAGAACCCGAAACCTGACTAAGGCGTAAAGCAAGAGCTCTTCCCTTCCGGAGGAGCTCTTTTTTATGCCGAAGCTTCAGGTCGGTCAGCCGCCTTTTTTGATATAATGGAGTATGCGAAGCACCGGGATTAATATTCCCGAAAATCTCTATATTCTCTGCATGAGAAGCACAGAATGTGAAGAAAGCACAGAATGTGAAGTAAGTACAGAAAGCACAGTATGAGAAGTAAGCCCAGAACGCGCGGAATGCGCGCAATATGCAGGAAAATCATCAAGCGATAATAGCACAGAACGCACAGGCAAGAGTTTGCCTGATAAAGGATCAAATATGGAACATAGAGAAAAGAAACAGCAAAATACGGAGGCTCCATTGAACAGAAAGCGGATCATCCTGCTGGGAGCGACGGGATCCATCGGCCGCCAGACCCTGGATGTTATCCGGCAGAGTCCTCACCTGCAACTGGTGGGTGCTTCGGTTCATTCGAATGTGGCCAGCCTGGCCCAGCTGATTGAAGAATTTGACCTGACTTTGGTTTGCATTACGGATGAGACGGCCGCCCGGGGCTTTTCCCGGGAAGGGGTCAGGGTGCTGGTCGGCGCCCCGGGCATGGAGGAACTGGCCCGGCAGGACTGCGACATCGTTCTGACGTCGGTGGTAGGGCTGGCGGGGCTGAAGGCCACGGTGGCGGCCATTGAGACAGGACATGATATTGCCCTGGCCAATAAGGAGACGCTGGTGGGGGCAGGATCTCTCGTTATGGATCTGGCGCGCCGCCATGGCGTCCGGATCTATCCGGTGGATTCGGAGCACTCCGCCATTTTCCAGAGTCTGCAGGGCTATCAGACCAGCGACATCAACCGCATCATTCTGACCGCCTCCGGCGGGCCGTTCCGTGGAAAAAGCCGCCAGGACCTGGAGGCTGTGACTGTGGAAGACGCCCTGAAGCATCCCAACTGGAGCATGGGCCGTAAAATTACCGTGGATTCCGCCACGCTGATGAACAAGGGGCTGGAGGTCATCGAAGCCCGCTGGCTGTTCGATGTGGCTCCGGAGCAGATCATCGTCCATGTTCACCCCGAAAGTATCCTGCATTCCGGGGTGGAGTTCAAAGACCACTCCGTCATAGCCCAGCTGGGCAACCCGGATATGCGGCTGCCGATCCAGTATGCCCTGAATTATCCGGAACGGCGGGAGGCAGTAACCCCGCCGCTGGATCTGTTCGCCGTGGGACGACTGACCTTTGAAAAGCCGGACCGCCAGACCTTCCGCTGCCTGGAGCTGGCCTATCGCGCGCTGGAACTGGACGGATACTATCCGCTGATTGTCAATACCGCCGATGAAGTGGCGGTGGAACTCTTCCTGACCGGAGACATCGGATTCCTGGAAATCGCCGAACTCATTGAGTTCGCCATGGAGCGCTTCGGCCGGTCCGGGGAACTGACTCTGGACGGCGTGGTGGAGCTGGATGCGATGTTGCGCCGTGATCTGGCCCAAATGTATCGAAATCGATAATTCGGTCCGTTTTTCACTTCATTTTAACCTGATGTGTCATAATATAGGGTGAATAAGACCATCCGGATCCGGTTCGCCTGACGAACCGTCCGAATCTACAACATTAGGAGAAACAAATTATATGAGTATTATCCTCGCGATCCTGGGCTTCGGTTTTTTAGTCCTGGTCCATGAATTCGGCCATTTTATCGTCGCCCGCCTGAACGGGGTCACCGTGGAGGAGTTCGCCATCGGCATGGGGCCGTCCCTGATTTCCCGCAAGGGAAAAAACGGCACCGTCTGGTCCATCAAAGCGCTGCCCATTGGCGGCATGTGCCAGATGAAAGGGGAAGACACCGGAGAAGAAGACGGCTCCTCCGATTCCTTCCAGTCCAAGCACCCGCTGCGGCGCATGAGCATTATTTTTGCCGGACCGCTCATGAACCTGATCACCGGCTTCCTGTTCTTTACCATTCTGGCCCAGAGCCTGGGCTTCCAGACTAACGTGGTAGAAAAAGTTCTCCCGGATTCACCCGCTGCCGCCATCGGCCTTCAGCCCGGCGATGCCATTGTCGAAGTCAACGGCAACAAGGTGACGACGTTCAATGATGTCATTACCTATATGGCCGTCGCGGAAGGGGCTCCGACCAAAATCAAGGTCAGCCGCGACAATGTGGTGTCTGAATATGATATTGTCCCGAAACAGACGGAAACCGGCCAGTATCTCATTGGCTTCCAGTCGCAGGTCGAAACGCAGCCGAATCTGGGTCAGTCCTTCCGCCAGGGACTGGTGGAGGCTTCGGCCATGATCCGTCAGACCTACTTTTCCCTGAAGCTGCTCTTCACCGGCCAGGTCGGCGTGGATCAGATGGGCGGACCGGTGGCGATCCTGGGAATGGCATCCGAGGTGGCCAAGGTCAATTTCCTGAGCTTCCTGCGCTTTCTGGGCTTTTTGTCCATCAACCTGGCCATCTTCAACCTGCTGCCGTTCCCGGCACTGGATGGCGGCTGGCTGGTGATTCTGTTCGTTGAACTGATCACCCGGCGCAAAATTCCGGAAAAATTCATGACCGGCTGGAATATGGCGGGTTTCACCATTCTCATGCTGTTCATGCTGTTTATTACATTCAAGGATATATTCTTCCCCATCGCCTATTAAGAGGGGATCACGAAAGTCAAACGAGGAAATCTATGATTACACGAAATAAAACCAGACAAGTGAAAATCGGCAATATTTCAATTGGGGGCAATGCCCCCATTGCTGTTCAATCCATGTGCAACACCGATACCCGGAACGTGGAGGCGTCGCTGGCCCAGATTCGCGCCCTGCGCACCGCCGGCTGCGACATCGTCCGGCTGGCCGTGCCGGATCTGGCGGCGGCTGACGCGCTGAAAGAAATCACAGCCGGCGTGGACATGCCCATGGTGGCGGACATCCACTTCGATTACCGCCTGGCTCTGCGCGCCATTGAAAACGGCATTGCCAAGCTGCGCATCAATCCCGGTAACATCGGCTCCCGCGACAAAGTGGAGCTGGTGGCGCGCGCCTGCCAGGACCGGGGCATTCCCATCCGGATCGGCGTCAACTCGGGCTCTTTGGAGAAGGATCTGCTGGAGACGTACGGCGGTCCCGTACCGGAGGCTCTGGTCGCATCCGCCCTGCGCCACGCGGCCATTCTGGATGAAGTTAACTTCCATGATGTCATCATTTCCATCAAGTCTTCCAATGTCCTGCGCACGATTGAAGCCTACCGGCTGCTGGCGCAGAAGACCGACCTGCCGCTGCACATCGGCGTGACCGAGGCCGGCACCCTGTGGCGAGGCACCATTAAAAGCGCCGTCGGCATTGGCACGCTGCTGGCCGAGGGCATCGGCGACACGCTGCGGGTGTCACTGACCGGAGATCCGGTGGAAGAAATCAAGGTGGGGCGGGAGATCCTGAAGTCCCTGGGTCATCTGAAGGAAGGTATCGAGTTTGTGTCCTGTCCGACCTGCGGCCGCACCGAAATTGACCTCATCGGCATTGCCAATGAAGTGGAAAAGCGCCTGGAAGGCTTGGACAAGGAAATTAAGGTGGCCGTCATGGGCTGTGTTGTCAACGGACCGGGCGAGGCCCGGGATGCCGACATCGGCATTGCCGGCGGCAAAGGGGTCGGCATGATCTTCAAGAAGGGACTGATTGTCCGCCGGGTGAAGGAAGAAGAGCTGGTGGAGGCCCTGATGGCCGAAATCGAGAACATGTAAGCGGGAGCAGGTTATGGAATTTCGAAAAGTACTGGAGCATAAGCTCCAGGGTCGGCTCAGGGAAGAACACCTGAGGGTGCTGAAAGTGGAATATCTGAAAAAACACTGTCGGCTCCGCATTTTCTGCGTGGCCGACGGACCGCTGTGCATCGAAGATGAGGAATGCATCGGCCATGTCACCGATGAGATTCTGGGCGGTCAGGTCATTAAGGACATTGCCGTCATGCGCCGCAACGGAGATGTGCTCGATACCGAGGAAGCGATCCGGGGATTTCTGGCGGAAATTTTCCGCAAAGATCCCATTGCCATGAATTTTTTCCGGGATGCCCGCCTCGAGCGCAGTGAGAATGAGCTCAGCTTTGCCCACTCCAACCCGGTTCTGGTCAATCATCTCCAGCGCAAGGGCACCGTGGAACTGATTGAGGAATTTTTGCGGGAAATCTACGATATGACCTGCCAGATTCGGCTGGTCTACGATGCCCAGGCGATTCCGGCTCAGATTGCGCTGGAAGAGATCCCGCAGCCGGGACCCGCGCCGGCGGTGTTTGCGCCGGCATCCTCTGTGCCAAAACCTGCGCCGGCCAAGCCCACTCCGCCGCCGAAACCGGCCGGGGATGATCCCGTTCTTTACGGCAAGCTGTTTCGGGATGAACCGATTCCCATCGCCGACGTGGCGGAGGGCATGTACAGCGTGACTGTGGCCGGACAGATATTCAAGCTGGAGGAGAAGGAGCTGCGTACCGGCAAGATTCTCCTGACGATTTATCTGACGGACTCGACCTCCAGTATCATCTGCAAGCTGTTCGCCAAGGACAAGGATGAAGTCCCGCCGATCAAGGCCGGGATGCATGTCATGATCAAAGGCAAGACCGAAGTGGATCTGTACATGAAGGAAATGACGGTGCGGGTGGCGCATTGCCTGCGCCTGGAAGCGCCCGTTATTATCGATGACGCCCCGGTGCGCCGGGTGGAACTGCATGCCCATACCACCATGAGCACCATGGACGGCATGGTGTCCGCCGGTGATCTGGTGCGCCAGGCCATCCAGTGGGGCCATGAGGCCATCGCCATAACAGACCATGGCGTGGTGCAGGCCTTCCCCGAAGCCATGGAAGCGGCCGGCAGCAAAATCAAAGTGCTGTACGGTATGGAAGCCTATGTGGTGGATGACCTGACGGGGATCTGCACCTCACAGGTCAATGTGCCCTTTGATGGGGAGTACGTCGTCTTTGACATTGAAACCACCGGTTTTTCCCATGTCAACGACCGGATCATCGAAATCGGCGCGGCCAAGGTCCGCGAGGGCCGCGTGGTCGAGCGTTTCTCCGCCTTTGTCGATCCGCAGCGACCGCTGCCGGCCAAGATCATTGAGCTGACCGGCATCACGGATTCCATGGTGCGGGGACAGAAAACCATTGATCAGGTACTGCCGGAATTTCTGGCGTTCTGCGGCAGCTCCGTCCTGGTCGCTCACAATGCGAACTTTGACATGGGCTTTATCCGCAAGAACGCGAAGGATCTGGGACTGCCCTTTGACAATGCCCAGCTCGATACCGTCACCCTGGCGCGCTATCTCTATCCGGAACTGAAGCGCCATCGGCTCGATACCATTGCCAAATACCTCAACATCTTCATGGGCAGCCACCACCGGGCCGTCGATGATGCCGAAACCACCGCCAACATTCTGCTTCGTTCCTTCGAGAACCTGACAAAGAACGGCATCACGGATACAGCCGGTCTCAACGCCGACTATCTGTCGCGGGTGGATATTACCAAGCAGATGCCGGATCATGTCATCATTCTGGCCAAAAATCAGAAGGGCCTCAAGACCCTGTATGAACTGGTCTCAAAGTCGCATCTGGAGCACTTTCAGCGCAATCCCAGACTGCCCAAGAGCCTGCTGGCTGCCAGCCGTGAAAATCTGATCCTTGGCTCAGCCTGTACCAACTCCGAGCTGTACCGGGCCATCCTGGACGGCCGGCGGCCGGATATCATCACCTCGCTGGCTGATTTCTACGATTATCTGGAGATTCAGCCGGTGAGCAATCACGCCCATCTGCTGGTCGAGGACCGCTGCCATGTCGAGCAGCTCAAGGACATCAACCGGCGGATCGTCAAGCTGGGCAAAGCCCTGGGCAAGCCGGTGGTGGCCACCGGCGACGTCCATATGATGCGGCCGGAGGATGCGGTGTTCCGCCACGTTCTGACGTACTGCCAGGGCTTTGCCGGTGCCGGGGAGAATTCGACGCCCATGCCGTTCCGGACCACGGACGAGATGCTGCGTGAGTTTGATTACCTGGGCGGCGCGCTGGCCCGGGAAGTGGTCATCGACAATACCCGGCGGATCGCGGCCATGGTGGAGCCGATCCTGCCCATTCCCAAGGAAACCTTCCCGCCCAAGATGGAAGGGGCCGAGGAAGATGTGCGCAGCATGACGCTGGATAAGGCGTATGCCATTTACGGCAATCCGCTGCCGGACATCGTTCAGGCGCGGGTGGACCGCGAGCTGAAATCCATCATCGGCAACGGCTATGCCGTGCTCTATCTGGTCGCACACAAGCTGGTCAAAAAGAGCCTCAGCGACGGCTATCTGGTCGGCTCGCGCGGTTCGGTCGGCTCGTCTCTGGTAGCGACCCTGATGGACATCACCGAGGTGAACGGTCTGCCACCGCACTATGTCTGCCCGCACTGCAAACATTCGGAGTTCTTTACCGACGGTTCGGTGTCTTCCGGCGTCGATCTGCCGGCCAAGCGCTGTCCGGCCTGCCATACCGAATACATCCGGGAAGGTCATGACATTCCCTTTGAGACCTTCCTCGGCTTTGAGGGAGACAAGGAGCCGGACATCGATCTGAACTTCTCCGGCGACAACCAGGCCTCCATTCATAAATACTGCGAAGTGCTGTTCGGCGAGGGCTTTACCTTCCGGGCCGGCACCATTACGACGGTGGCGGAAAAGACCGCCATGGGTTATGTCCGCAAATTCCTGGAAGAGAAGAACCTGTCCATGACCCGGGCGGAAATGGAACGCCTGGCCGCGGGCTGCACGGGCATCAAGCGCTCCACCGGCCAGCATCCCGGCGGCATCATGGTCGTCCCGGCCGACAACGACATTCATAATTTCTGTCCGGTGCAGCGTCCGGCCGATGACACCAGCACCGACATCATTACCACCCACTTTGATTATCACTCGATCTCGGGCCGGCTGCTCAAGCTCGACATCCTGGGCCATGACGACCCGACGGTGCTGCGCATGCTGCAGGACATCACGGGGATTGACCCCAAGAGCCTGCCGCTGACGGATCCCAAAGTGCTGGGCCTGTTTCGCTCCACGGAAACGCTGGGCGTGGATCCGGAAGCGCTGGGTTCTCCGGTGGGCACCATCGGCGTGCCGGAGTTTGGCACCCGCTTTGTCCGGCAGATGCTGATGGACACCAAGCCCAAGTCCTTTGCCGACCTGGTCCGGGTCTCGGGTCTGTCCCACGGTACCGATGTCTGGCTGAACAACGCCCAGTACTACATCAAAAACGGCGATACCGACCTGGAAGGCTGCATTTCGCTGCGCGACAACATTATGCTCTACCTGATCCAGTGCGGCCTGCCCTCAAAGGATGCCTTCTTCATCACCGAACGCGTGCGCAAGGGCAAGGGCCTCAAACCCGAAGAGGAAGCTCAGATGCGGCAGTACAAGGTGCCGGAGTGGTACATTGAGTCCTGCAAGAAGATCAAGTACATGTTCCCCAAGGGGCATGCCGTGGCCTATGTCACCATGGCGGTGCGAATCGCCTGGTACAAGGTCTACTATCCGCTCCATTACTACGCCACGTTCTTCTCGGTGCGGGCCAAGGACTTTGACGCGGAAGTCGTGCTCAAGGGCCAGGCCTCCGTCAAGGCGAAGCTCGATGAGATCGCCGCCATGGGCAACGAGGCGACGCCCAAGGATCAGAATCTGGCGGCCACCCTGGAGCTGGTCTACGAAATGTTCCTGCGCGGCTATGATTTTGCGCCGGTGGACATTTACAAGAGCCACGGCTCGAAATTCATCGTGGCGGACAACCGCCTGATCCCGCCGTTCTCGGCGGTCAACGGCATCGGCGAAAACGCCGGTCTGGCCATCTATGAGGAAGCTCAGAAGGGGGAGTTCTTCTCCAAGGAGGACTTCAAGAACCGGACCCGTTCCACCCGCACCGTCATGGAAGCCCTGGAACGCCTGGGCTGTCTGAACGAACTGGGAGATACCAACCAGATTTCATTTTTCGGCTAAAACCCGGACCGGACAGACTCCGGCCCAGGCGGCGGCAATTCTGGCGGAGAGGGACCATCCGCCCTCGGGTGTGAACTTTGGGGGAAGCAGTCGGATTCATTGATATTACATCTGATTTGTGGTATAGTATTCGTACTGAGAATAAGGTACTTAGGAGTGGGTCAAGGGACCCGCTCCTATTTGTTGAAACAGGAAATTTTTATTGATCAAAGGAGGTCGTCATGGAAGAAAAGCTCAACGTGATTCAGGAAATGACCGAACAAAGCATCAGGGAGCTGGGCTACTGGCTGTATCATCTGGAATTCGCAACGGAAGAGGGCGAGAACTATCTGCGCTTCTTCATTGAGAATCCGTCCGGGGAGCCGATTACGCTGGATGACTGTGAAAAGGTATCACGGCGCGTCTCCGTTCTGATTGATGAGAAGGATCCCATTGAAAGCGCTTATTTTCTGGAGGTCTCTTCCCCGGGTCTGTTCCGGCAGCTCTATACACTGGAGCATGCGGCGAAAGCGGTAGGAGAACGGGTTCGAGTCCGCCTGGCGGACAGTGAGAAAGGCAAGAAGAATTTTCTGGGAATCCTGACTGCCCTGGAAGGGGACCAGCTGGTGCTGGAAGTCGAGGGAAAGCAGGAACGCATTGATTGGAACGGGGTCCGGCTGATCCATCTGGAACCCGAGGTATAAGGAGGATAGAAAAAAACAAATTGAAGCAGAGTAAGAAAAACAAGGATGAAATCATCCAGGCGATGAAAGACATATCCAGACTGAAGGGGATAGATGAGGATCTTCTCTTCACCGCTCTGGAAGACGCCCTGACGGCGGCTTACCGCAAAAACTACAACGACACCTCCAGTCAGGAGATCAAGAGCAGCGTCAATCGCGAATCCGGTGAAATCCGGATTGTGAACCTGCGACAGGTGGTCGATGAGATCACCGATGAGACCGCTCAGATCCTGGTGGCGGATGCCCGTAAAATCAAGCCGTCCTGCGAAGTGGGCGATGTCATCGAGGAAGACGTGACACCGGAGAACTTCATGCGGGTAGCGGCTCAGAATGCCAAGCAGATCGTAACCCAGCGCATCAAGGAAGCGGAACGCTCCATTATCTACAATGAATTCTCGGAGAAGGAATTCGACCTGATTTCCGGCGTCATTCAGCGTAAGGATAAGGGCAACGTTTATGTGGACCTGGGCAAGATCGAGGCCGTGCTGGGACCCAGCGAGCAGATTCCCGGGGAGTCCTATGACTTCAACCAGCGCATTGACCTGTACATCGTGGAAGTGCGCCAGAATACCAAGGGCCCTCTGATCACCGTTTCCCGGACCCATCCGGGACTGGTGCGGCGTCTGTTTGAGCGGGAAGTACCCGAGATCTACAGCGGCATCGTGGAGATCAAGAGCACATCGCGCGAACCGGGATCCCGGACAAAGATCGCGGTATTCTCTAATGATTCCAACGTGGACGCCACCGGAGCCTGTGTCGGCAACCGCGGCGCCCGGGTCCAGACGGTTGTATCCGAGCTGGGCAACGAGAAGATCGACATCGTGGAATGGGACAAGGATCCGGCGCGCTATATCGCCAATGCCCTGTCTCCGGCCAAGGTGGAATCCGTGACGGTGAACTCCAACGACAATACCGCGCGGGTCATTGTCGATGACTCCCAGCTCTCCCTGGCCATCGGCAAGGAAGGGCAGAACGTGCGCCTGGCAGCCAAGCTCACGGGCTGGAAGATTGACATCAAGTCCAGCCGCGATCCGCTGGCCATGGCCGGATTTGAGCAGCATGCCGAGACGACGTATCATCCGGGGGACGCACCGCGCGCAGCGGCACCAGTTCCTTCGGAAGAGAGTTAGATCCGGCCATGGGTGCTCAAGCAGGAGGTTCCATGAAACCGAAAAAAATACCAATGAGACAGTGTCTGGGCTGCATGGAAATGAAGCCCAAGAAAGAACTGATTCGGGTTGTCAAGAACAAAGACGGGGAGGTCTCCCTGGACCTGGTGGGAAAGAAGCCGGGCCGCGGCGCTTACATCGACAAGAACATCGCTTGTCTGGAGAAGGCGTTCAAGACCAAACGATTAAATAAAAATTTGGAAACCAATATCAGCGAAGAAATATACCAGTCCATGCGAGAGATCATCGAGCATGAATAGATTTTTGAATTTCCTGGGATTAACCAGAAAATCAGGGAATCTGACCGCCGGGGGCAACCTGACCGAAGCGGCCGTGAAACACGGCCGTGTGCGTCTGGTGATCCTGGCCCTGGATGCCAGTGACGGAACCAGGAAGAAGTTTCAGGACATGACCGCGCATTTCGGCGTGGAACTGATCGAAGCTTCGACCATGGACGAACTGGGCAGCGCCATAGGAAAAGGAGAAATCTCCGTGATCGGGGTAACCGATCTGAAGATGTCCGAAAAACTGAAGGAGCTGTGGATCGCTATGTAGGTCAAGGAGGAAAGAATGTCCAAACTCAGAGTATATGAATTAGCCAAGGAACTGAATATTACCAGCAAAGAACTGATTGCCATCCTGGCTGAGGAATTTGACATTGTAGTAAAAAACCACATGAGCGTGGTAGAAGATGAAGACGCAGCCCTGATCAAGGAACTGATGGGCGGCGAGGCCAAGAAAGGCGAGGCAGCGGCTGAGTCAGCTGAAGCAGCTGTTCCCCAGGCTGTTCCCGAAAAGCCCCTGAGCAAAGAGGAACAGGCCCAGGCCGATGCCAATGCCGAAGCACAGGCAAAAGTCGAGGCGGATAAGGCCAAGAGCATTGTCGAAGTCTACGAAGAAGAAATTGCGGAGCAGGTCAACAACCAGGCCAAGAAGAAGAAGCGCGGCCGCAAGAATGACCAGCAGATGGAAGACAAGGCCGTCGGCATCATCACCATGGGTGAAACCATCATGGTGAAGGAACTGGCGGACAAGCTGGGCAAGCCCTACAACGAGGTCATCAAGACCATGATCATGAACGGCGTCATGGCGGCCATCAATCAGGAAGTTGATTATGAAACCGCCTCCAAGGTCGCTGAGAAGTACAATGTCATGATCGACCGGGAAGAAAAGCCGGTTCTGGGCAATGAACTCCTCGATGAGGAAGTGTCTGACGATGCCAACCTGGTCAAGCGTCCGCCCATCGTGACGGTCATGGGTCATGTTGACCACGGCAAGACCTCACTGCTGGACGCCATCCGCTCTGCCCATGTGACGGATCAGGAAGCCGGCGGCATTACGCAGCATATCGGCGCCTATACGGTCAACGTCCAGGGTGAGAAGATTACCTTCCTCGACACCCCGGGCCATGAAGCCTTTACTCAGATGCGGGCCCGCGGTTCACAGATCACCGATATCGTCATCCTGGTAGTAGCCGGCGATGACGGCATCATGCCGCAGACCCGGGAATCCATTTCCCACTGCAAGGCAGCCGGTGTCCCCATGGTGGTTGCCATCAACAAGATGGACAAGCCGCAGTCCAACGCGGACCGGGTCAAGCAGGAGCTGACGGAATTCGGCATGATTTCCGAAGACTGGGGCGGCGACACCATCATGGTGGAAGTCTCAGCCAAGAAGCGGATGAACATCGACAAGTTGCTGGAAATGGTCGTTCTGACGGCGGAAGTCATGGAACTCAAGGCCGACCCCAAGCGTCGCGCCAAGGGAACAGTGGTGGAAGCGGAGCTGGACAAGGGCAGAGGCCCGGTGGCCACGCTGCTGGTTCAGAACGGAACGCTGTCGGTCGGGGATTCCATCCTCGTCGGCAATACCTACGGCCGGGTTCGTGCCATGTTTGACGACAAGGGCAAGAAGATCAAGTCCGCCGGTCCGTCCATTCCGGTGGAAGTACTCGGTCTGTCCGATGTTCCGCAGGCCGGTGACCGGTTCAGCGAAGTCAAGGATGAAAAGACGGCGCGGGGCATGGCTCAGGCCAGAGTCCAGAAGGATCGGGCCCACAGCCAGAGCAGCGGCCGCATGAGCCTGGAGGAACTGTATTCCCAGATTTCCGAAGGCGTAGTCAAGGAACTGCCCATCATCGTCAAGGCGGATGTGCAGGGTTCCGTGGAAGCGCTCCGGGGCTCCCTGGAAAAGCTGTCCACCGATGAGGTCAAGGTTCGCGTGATTCACGGCGGAGCCGGTGCCATCAACGAAACCGACATCATCCTGGCGGCTGCTTCCAATGCCATCGTTATGGGCTTCAATGTCCGTCCGGACAACAATGCCCAGGCACTGGCCGAAAAAGAAAAGGTCGAAATCAAGAGCTACCGCGTCATCTACAACGCCATCGACGATGTGCGGGCGGCGATGATCGGCATGCTCCAGCCGGACATCAAGGAAGTAATCCTTGGTACCGCCGAATGCCGTCAGATCTACAAGATCTCAGCCATCGGAACCATTGCCGGCGCTTATGTCACTTCAGGCAAAATGGTGCGCAATGCCCAGATCCGTCTGATCCGGGACGGCGTCATCATTTTCGAAGGTCAGCTGGCTTCCCTGAAACGGTTCAAGGACGACGTCAAGGAAGTAGCCCAGGGCTACGAATGCGGACTCTCCATAGAGCGGTTCAATGACCTCAAGGAAGGGGACATTGTCGAAGCCTTTGAAATGAAGGAAGTCAAGCGGAAGGAACTCTAACATGGCAAAACATCGTATGGATCGAATCAATGAAGAAATGAAGAAGGAACTGGCGGACATCATCCGGAACGAGATCAAGGATCCCCGGATCAGCGCCATGGTGTCGGTGACCGGCGTCCATGTGACCTCGGACCTGAAGTACGCCAAGATCTACCTTTCGATTTTCGGCAAGACGAAGGAAGAGGAGAAAGAAACCCTGGCTGCCTTAAACCGGGCCAAGGGCTTCATGCGCCGTCAGCTGTCCGCTACCATGAACTTAAGAAATACGCCGGAGCTGACGCTGATTGAAGATACCAGCATTGACTACGGCATGCACATCGACAGCATCCTGCGTGAGGTTCTGCCGGAAAAGGCAGCGCCCGCTCCGGCGATGGCGCCGATGGCAACGGATGCTGCGGACAATGAGGACTTTGAGGCGGACGATGAGGACCTGGAGGAGGATAACTCCGCCGGGGCTGACTCGGACGAGGATCTGGATCCGGAAGAAGATCTCTAGCATGATGAATCGATTTCCGGAAATCATCCGGCAAAGCAATAAAATCGGTGTGGCCTGCCACACCTTCCCGGACGGAGACGCCCTGGGATCGGTCCATGCCATGGTTCTGGCCCTGCGCCAGATCGGGCGGGAGGCCTACATCCTGACCAAGGATGTCGTGCTCGATTCCCTGGACTTTCTGCCCCTGACCGAGGAGACCAACGCGTCCGACGCGCTGGTCCGCCCCGGTACGGACCTGGTCATGGTACTGGACTGCGGCAATTTCGACCGGGTAAGCTTCGATCAGAAGACTCTGGGCCGGACGCCGATGATGATCATCGATCACCACAAGTCCAACGACCAGTTCGGGGACTACAATCATGTGGATCCGAAGGCGGCGGCCACGGGAGAGATTATTTTTGATCTGCTCGGTCAGATGAACGTAACCATCACCCGGGACATCGCCATCGCCTTGTACACGGCCATCACTACGGACACCGGCTCGTTCCGGTTTGAATGCACGACGCCGCGAACCATGGAAGTGGGGGCAAAGCTCCTGGCGGTGGGAATCCCCCATCAGGAAATTGCCCGCAAGGTGTTTGATGAGCGGCCGATGAACCGGATCCGGCTCATTGAGCGCGCCCTGGCGACCATGGAATCGCATTTCGACGGCCGGGTGGTCCTGATGTGCCTGCGGGACAAGGACTTCACGGAGCTGAACCTGCCGGACAAGGATACCGGCGATATTGTGAATTACGGCCTGGCGCCCAAGGAAGCGGAGGTCTCCATGATCCTGAAGGAGCATGAAGGCAAGATCCGGGTTTCGATCCGGACCAAGCGGAAAGTCGATGCCGGTCTCTTCGCCGAGGTGTTTCAGGGCGGCGGCCATGCCCGTGCGGCTGGCTGCACCCTGATGACGCCCTCCATGGCGGAGGCGCGGGAAATGCTGTTCCGGGAACTGGAGGCGTATCTGTACTGATGGACGGGATCTTAGTCATTGACAAGGCCGAAGGGCTGACTTCCTTTGATGTGGTGGCCAAAGTACGCCGGCTGCTGCGCGAGAAAAAGTGCGGCCACACCGGAACGCTGGATCCCATGGCCACCGGCGTTCTGCCGGTGCTGCTGGGCAGCGCGACCAAGCTGTCGCCTTACCTGATGGACACCAAAAAGGAATATCTGGCCACCATGGTCCTGGGTCAGAGCACCGATACTCTCGACCGCACCGGGCAGGTCACGGAGGAAGCGGATCTGTCCGGTCACCGGATCAGCCGGGAACAGGTGGTAGCCGCCCTGGCGGATCTCACCGGAGACATTCTGCAGGAACCGCCCATGTATTCCGCATTGAAAAAAGACGGTGTCCGGCTGTATGATCTGGCCCGGCAAGGGGTCACCCTGGAGCTGGAGAAGCGGCCCGTTACAATCTATGAACTGGAACTTACCGACTATTCCTTTCCCAGCATCAGTTTTCGGGCGGTGACCTCCAAGGGCACCTATGTCCGGAGCCTGGTTCGGGATCTGGCCAGGGCACTGGGCGTCCCCGGGACCATGACGGCGCTGCGCCGGACACTGACCGGGGGATTCCCCATCGAAGCGGCTCACCGCCTCGATGAACTGGAAGCCCTTGACAGAGAAGGAATAATTGGTAGAATAATACAGGTTGAACAACCATTATTGCATTATCCGGAACACCAGCTGGCGCAGGAATACCTGCGACTTCTCACCAACGGCGTCCGCCTGAAGGATCCCGGCGCAACCGCCGGCCTGACAGAAGGGCCGTATCGGATCAAATCAACGGAAGGCGAACTCATCGGACTGGCAGAATACAAGGACCGAGAACTGGTTCTGAGCTGGCGGGCATAGGGTGGTAGAATGATTATTTTAGATAACAACAACACGAAAAAGCTGACCGAAAAAACCTATATTGCACTGGGCAGCTTTGACGGGCTGCACAAAGGCCACATGACCCTGATCAACCGGGTCGTGGACGAAGCGCTGCTCAACGGATGCAAGAGCCTGGTGTATACCTTTGCCAATCATCCGCTGTCGGTGGCGGCACCGGAGAGGATGCCCCGTCTGATCATGGACAATGAGCAGAAGCTGCACATTTTCCGGACAGCCGGCATCGATATGGTCGCGCTCATTGACTTTACCTATGAGTACATGCAGACCAGCGCGGAAGATTTCATCAAGCTTCTCCTGGATCAGTACAATGCCCAGGGGCTGATTGTCGGCTTTAACTACAAGTACGGCCACATGAACAAGGGCGATGTCAAATTCCTGCGGGAACTGGCGCAGAAGTATGACTTTGAGCTCATTGTCATCGAGCCGGAAACCGACGAAGAGGGACTGATTTCCTCCACTCGGATTCGCAACCTGATTCTGGAAGGCAAGGTCGGTGAGGCAGCTCGCCTCCTGGTTGAACCCTTCATGATGCGCGGCGTAATTGTCGGCGGCAAGAAAAAGGGCAAAGCCCTGGGTTTCCCCACGGCCAACATGACCATTGATTCCAAGTCCGTTCTGCCCCGGGAAGGCGTCTACTACACCAACATTGAAGTAGACGGCAAGCTCTACCGCGGCATTACCTCCGTGGGCGACAACCCGACGATTTCCGCAGACAACCCGGTTACCGTTGAGACCTATATCCTGGATTTCGACCGCGACATCTACGGAGAACCGGTCAAGCTGTATTTCCTGGAATGGATGCGCGAGATGGTCAAGTACGAATCCATCGAAGAGCTGAAAGAGCAGCTGCGCCGCGACAACAACTACGCAGCCACCCGGAATATGGCGAACCTGAGACAGGAAAAATAGTCATCCAAAGGCTTCCCAGACACCGGCAGCGCCGGCATCCGGGAAACGACCTGTCACAGAGCATAAACCGGCGACAGGCTCAAGCTGGACTGCTTTGCCGGCATCAGAAAATCAGCCGGCAAAACAACCGAAAAAACATCGGAAATCACAAAAAAAACTTACCAAATGAAGCGCTCTTTTCTTGCAATGATGGAGCAAATCAGTTAATATAAAGAACGGAACCCAGTTCTGTGACAAGGGAAAGCCGTCCCGGCTCTCGGATTTGGGCGATTAAACATCCCAGGAGGAATTACTATGTTAGACAAGGCAATCAAACAGGAAATCATTGAAACTCATGCCCGCCATGAGGGAGACACCGGATCACCGGAAGTGCAGATCGCGATCCTGACCAAACGGATCAACGACCTCACCGAACACCTCAGAGAACACAAGAAAGACCACCACTCCAGAAGAGGTATGTTCATGATGATCGGTCAGAGAAGAGGACTGCTCAACTACCTGATGAAGGAAGATATCCAGAGATACCGCGACATCATCGCTAAACTGAACATCAGAAAGTAATTTTAAAAAAGAAACTGCCTTAACCGGCAGTTTTTTTAATGTTGAACAAAGACCCGATAAGGCCGGATTCGGCTTCTGTTGATGAAGGAATCTCCTTCATCACGGAGAACCACTTCAACTTGATCCTTTGATGTCTGAAGTGAAGCCTGGTGTAGCAAAACGTATCATTACCGATCCATCCGATTCCAGGATGAATCAAACATGAAGGGTATCATGCATGGAGAGAGAGCCTTCCTTTGCTTATGTTCCTGTATCATTTTATAATCAAAAAGATAGTTGACTCATGAAGGTAACTGGATCATGAAGGTAACTGGATCATGAAGTTGTTTGGATCATGAAGGTAACTGGATCATGAAGTTGTTTGGATCATGAAGGTAATTGGATCATGTAGCTGTTTGGCTCATGAAGGTAATTGGATCATGAAGCTGTTTGGATTATGAAGCTGTTCGAATGATCCAGCCATGGAATAAATCGAAGTCAGGAATATGAAACTGTCGATTCACCAGGGGAGTTGATTCGACTATGGAAATAATCTCAGGAAAATCATTCTGTATTATCAGGAATCCGAAGGAAAGCGGGGGCATTTCAGAGTAGCTGTCGTTTTGCCAGGAGTGCAGAACTTCCTGTATAATAGGTTCTGGAACGCAGCTGTGCTGAGGGTTCCAGCTGAAAATGAATAATGTTCAACGGGGAGCTTGTAGACAGGCTGAGAGGAAGATGGGATCTTCGACCCTTATACCTGAAGTGGGTAATGCCAACGTAGGAACAATTTGCGAACAATGTGAATGGGCCGAGGGCGTGCCTGTCCGCATTGTTCGTTTTTGCATTGTCGAGAAGAATTTAAGAAGTCTTGGGGGATTGTATGTTCGGAAGCTATCTGGAACGGGTAAGGGCGGTTCGTCCGCTGATTCATAATATAACCAACTATGTCACGGTCAATGATGTGGCGAATATGCTGTTGGCCGCCGGCGCGAGTCCGATCATGGCGGATGAGCCGCAGGAGGCAGCGCAGATCACGGCGCTCTGCAGCGGGCTGAACATCAACCTGGGAACACTGAATGCCCGGACCATTGAGGGCATGCTGGCGGCCGGTGTGCGGTCCAAAGAACTGGCCCATGTCACGCTGCTGGATCCAGTGGGGGCTGGGGCCAGTGACCTGCGGACTCAGACCGCGATCAATCTGATGGATGCCATTGGTTTTGACATCATTCGGGGGAACATTTCGGAAATCAAGACACTGGCGAAGGGATCAGGGACAACCCGCGGAGTGGACGCGGATCCCGGGGATGTCATCACCGAAGACAATTTGCCGGAGATGATCCACTTTGCCGGGGATTTCGCGAAACAGCGGGGCTGCATCGCCGTCATCACCGGAGCCATTGATCTGGTCAGCGACGGAGAGCGCTGTTATGTCATTCGCAACGGACATCCGCGGATGAGCCGGATTACCGGAAGCGGCTGCATGCTCTCCGGACTGATGACTGCTTTTGCGGCGGCGAATCCGGCTCATCTGCTGGAAGCCTGCGCGGCGGCGGTATGCACCATGGGCCTGGCCGGGGAAATCGGGCACAAGCGACTGCTGGCCGGTGAAGGCAACGCCACTTACCGCAGCCGGCTCATCGATGCGGTGGATCAAATGACCGGGGAAGACCTGGAACAAGGAGCAAATTATGAACTTCGATAAGACGAACTTGCTGCTGTACGCGGTAACTGACCGCAGCTGGCTGAATGGTGCGACACTCTATGATCAGGTGGAAGCAGCGCTCAAGGGCGGAACGACCTTTGTCCAGCTGCGGGAGAAGGAACTGGCGGAATCATCCTATCGCGAGGAAGCCGGACGAATCCGGGATCTGTGCCGGTCCTGGAAAGTGCCCTTTGTCATCAACGACAATGTGGAGCTGGCGGCTGAACTCGATGCCGACGGGGTCCATGTGGGTCAGTCGGATCTGGAGGCAGAAACGGCCCGAAGAATCCTGGGACCGGATAAGATCATTGGAGTATCGGTCAAAACTGTGGAGCAGGCGTTGAAAGCTCAGGCAGCCGGAGCAGCTTATCTGGGTGTGGGCGCCGTCTTTCCGACGCAGTCCAAGCGGGATGCCGATTCGATCACCCGCGATGCGCTGACGGGAATCACCCGGGCGGTTGAGATTCCGGTCGTGGCCATCGGCGGGATTCAGGAACACAACATCATGGAACTGACTGGCTGCGGCGTTGATGGCGTTGCGGTCATCAGCGCCCTCTTTGCTCAGCCCGATATCCGCCTGGCCACACAGCGGCTGAAGGCCCTGGTGGAGCAGATAGTGAAATGATCCGGGAAGTCAGAGGGCAAGTCGTCTCTTGCCGGGATTAATATGCAGGACAGGAGATGCATACTGGCTGATTAAAAGACAGATCTGGAACAATTGTGTGCATGAACTCCGGGACGGGCAGCCGGCTTATGAGTTCAGAAGGCAGGAACTCTGGCAGAGTCCGGAGCCGCTGGGGGGGAGCGCCCCAGGGCGGTGCAATGACAGCGATGGGAAGCCGTGTTCCGGCGTGAGAGGAGACCAGGGAGTCTCGACCGAACAGCAGTGAGTTTGCTGTGCCCGAAAAAAGGGCGGCGGTATCGCAGGTCCGCCTTCTGAAAAGTTCATCATAAAGGAGTCAGAATGTGAAACAACACGCATCCGTTCAAAAATTAGCGCTGGCTGGTCTGTTCAGTGCCTTAGCCGTTTCAGGCAGCCTCATTTCCTTCCCGGTTCTTGGCAGCAAGTGTGCGCCCATCCAGCATATGGTCAATATCCTCAGCGCGCTGTTGCTGGGTCCCTGGGGGGCTTTCGCCGTGGCCTTCACCTCCAGCTTTCTGCGCAATCTGCTGGGCCTGGGCAGTCTTCTGGCATTTCCTGGGAGCATGTGCGGAGCCCTGGTCTGTGGCCTGATTTATCAGAAAACAAAAAGTCTGCCGCTGACGCTTCTGGGGGAGATCCTGGGAACCGGAATTCTAGGCGGACTTCTGGCATATCCCACAGCAGTTCTGCTGATGGGCAAATCATCCGCCAACCTGGCTATAACGGTCTACATCCTGCCCTTTCTTATTTCCACGGTCGCCGGGTCCCTCCTGGCCGGCACTTTGATTTTCTCCCTGAACCGAAGCGGAGTGCTCCGTCAGCTGGGGCTTCAAGCCCGGCATTAAGATCCGGATCGTTTTATTATGCTGCTACAGTTAAAAATGCTCGTTGACTGCCTGGCAAAAGATTCAGTCACCGCATACAGAGGACTGAGCGGTGTCTTTGACCGCGTTCATATGCTTCAGAAAAGCCCTTTCCGGGCATCGTCTGCGATACCGGAAAGGGCTTTTTTGTTCTTGGCGAAAACTAAATGATGAAGTAAGGGGAGAAATCCGCCTGAAATCTATCATTGGAAGTCTCTCTTTCAATTATATTTTCTGTACCTTGGTCCAGAGCAGATCCATCGGCTGTGCGCTCTCTGCGGTGATGGTCAGCGTGATCTTGTCACAGCCGGGCGGGATGATGAACACCAGCCGCTTCTGGCCATTGTCCTCCAGGTCGGAGGTGGTTGTTTTGCTGAGCAGGTTGCCGCGGCCGTCATGGATCCTCAAGGTGAGTTTTCCAGTGGAGCCGGCGGTCTGAACCAGGGCTTCATAGCTCTCGCCATCCGCTTTTTTTCGGATCAGGCGATCCATCTCCAGCTTGAGCTGGGAGGTGCCGTCTCCGGACAGTCGGAGCGAAGCGGCCAGCTGACTGCCGTCATTTTGGAACCGGTCCGGGGTAAAGGACGATTTGGCCGAATAGGGCAGGGTCAGATCCAAATCAAGAAGCCGCAGGCGGTGCTCGGAGTGATCGGCGAACATCAGACCGGAGGGGGTTAAAATTTCCAGGGTACCGTCGGAGCGTTTCGCCTGAAGATAATCCAGCACCTTCAAAAAGTCTTCCAGGCTCAGATTCCCGGGAAGCCCGAGATTGCCGCAGTGAATCATCAGTTCCAGTCCGGTTTTGTCCTGAATCACTTCGTCAATGGAGCGGATGATTTCATCATATTGAACCCGACCGTCGCTGATGGTCAGATGGTTGGCTCCGTGATAGCGAGTGCTGGGCAGCTGGCGGATCGAACCCCAGGCATAGGCTTCGCTGAGGGCATAGGTCTGCTGAATCAGCCGCCCGGGAATTTCACTGTAGTCCTCTGGCCGGACCAGCAGTCCGTACGGCCGCTGGTTGTAATACTTGGTGACGCCGGGCAGAATAAATCCCTGGACTTTGATGTCATGGCTTTCAATTTCTTTTTTTGATCCCACTATATTTTCGACGAGTCGGTTAAAGTCTTTGTAGTCACGGTGATCTGTACCATGGGACCAGATTTCCAGACCGCCTCGATTCCAGTGTATGATGTCAGACCAGGTGCATTGTGCTCCCCAGTGAATATTCTGAAATTCGGAAATCAGAGCCATGGAAGCGGGAAGTTCACGTTTTTTCAATTCAGGGAAGACCTGGGCTCGGAACGTGTTCTGCCAGTCATCAAAGCGCAGCGCGATGACTGCCTTGTCTCCGACGCCAATTCGCTGACCTTTAGCTTCCCGGGTTTCCCGAAGCAATCGGGCCGTATTGTCCGGATTCAGCCGCAGATTGTAGCGATAGGGGACATTCTTTACGATGTCTGAGGAATGAAAGCTTGCCGGGATTTTCGAACTGGCGTCGGATACGACGCAGGAGGAAATCAGACAGAATATGAGAAATAGTAAAAATATGGATCGTAATCTGCGCATTTTTTCCCTCCTGTGAACGTACTGTCCTGTTTCTATTTAAGCATCGATGCAGTTTGGAGTAAATAGATGACCAGTGTCTGGCTGCGGCTTTTTGAGCAATCATTCGATCGGGAGAGGGATTGAAATGGAGAGGGATGTTGCCACCACCGGCTTTTATAAAGCGAAGAACCCGGACAAGTTTTTTTAACGGAGTGACTGATTCACTCCGGCAGGATTCAGTCTTCCGGCAGAATTCATTCTTCCGGCAGGATTCAGTCTTTCGGTTTGGGTTTCAGAACATAGCCAAAAAATAAGATCCGGAGGGATCGCGCCTGGGCGGTATCCCTCCGGATCAATTTGATCAGAATACGGGCTAATCGTGGAAGAACCAGTTTTCACTGTCATCGGTGCTGGTCAGTGCCGGTGTCATGGTCATCATGTCTTTGTCGTCATTGAATTCAATTTTGATGAGTCGCTCGACCGAACTGCTGGTAACCTTTATGGTATCTTTCCCGATTACATCATAGTCGTAGGTTGCGATCTTGGAATTTAGAAATGCGTAAGAGGAATTGAAGTTATATTCGATCTCGTCCTCGGAGAAGTCCAGTTCCAGCTGGAAGGTAGTCGTATCGCTTGTCTCGATGCGGCTCCAGTCTTTGAGCAGGAGTTTTTTCAGTTCGGCTTTTCCCTGGTTCTGCCAGAGGAGAAAGCCAACGACCAGTGCCAGTACGACGCCAATCACCGGAAGATATTTTTTAAAGGGGACAGCGGACCATGATTGAACCGGCTGGATCGGTCCGGGAGCCTCAGAGCTTGATACCACCAGAGGTCCGTCGCCGGCCAAGGGGGAATCCGATGCCTGTATGACCGTGCCGTGAGGTTCAGCCTGACCTGGGGTGGTTTTATGACCGCAGGTGGGACAGAAATTGCTTTGTTCAGGAATGGTGCTGCCGCATTTGGTACAATTCATAATATTTCTCCTTCAGTTTGATTTTTTAGGCTGAAAGTGCGTCTGGTTATGTTCTGAGGGTTAATTATAATCCAGAATAGAAACGGAAGCCTTGTCGATACGTTTATTGAGGGGAACCGACATTGTGAAGGTCTTGGTTTCTCCCGGAGCAAGTCCCTCGCTGCCCACAGCGTAAGTCCAGTCGGTATCCAGGACATCCCCGGCGAGTGACTGGAAGGACGCTTTGACCTCCACAAATGAATACGTCTTGGAGCCATTGTTTTTAATCGTGCCTTGGTATTGCGTGAACACAGTGTTGTGGGTCACGAAGCCGTAAATGCTCAAAGCGGTATAGGCACTTTCATAAGCACTGTCCTTGGAAGTCGGGGAGGTCAGCTCATAGGAGGCGAGCTTGCCTCGGGTATATTCATTTTTGCCTTCGATCAGACGATTGTCTTTCAGTACAAGTTCGGTAGCCCCCCTTTTCACTTCCCCTTGTTTCGGTTTATAGGTGACGTTGTAGTCGATGGGCACACCAACTCCGAGGCTCCATTTCGCTTTGTCATCGGATGTAAACTCAATGGAGACTACAGATCCGTACTCCGTCTTATAGCTCCAGAAACCCTCGAGGTAGGTTTTCATTTCTTCCACGGTGGTAAAAGTTTGCCTGCCCTTCATTTCCTGGAAGTGATTGAAGAAGTAGGCTCCCATGAGAAATGCCACCACTGTTGCAGCGATCAGAAGGTTTCGTTTTTTTGCTTTTGCTGAGGCGAGTCGCTCTGCTTCTGCCTGTTCATTGGCTTTGCGGACCTGATCCTGCCGCATTTTTTCCAATCCCTGCGTTAGCTGAGGTTCCGAGTAATGAAACATCTGTCGATCCCTGGTGGACCCGCAGGCCATGCACTGATCCATAGCTTTGGGATTGAGCTGGGAGCAGCTGCAGAGCCAGTCGTCGCCCAGATCAAGAGGCAGGTTATGAGCTTTCGGATGCTGGATCCGGAGGTAATTCAACAGTTCCAAATCTGCTGGATTGACGGGATCGAGAACCGGAACGGCGGCCTCCTGAAGAAAGGGTCCCTGGTAAGGGAGAATCTGGCCGTCAGAGAGGCTGACGGCTTCTTCGCCCAGAACAAGTTTTCGGATATCAGGATGGGGCAGATTGATGGGGCGGCCGACGTAGGGAGTCTGCGGCGGAACGTTCAGGTCCTGGAGCAGAATCTGGAAGGATTCCCGGCCGCCGCCGAACTGAATCGGCTCATCGAATGAGTTGAAAGCCCTGGCTCTGAGTTTGAGTCCGGTGATGGTACCATAATTCAAATTAGTAAATGAGACACTCACCTGAGGCTGGCCGTTCACGACCTGAACGGGGCCCTCCAGATTGCCAATGTGGGCGTTGAAGTCGAACGTTTTCCTGACTTCTTTCATAGATACCTCCCCAAGCTGTAATTTGTAATTATTATACTATAATGTTTAGACGCTTCAGAGTAAATTTCGATTATTTACTGATTTTGCAATATTTTTTTTATCTCCAATTATTTTAATTATTTCGATGAGTGCACCGGCTTTGATAGAATCTTTGACCATAGGGATAGGAACCATAGGGATAGGAACCATAGGGATAGGAACCATAGGATTCTCAAGCGGAGAATGTGGGGGAAATTGGTTCACTGTAATATACTGAATGAATTGCGGTATGGGAATCTAACAAGAGAGTGTGGTCTGTTGGGGATTGAAATTATCTTCTGATTCAGGCCTGCAGGGTGAAAAATTCGGGACAAAGCGGGGGTGAATTTGATATAATGTAAGAATCAAAACTATGCCCGAGAGGAGCTGGTTGTGTATCTAATTATAATTCAGACGGCATCCCGCCGATCGGGCAGAGGTGGCGCCTGAACTATAATTAAGTATGCAGCGGGCTTTTAGCGAGGCAGGAATGAAAAGGAGAATATATGAAACCTATTTTAAAGACTGAAGTCGCCGGCCGTTCCATGGGCATTGAACTGGGCAATATCGGATTCTTATCGGATTGCGCGCTGTTCATGAGCTATGGCGAAACGGTGATTCTGACGAATGTCAACATGAGTGAATCACCGCGCGACGGGATTGATTTCTTCCCGCTGTCGGTAGACTATGAAGAACGTCTGTATGCTGTCGGCAAGATTCCCGGAGGATTTATCAAGCGGGAAGGTCGTCCCACGGAAAATGCCATCCTGGCCGGCCGTGCGACGGACCGTCCGCTACGCCCCTTGTTCCCCAAGGGACTGCGCAATGACGTTCAGGTCGTCAACACGGTAGTATCCGTTGAACCGGACAACCTGCCGGAAATTCTGGCGATCAACGCCGCTTCCACTGCCCTTTATATTTCCTCGATTCCGTTCACTACGCCGGTGGCCGCAGTTTCAGTCGGCCTGATTGAAGGCAACTTTGTCTGCAACCCGACGTCCAAGGAACGCGAGGTTTCCACGCTGGATCTGACCGTTGTCGCAACGAACAAGCGCGTCATGATGATCGAGGCCGGAGCCCAGGAAATTGACGAAGACACCATGATCCGCGGGATTGCCTATGGCTTTGACAAGTGTCAGCCCATCCTGGAAATGCAGGAAGAGGCCCGCCGTCTGTATGGCAAGGAAAAGAAAGTGGTTGAAATGCACAAGATCGATGCCGAGACCGAGCGCCAGGTGCGTGAGTTTGCCGGTGATCTGATCCGTCAGGTCTATTCCAAGGCCATCAAGACCGAGCGCAACGCTGAAATGGATCTGGCCAAGGAAAAAATCGCGGAGCACTTCAAGGAAGTATTCGGCGATGACTTCGCCTCCAAGAAGAGCGATATTGCCGAAGTAGTCTACCAGATGCAGAAAGAACTCGTCCGGGATCTGGCCATCAATGAGCATCGCCGGGTTGACGGCCGCGCCTTTGATGAGATCCGCGAGCTGAAGTCCGATGTTGCCATTCTGCCCCGTACCCATGGATCAGGTCTGTTCTCCAGAGGTCAGACTCAGGTCATGACTGTGGCAACGTTAGGATCCATCGGTGAAATCCAGAAGCTTGACGGAATTTCCGAAGAGGAATTCAAGCGCTACATCCACCACTACAATTTCCCCAGCTATTCTGTCGGTGAAACCCGTCCCATGCGTGGACCGGGCCGCCGCGAGATTGGTCACGGAGCCCTGGCGGAGCGCGCCTTAGAGCCGCTGATTCCGTCCGAGGAAGAATTCCCGTACACCATCCGGCTGGTTTCCGAAGTTCTCTCCAGCAATGGTTCCACTTCCCAGGGAGCGGTTTGTGCTTCCACTCTGGCTCTGATGGATGCCGGTGTTCCCCTAAAGCGTCCCTGCGCGGGAATTGCCATGGGTCTGTTCACCACGGATGATCTGGCCCGGGAAGAAGTAGTTACCGACATCCAGGGCGTTGAAGATTTCTTCGGCGACATGGACTTCAAGGTAGCCGGAACCGAAAAGGGAATTACCTCCATCCAGGTTGACACTAAGATTGCCGGTCTGTCCGAATATGTCATCAAGACGGCCATCACGGATGCCCGGGCTGCCCGGATGAAGATCCTCGATGTGATGAAGGGCGCCATCGCCGAATCCAGAAAGGATGTTTCTCTGTACGCTCCGAAGATCCTCACCATGAAGATCAATCCGGACAAGATCCGCGATGTCATCGGATCCGGCGGAAAGGTCATCAATAAGATCATCGCCGACACCGGGGTTAAGATCGATATCAACGATGACGGCTCCGTCTTCATCGCCGGTGCCGATATTGATATGGCACGCAAGGCCTACAGCATCATCGACGGCATTACCCGCGATGTTGAGCCGGGCGAAGTCTATCTGGGCAAGGTTACCCGCCTGATGAACTTTGGTGCTTTCGTCGAGATCCTCCCGAACAAGGAAGGTCTGGTCCACATCTCCAAGCTGGATAAAAAACGCGTGGAAAAAGTGGAAGACGTGGTCAGCGTAGGCGACGAGATTCTGGTCAAGGTGCTTGAGATCGATTCCCAGGGCCGGATCAACCTCTCGCGCAAGGATGCCATCCTTGATGCCGACAAGAAAGAACAGGGCGAAGCAACGGATGCGGCAGCACCTGCCCATTCCTAATTCGAACTTGGGCGGACATTCTGATCACAATATGAAATAAAATGTTCCGGCTACGATAAAAGAATCAGAACTGACAATACAGACGGGCACCCCTGTGGTGCCCGTTTTGTGACATAAATGTCAGGCAAAACTGTGGCAGCCACGGGAAACGGCCTGTTTTGGCGTTTTTTTTAATTTTCCTTTAAGGGTACATCCTGTAAATTAGACACAGGAACAATCCTCATTCGAATGCAGAGCAAAAAATACAACCCCGATGAAGCGGGTGACATTGAAGGAGCAACGAACATGAAACAAGGCAAACTGAAACACAAATGGCTGCTGGGCCTTCTGGCAGTGGTTCTGGCAGGAGCCGGATTCTTCTACTGGAATCAGCAGGCGGCGATCGCCCGGGATAAGATTACCTACCGGACTTATACCTTGAGCGAGCGGGAACCCCTGATGCTCAAAGGGACAGCGGAAGTAACCGAATCCACCTCCGTGTTCATCGACCCATCCAAAGGGGAAGTGAAGGACCTCCTCGTGACCTCCGGACAGCGGGTGAAAGCCGGTGATCCATTGTTCTCCTATGATAACGAAATGGCTCAGAACAGCCTGGAAGACGCCCAGCGGGCAGTGGACAAGGCCGAGGACGCACTGAAGACAGCCAAAGCTGATCTGGCCGAGGCCAAAGATGATCAGGCTGCTGATAAATCCAGCCTGATCAAAGCGGAGGCCAATCTGGACAAAGCCAAGAGCCGGCTGAGAAACGCCCAGAAGGATCTGGAAGAAGCTCAGGCCGATCGGGACAAGGATCGGATCGAAGATCTCAATGATACGATCTACGAGCAGAACGAAAAAGTTCAGGAATACTCCCAGGATGTTTCTCGGCTGACCGCCAAGAAGGATTCGTGGCCCGGCCAGATCACCGCCCTGGAGAAATCGGTCAAGCAGACAGAGACTGCACTGGATGATGCAAAAATCATGCTGGATCGGGCCGAGTCCAACCAGACCAACAGCGAAGCCGCATCCTTTGACGGAGTGGTTCTGGTCCATGAAGAGAACAAGACCAATCCTCAGGGATCCTTAGTGGACATTTTGTCGGAACAGACGAAAATCAATGCCATGGTGACCGAATATGACTACTTCCGGCTGGCGCTGAACCAGGACGTCTTTGTTCACGTAATTGCTACGGATGAGCGGATCCCGGGCAAGATTGTGGAACTCAACCCGATCCCGGAAAACCTGAAGCTGAGCGGGGCGGTGGACAGCAGCGTCAACTACGCCTTTGGCGTGATTCCGGAGCGCAGAATCCAGCCCGGATACTCCGTGGAAGTGGAAGTTGCCCTCAATGAGATCGTCGTCCCCACCAGTGCCATTGTGAAGGACAAGGATCAGTCATTCCTCTGGGTGGTAACCGAGGGCAAAGTCGCCCGAAAGCCCGTCAAGCTGGAGCAGCGGGGCAACTACTGGGTTCTGAGCGAAGGCCTTGCAAAAAACAGCGTGATCGTAGTGGATCCCAACGCAGACCTGACGGAAGGCTTGCAGATACAGGTCGAAGCAAAATGATCAAGCTGAATAATATCAATAAATACTACACCATGGGCGAGGAAACCCTTCATGTACTGAAGGATTTCTCTCTGGAGATCGGCTCCGGAGAGTTCGTCGCCATCATGGGACCCTCCGGATCGGGAAAATCAACGCTGATCAACCTGCTGGGCTTCATCGATTCCAAATATTCCGGGGAGTATCTGTATGAGGGAGAGGTCCTGGATATCCGCAACGACAACCGGCTCTCCCAGGTTCGCAACGAGATGGTAGGCTTCGTGTTTCAGAACTTTTCGCTGATTGAGACGGATACAGTCCTGGAAAACGTTGAACTGCCGCTGCTCTACAAGGGACTGTCCAAGCGTCAGGCTCGGCCCATCGTCATGGAGTACCTGGAAAAAGTCGGCATTGCCGAGAAATGGGACAAGCTGCCCAAACAGCTCTCCGGCGGCCAGCAGCAGCGCGTGGCCATTGCCCGGGCGCTGATCAACCAGCCCAAGTTCATCATTGCGGATGAGCCCACCGGCGCCCTGGATTTCCATACCTCCACTGAAATCATGAATCTGTTCCGCGATGTCAATCAGAAGGAACAGGTCACGATTATCCTGGTCACTCATGATGACAATATGGCTCATTACGCCAATCGCATCATTCGCATTTTTGACGGACGCATTGTCTCCGAGGAGGAACACCAACATGAGATTCATTGAGATTCTGCTATCCTCCGTGAAGGCACTGGTGAAGAACAAGCGGCGGACCATCCTGACCATGCTGGGCATCATCATCGGCATCGCTTCGGTCATCACCATCATCGCCTTGGGCAAGGGCTTCCAGAATTCTGTTGTTCAGAACCTGACCCAGTCCGAATCCAGCGATGTGGTCATCAACATTCTCTTCCAGCCCAGAACCCGGGATCTGTCCAATTCCTCCCGCTCGTTTTACGACATGGCGGACCTGGAAATGGCCCGTGCCATTGAAGGCGTGGAGAAGGCCGAGATCGGAGAACTGGAGCGAGGCTTCACCTCGATCAATGCCACGACCAATAAGAATGAACTCAAAGACAAGAGCATCGCGCTGATGCTGAATACAGATGCCCCAAAAGAGACGATCCTGACCGGCCGGACCCTGAACCAGGCTGATGTGGACGCCACATCCCGGGTGGTGCTGATTTCCAAAGCGACGGGTCAGGATCTGTTCGGGGATGTGGAATCCTATCTGGGCCGCAGCGTGGAGATTCAGGGGATCCTGCACCGCATCGTCGGGGTCTATGAAGGACAGCCCAGAACTGCGGTGAATATGAATGCCAACCGGTTTGACATCTACATGCCAAAAACCACTTATGAGCAGTATTATGCCCCGAAGAACTCCGGCAACAATCTGATGCTGACCATCCGGGAAGGCTTTGTGCCCAAGGATGTGGCGGATCAGGTTATGGAAGCGCTGGAAGTGCGCGGCTCCATGAAATCAGAAGGCACCTACATGGTATTCGATATGGCGCTCATGATGGAAGGCATCGGCAACATCCTCACCATGATTACTTACTTCATCTCCGCCATCGCCGGAATCTCCCTGCTCATCGCGGGAGTCGGCGTCATGAACATGATGTATATTTCCGTATCCGAACGAACCAAGGAAATTGGTATCCGGCGCGCGCTGGGTGCGACCAAATCCTCCGTCCGCAACCAGTTCCTCCTGGAAGGCCTGACCATCACCCTGATCGGGGGAGCCATGGGCCTGCTGGTCGGAATTCTGATCTCGCGCATTGCCTCCCAGTTCCTGCCCTTTACTGCTGTGGTCGATACCTTCTCGGTCCTGCTCACAGTAATCATCTCCAGTTCCATCGGCCTCTTCTTCTCGGTTATGCCAGCCAACTCGGCCGCTCAGAAGGATCTGATCGATATCCTGAGATAAGAGGAATCACAGAAAGACAATGAACAGAATATGGAATAAAACGTTCCGTCTGGGGAATCATCCCACAGGCGGAACGTTTTGCTATACTTCATAGTTTTTATTGAGTCAGAGGCAGAAATCCCAGGAAGATCCATTCATGGCAGTGGATCGGGATCATCCCTCATAAAAGCGAAGCGACACCCGGATTCAGAAATCAAACGACAATAGGTTCATCAATTATAAATCGGAAACACGTTGTTAAAAATCTTAAAGTCTAGTATTATGAAGTTATTAATGGAAATAAAAACGATAACACGTGGTTAGGGAGGGAAATATGCTGATTGATTTCTCAGTTAAAAATTATAAGTGCTTCAAAGACTGGAATACCCTATCGATGGAAACAGGAGAAAGGTTAAGAAAATTTGCGGCCTCCAACACATTGACTTCCAGAACGGGTAAGCTGTTGAAAAATGTCATCCTGTTTGGACCGAATGGTTCGGGGAAAACGAATTTCATGCAGGCCATCTATTCATTGTTCCGGTTGATTAAGTCGCCTACATCGGATTTAAGCGAGGAGCTGCCCTACGTTCCGAATGCCCTTTGCGCTGGTTGTCCGGAAGATCCGACATCCTATCGAATCACCTTTGAAATGAAGGGAGTAATCTATTGCTATGAACTGGAGCATGACCGGAATCAAATTCTGTTTGAGAAACTAACGTATTGGAAGAATCAAACGGAAGTAGTTCATTTTGAACGAAATTCTGACCAAAACCAGTTTGATGTTCCGGAGAGCCTGAAAGACATGACCAAAAGAACTCGGGCCAATCGGTTGTTCTTGTCCGTGGCTCAGGACCTGAATGATTTTCATTCATCAAATGTCATGAGCTGGTTCAATGATGTGCTATTATTTTATAATGTTCTGCCGAAACAGCAGCGTTTTGGCTTGCTCAGCGACCCGATGATGAAAGAAAAAATGTTGAAATTCCTCAATTATTGCGGAATTGATGTTGTTGATCTGGTTGTAAGGACAAGAGAAATCAACACGGATGAAACTTTCAGGAAAGCCATGCAGCTTCTCATTCCGAACGAATCGAGTCTTCTTAGGGAAAGTATCGAGATGGAAGAATTGTTCATTCTTTACAACCGTTATCATCAAAGTGGTGAGGTTGCAGGAACAGCGGAAATCCCTTTCGAAAACGAGTCTTCCGGCACCCGAAAGTTGATTATGATAGGATTCATGCTGATCAGCCAAGAGCATCCCAGGGTCATGCTGATGGATGAGTTTGACATTGCGCTTCACCTGGAACTTTCCAAAGCATTGGTCAAAGTCATCAACTCACCGGAAAATAAGAACCAAATGATCATGAGCAGTCATACTCTGGAGTTAATGGATTGTGATCTTCGGGTGGACCAGATTTATCTGATGGAGAAAGATTTCAAGGGTTCCTCCAGTGTGTATTCACTATTTGACTTTGAGGATCTCCCGTCTGTGGCAAGATCCGATATTAAATTTGCCAAAAGATATATCAATGGACAGTTCGGTGCGATGCCGACGATCGAGTCGGATGAAATCTCAAAGGTGCTTTTCGGGGGTGTGGATGAGTAGGAAACAGCTGAACCCCCGAAAGTTAAAGAAGAAGATCGTAATCTTCTGTGAAGGGGAGACTGAAAAAAACTATTTTACCATGTTGAGAAGCAAATATCGTTCTGCTCACATTTCGGTGGAAGGAGCGGGTATCGATATTCAAGTGGGGGAAGGACAGGCTGTAAAACTGGTGGAGCATGCAAAAAGTACATTAGAACGAGACGGAAGGTACAAAGGAATTGGAGTTCCCTCGGTGTATGTGGTCTTTGATAAAGACGATGTGACTGATTCTGAAATAACCAAGGCATTTCGTCTGGCGGAAGGGTATGGATACAAGGTGATGTTCTCCAATGAATGCTTTGAATATTGGATCCTGCTTCATTTTGAAGAAACGAATCATCCACTAAGCCGGAAGCGCTTGAATCAGCGATTATCAAAACATTTTCTGGTGGACCATTACGACAGGTACAAAGCGGATGCAGACAAATTAGGAAAAATTCTCAAGAACCGGATAGGATATGCCATGTCAAATCCAGTGAATGAGAAAATGACTGATCCGAATCAAAATCCTTATACAAATGCCAAAGCAGTCATCACGGAGTTGTTTCAAAGGACGGAATTCTAGTGTCCTGAAGCTGTCGAGTGCGAAAGTAACTGAAACAAAGCAGAGCGGTTTATTCATATGAAAAGAAGATGACATCGAACTTGATAGCTCGATGTCATCTTCTTTATCTGTGATGGCTGGGACGATCAGAATGCTCAGATTAAGGGGGCACTTGAGCCTCTGTATTCTTCAGTCCGGTGCAGATCCTGGTGTGATCTCATCCAGGGATCCCATCAGGGACATCACTTATTCTTGGCGGCGATCATGCCGGCTACGCGGCCGAAGGTCAGGGACATCTGGATGGAGGTGCCGCTGGCGGGATATTCCAGGTTATAGAAGCTGCCGTTGGCGACTTCACCGGCGGCATAGAGTCCCGGGATGGGTTTGCCGTCGGCTGTCAGAACCTGGCAGTCCAGATTGGTCCGAATGCCGGACATGGTGCCGAGAATTGTCGGTTCGACTTTCAGGGCATAATAAGCGGGTTTGTCGATGGGTTTCATGTCCTTGACGACCTTGCCGAATTCTTTGTCTTCGCCGGAGGCCAGCATCTTGTTATAGGCATCCACCGTGGTTTTCAGGCCGGCGGGATCGATGCCGGCAGCTTTCGCCAGATCTTCGAGGGTGTCAGCCTTGAAGGCGGAGCCTTTTTCAACGGCCTTGTCCAGCGTTTCGACATAGGTATTGCCGTCAAAGATCAGATAACTGATCTGATCGGGCTGCTGGATCAGGGCTTCATAGAAAATCGGGTAGTCAATGGTTTCGTTGACGAAGCGTTTGCCGTCTTTATTCACATACAGATAGGGCATCCACATCAGCAGGCAGATTTCCGTCACGTAGGCCGGTTCGCCAATCACTCGACGGAATCCGATGACGCTGCCGTTGCCGATGACGTCGGCTCCTGCTTTCTTAGCCATGGTCAGGCCATCGCCGGTGTTGCCGGCACTGGCAAAGCTGAAGTCCCCTTCGGCCCGGCTGGCATATTCCTTGATCAGGGCCGGATTGTGATCGAATCCGCCGGTGGTGAGCACCACGGCCTTGGCGTTAAACTGCAATTCCTGGCCAGTTTTGGTTTTTGCCTTGACTCCGGTAATTTTTCCATCCGTCTGAATCAGATCCGTCGCCGGAGTATCCAGGAAGAGTTCCACGCCGCTGGATTTTGCTTTGGCTTCCAGTGGCTGGATGATGCCGGCTCCGCGGTTGGGGGTGGATACGCCGCGGGCAATGGGGCTGGTTCCGGTGGGATAGGGCTCTCCCAGCTGGACGCCCTGTTCCACCAGCCAGTCGATGGTGCCGCCGGAATTTTCGGCGACAAACTGCAGGAATTCCTTGTCGTTCTTACCCTGGCCGCGTTCACTCCAATAGTCCACCAGATCATCGACGGAGTCTTTGACGCCGGCTTTCTGATGAATCTTGGAGCCTGTGCCGTAGACGATGCCGCCGGACAGGATCGTGCTGCCGCCTGCCATACTTTGCTTCTCCAGCAGAGCTACGGAGGCACCGGCGGCTTTGGCTTCAATGGCGGCAGCCAGTCCGGCTGCTCCGGCTCCAACTACTACGACGTCAAAGGTCTTGATTTGTGCAGAAGTAGCGGGCGGCTGCGTGGCAGGCGCTGTGGTGGCCAGAAGCTGAGTAGCGGGAGTGGTGGTGGATGCCTGGGTTGATCCGGCAGTAGTGGTCGGTGTGGTCGGTGTGCATCCGGCCAGCAGGCCGCTGATCAGCAGCAGACTGACAAGCAGTGAAGAGATTCTTCTTGGTGGTCTCATTGATATTTCTCCCCTTTCACTAGTTTGCAGATTGAAGTCATCAAGTACAGCTGTTGGGTCGAAGGGAGTTCCAGATGGGCCGGAGTGAGGGTTATGAACGGTCAGTGCCGGCAATGGGTCCAAGGCAGTCAGTACGGCAGAAGAAACGATACAGGATGGCCAATGAGCGACCCGGACAAAGGTGAATAAACATGCAGACAAGTTTTCAGAGTGAGAACGGATCTGCCTGGCTCGTCTGAAAAAAGTGTTCAGGCCACGGGGACAGATTGTGTATAAATTAACTATAGTCGCATACTTATAATTAAATTATAACGCTCCGGGAAATCGCATACAATCATTTTTAGGGGAGCTTTCAGCCCTTGAGCCATTGATTAGTCAAAGAAAAATTGCGGGCGAGCGCACATGGCGCAACGGGGTGCAACTATTCAACGACTGGTTGTGTTAAAATGTATATTGGTAATATATGGATATCAAAAGAAAGAAGGAGGTGGCAGCCCATGGCGGAAAAGGAACGAAAGCGTCCGGCGGTAAAGCGGCCGGCTAAGAAGCGGTCCGTGACCAGGCGCGCCACAAAGGCCAGTCAGACAACCAGCCGGTTTTTTGAAGGGTATGGCAATGAAATTACAGGCGTGATCCTGATCGGTTTTGGCCTGTTGCTCACCGCGGGGATCTTTACGGATCAGACCGGACGGGTGGGGGAGTTCCTGAAGGATCTGGCCATTGCCACATTTGGCAGTTTAGGGTATTTATTTCCGGTGCTGTTTCTGGCCCTCGGATTTGCCTTTATTTTACGAAAACGAGAATTTTTGATGAACCGGCGCACCCTGGGGATCATCCTGGCTGTGCTGTCGCTTCTGATTGCTCTGTCAGTGGGGCATATGTATCTGCTGGATTCCCACAGCCTGAGCGACGCTCTGCAGGAAATCTCAGGGCTGCGCGGCAAGACCCACGGCGGAGTATTCGGCTATTTGCTGGGCTATCCTCTGGTCAAGCTGTTCGGGGAAGTAGGAGCTTACATTTTTTCCGTACTGGGAATCATTCTGGGCGGCGTCCTGATCTTCAACACCACCCTGTACGACTCGCTTCGGAAAGGACATGAAGTTTCCTCTCAGGTTTCCACGAAGATTTCAAGCTTCCGGGAGAAGAACAACGAACTGAAAGCGCTGGAAGTCAAACCGGCGGAAGGGATCCGGTCGGTACGTCCGGAGGAATCCATTCCCTCCGCCCGGCGCTTTAAAAATCAGATTCAGGCAAAACCGAAGTCTGGGCCGGTCGAACGGCCGGCAGCGGAAGAAGCTCAGGGCAAGCTGTCCCTGCCGGCGTTCCTGAATGGACAGCCCCGGTCAGCCCATCGGCTGGAGGGCACCAAAGTGTCCAGAAGCCGGTTCAACATCGAAGTGCAGCCTAGAGCGGCTTCGCCCGGCAAAAAAACCACCGTTGCTTCGGGGACACCCCCTGCCGGCGAAGCCGCTGTCCAGAACCCGATTACGGTGCCGTACCTGGAGAGCTGGAATAAGGTCCGCGATGAGAAGAATCCGCGGCCGGACTCAACCGATCCCAAGGGAACGCCGATTGGTGGTGAATCGGAGGAAGCCTTCGAGCGGGTGTTCGGCAACGGCCCGACAGCCTCTTCGGATTCGGCTGGCGATGGATTTGAGGCGAGTGCCAAACCGGGAACATCAGCCAACGCTGATGCTGACCCAGCAGCAGAAGGGGCTGATCCGCAGCCGGATTCTCTGACCGAACAGGAATTCTCCGATTACCGCAGAAAAAAGCTGTCGGCGACGGACAAGCCAAAGTCCGACAAGGGCCGGCAGATTGCCATGGAAGAACCTAAGAGCGCGGCCCGACCGGTCTACAAGTATCCGGGCGTCGCGCTGCTGAAGGAGAACATGCGGGGCATGATGGACGAAGAAGATCATCATGAAATCCTGGAAAATGCCCGCAAGCTGCAGGATACTCTGGCGACGTTCGGCGTGGACGCCCGGGTGATTGATGTCAGCAAGGGGCCGTCGGTCACGCGCTATGAAATGCAGCTTAAGGCCGGCATCAAGGTCAGCAAGGTGACCAATCTGTCGGACGACATCGCGCTGGGGCTGGCTGCTACGGGCGTGCGCATCGAAGCACCGATCCCGGGCAAGGCGGCAGTAGGCATTGAGATTCCGAACAAGGAAACTGTGCCGGTGTTCCTGCGGGAGGTCATCGATTCTGAAAAGTTCACCCGCAGTACGCAGAAACTGGCCATGGGGCTGGGCAAGGATATTTCCGGGGACATCATCATCGGAGACATTGCCAAATTCCCCCATGTGCTCATCGCCGGAGCCACCGGCTCGGGCAAATCGGTCTGCATCAATGCGCTGATTGTTTCGCTGCTGTATAAATACACCCCGGAGGAGGTCCGCCTGATTATGGTGGATCCCAAGATGGTGGAGCTGTCCGTGTACAACGGCATCCCGCATCTTTTGATCCCGGTGGTGACGGATCCCAAAAAAGCGGCCGGCGCCCTGAACTGGGCGGTCAATGAAATGACCCGGCGCTATGACCTGTTCAATACTCATTCCGTCCGCAACATTGAAGGGTATAATGATCTGAAGGCCAAGGGCAAAATCGAGGAGAAGCTGCCCTACATCGTCATTATTGTCGATGAGCTGGCGGACCTGATGATGGTTGCCGCCGGCGAAGTGGAAAGCTACATCGCCCGACTTGCGCAGATGGCCCGGGCAGCGGGCATGCACCTGGTCATCGCGACGCAGCGGCCGTCGGTGGATGTCATCACCGGCGTGATCAAGGCCAACATTCCGTCGCGCATTTCCTTTGCGGTATCCTCCTATGTGGACTCCAAGACGATCCTGGATCAGGGCGGCGCGGAAAAGCTTCTGGGCAAGGGCGACATGCTCTACTCGCCCATGGGCGCCCATAAACCCAAGCGGGTGCAGGGAGCCTTTATCAGTGAAGAAGAAGTGGAGGCCATCGTGGCCCATATCAAGGTTGTGGAGTCGGAAGTCCGCTATGATGAATCGATTATCGAGCACATTGAAAAGGGCGGTTCCGGCACAAACGGAGCGGACGAGGAATCGGATGATCTGTTCGAGGAAGCCGTGCGTATCGTCATGGAATACAATCAGGCATCGACATCGTTCCTGCAGCGGCGCATGCGGATCGGCTACAACCGGGCCGCCCGGATCATGGATGATCTGGAGCAGCGCGGCGTTATCTCCGGCCCGGACGGAGCCAAGCCCCGCCGGGTGCTTTGGACTTCGGACGACATGCTGTAAATGAACTGCTGCCAGGCAGCGGTGTGTAACATAAGACAACCTAAGTGAAAATTATTCAAAGAAAGCGGGGCATCAGCCATCCTATGATCCGAACAGACTTTTCAATCAGTCAGAAAAACGAGAAAGAATTTACGCCCGGCCAGGGCTACAAGCTGGCACTGGTCAGCCTGGGCTGCGACAAGAACCGGGTGGACTCTGAAATTATGCTGGGTTCGCTGGGGCAGAAATATCAGATGACCGAGGAACCCATGGAAGCCGACATCATCATTGTCAATACCTGCGGCTTCATCGACGCGGCCAAGGAAGAATCCATCAATACCATTCTGGAAATGGCCCGGTTCAAAACCGAAGGCAGCTGCAAGCTGCTGATGGCCACAGGCTGTCTGACGCAGCGCTACGGCGAGGAGCTTCTGGGCGAAATGCCGGAACTGGACGTCATCCTGGGTGTCAACAGCTACGGCAAACTCGATGAATACGTGGAACGATTCATTGTGGACCGGCAGCGCATTATTGACACAGCCTGGTCGGACGTGGGCGTCAATGACGGCCGGCGTCTGCTGACCACCAATTTCGGCTCGACGGCGTATGTCCGGATCGGCGAAGGCTGCGACAACAACTGCACCTACTGCATCATTCCCAAGATCCGCGGCTCTTACCGCTCGCGCAGCCGGGAGGACATCCTCCGGGAAGTGGAGACACTGGCGAAGGCGGGGGTCCGGGAGATTATCGTCATCGCTCAGGACATCACGATGTACGGACGGGATACCGAAGGCCGCCAGACACTCCATGAACTGCTTCAGGCCATGGACCGGGTGGAGGGAATTCACTGGATTCGCCTGATGTACATGTATCCGGAAGGCATCTATGAGGAGCTGCTCCAGACCATCGCCGGATCCCCCCGGATCCTGAACTATTTCGATATGCCGATTCAGCAGATTTCTGATACCGTCCTGCGGCGCATGGGCCGGCGGACCAGCCGGGCGGCCATTGAAGGCATCATCCGGCGCATCCGTGAGCTGATGAGCGATGCGGTGATCCGGACTTCCCTGATTACCGGATTCCCCGGGGAATCCGAAGAGGAGTTCGAGGAGATGAAAGCGTGGCTGGCTCAGATGCAGCTGGAAAAAGTCGGTGTGTTCCCCTATTCCAAGGAAGAGGGCACCCCGGCCTGGCACATGAAGGGCCAGCTGAAGGATTCTGTCAAGAAAAAGCGGCGGGGCGAGCTGATGCTGGTTCAGCAGCAAGTATCCCTGGCCAAGAATCAGGCGAAGATCGGCCGGACCTATGAGGTTCTGGTTGAAGGCCGGAACGAAGACGGCTTTACCGGGCGCTGCTTTGAAATGGCCCCTGAAATTGACGGAGAAGTGCTGATCCGCTCCGACAAGGAACTGATCGCCGGAACCTTTGTGAATGTCCGCATTACCGATGCCCTGGAATATGATTTGATAGGAGAGATTGATCATGAATCTGGCAAATAAGCTGACACTGTTCCGGATCGTGCTGATCCCCGTGTTCATCCTGTTCATGTCCTTTGAATTCATCCCGCACTGGGCCATGCTGTCCCTCATCGTCTTCGCAGTGGCGTCTATTACCGATCACCTGGACGGCCGCATTGCCCGCAAGCACAATCTCATCACCAACTTCGGCATTTTCATGGATCCCTTTGCCGACAAGCTCCTGGTTACATCTGCCATCATTATGCTGGTAGCCCGGGAACTGGTTCCGGCCTGGATCGCCATTGTCATCATCGCCCGCGAGTTCGCCGTCTCCGGCCTGCGCACCATCGCCGCCAATGAGGGCAACGTCATCTCAGCCTCCAACCTGGGCAAGCTCAAGACGACCCTGCAGATGGTTGCGGTGATCATGATGCTCCTCAAGCTCATCATCCACACCGACGCCTGGTTTTTACCAGTCAAAAACTGGCTGGAAACCAATGCTCAGATCCTGTGGCTACTGCCTGATGTGGTGATGTATGCCGCCGCTTTCATGACCATCTACTCCGGGGTTGACTACTTTATGAAGGGCTGGTCCAACATCGATCCCAGCAAGTAATACAGCTGCACCTGGTGACTCATGAGACGGAAGATCCAAGAGACGGATGATCCAAGAATGAGATAATCCATGGTGCAAATAATCCACCGCCAAAAAAGAGCCCATCAAACCAATGAACCAAGTATTCCAATATCCAGCAAGCGAATGACTCGTTACCCGAATGACCCTATGCGAATGACCCGTTACGGGAATGACTTAGCATGCAGATGATCCAGTCATCACCTGAGTGTTGGGTCATTTTTGTACCAAGGCGTCCGCCACCATCCAGACAGGTGATCAAATGAGAAAATGATGCATCATGCCGGGAGCATTTGAAAAGGGGTGGTCCCGGTATAATGGTCCGTGATAAAGAAGTTTCATGTCTTTGATGAATATTTTATAAAATAATATTTAAATGTCTTGGATTTCGGGCCAATGAAAATGAAAGCTGATAGACTTTTGATAGACAGAAAATTTTTCATTGGGAGGAAGAAGAAATGACCTGGATTTATTGGATCATCTTTGGAGCCTTGGTTGGGTGGATCGCAGGAAAGATCACGAAGACCAGCCGCAGCATGTCAACGTTCCAGAGTGTCATCATCGGTATTGTAGGTTCCGCTGTCGGAGGCTTTATCGGTGATTTTCTCGGAGTGGGCACGGTAGACGGCTTCAATCTGGGAAGTATTGTTCTTGGTGTTATAGGTGCGATTATTGTGCTATGGCTGGTCAATCGCGGAACTAAGCGACGCTGAAGCCGCCCGCAATCATAGGTACTCAATCCAACAGCGCTAAGCTTGAAACCTTGGGTTTCAAGCTTAGCGCTTTGTGTGTCGTGGTATAATTTAGTCAAACGGGCACCGGCCACAGGTGCCGCATGGAGGTGGATCCTTTGCTGCGTACGATCCTGTTCTTTGCTGAACTGGCGTTTTCTCTGATTGGTTTGACTCCGAAGCTGAAAACCGCCAGGGATCTTCGGAAAACCAATCCCCGGGCTTCGTTTCTTTATGCTTCAAAAGTAGCCCACCGCTGGGTTCAGCCCAAGCTGAAGCTCATCGGCGCTGACTTCTATGTCCTGGGGAAGGAGAACATTCCACCGGAGCCGACGCCTTGCGTATTCATTGGAAACCATCAAAGCGAGTTTGACTTTGCCATGATGCTAGGTCTGATTGATAAGCCGCTGGGGTTTGTTGCCAAGAAAGAGCTGCTGCGCTATCCTTTTTTGCGGGACTGGATGAAGATGGCCAACTGCACCTTCATTGACCGGTCCACACCCAGGCGGGCCATGGAAGCCATTCTGGAAGGCATTGAAAATGTCCGTCAGGGTTACACCATGGTGATCTATCCGGAAGGCACGACCAGTTCCGGCGGGGATATGCTGCCGTTCAAGCCGGGCGCGTTCAAGCTGGCGACAAAGCCGGAGGCGATCATTGTTCCGGTAGTGATCGAAGGATCGCATCAGCTGTTCGACTTATCGCGGCCGAAACGGCCCCGAGTCTGGATGTCTTTTCTTCCGGTCGTGGAGACCAAGGGCCTTACCAAGGAAGAAATGGCTCAAGTGCCGGTACGGGTTGAAACGATGATCAAGAATGAACAGGAGCGGCTGAAAGAGCTGGAGACCACAAAGGATTTTCAAAAGTACCAGGACTATCGCCAGGAAATCGTCTAAGAGGGAATTTCTGAGATAGTAAAGTAAATGAGACCGAAATAATCTTTCAGAGATTGATACAATTTAATGATTGCATAAGTGATTCCGGTGGTCTTAAAGGCTAATTTTCCGCTCAGGTAGATGTATTTGGTCGAAACCCCATTGACACTTTTCTTGGTACTCAGGTCGCCGGAGTTGTACTTGAAACTTAAGCTGGTGCCGGTTTTGGCTGATTCTACACCTTCAATTTATTTTTTAGATTGCTTTTAGTACATCCCAAATAACAGCATTTAACAAACGGTAGAAAATAAAAATTAATATTGATATTGTACAGATAATAAATAAAATGAAGGGGTAATAAGGGGTTAATTTAAGATGCTTTACGACCAGATGGAGATATCATTGTACATCTGGAAGTTAAATACCTTAAAAAAAATTTGGCTCAATCACTTTTTATGTGGGATTATGATTTTCCCTGTTTACACGGAGAGGTCGACGTGGTAGCCTGACTGGCCGACTAGTATCCTGTAACATCTTAATTTGTAATGATCACTGGGTATAAATGTTTCAATTTACAACGTGCATCTGTAACATCGAATTGCCAGTCTACTGACTTTTGATTGTAGTTCCGCTTTGTAGCCCAAGACTTGACCTCTCGATCCATCATCTCAATTGACGAGATTCTTCGATTGAGACATTGAGTTGATAAAGCACTAAGTTCTATTTCGGCTATATTGAGCCAGCTTCCATGTTTTGGAGTATGATGGATCTCCAGTCGTTGACTCAGGCGGAACGCATGAGCTGGCGGAAACCGTTCATACAACGCTGAAATGTTGTGGGTGTTGAGATTATCCATCACAAGTATGACCTTCTCACAGTCCGGATAATCTTCTTCCAAAAGAATCCGAACCTGTTCCGCCCAATCCTGCTTGGTACGACGTTCCGATGCATCACATCGCCGCCAGCCACCTAAAGGTTCAGTAAAAAGGAACAGGCTGCAAGTCCCTTTGCGAATATACTCGTTATCTTCCTTGCGGACATACCCAGGTGATGCCGGAATAGGCTTTCTGGCCTCATCCAGCAGCTGACATGGCTTTTCATCCATACAAATGACAGGAATAGATGGATTGAAAGGGCGAGTATATACCGCCAGAACGTCTTCCATGCAAGCGACAAATGCTGCGTTTTGATCCGGTGGAATGCACCAACACTTCTTCAGATGAGGTTGAAATTCGTTTTTTTTAGGATCCTGCCCACCGACGTATGAGAAATGGATGGCACAATCTCCAACTTGACTGCTTCCTCTGCAACCAGACGTAAAGTCCAACGTTCAAACCCTGGAGGTGGATTGCTGCAGCAGATGGCAATAATTCTGGCTTCGACGTCTCCAGTAAGTTTAGGATCAATAGGTGGCTTTGTCCGTTTCTTTCGATCGAGCGCAGCTTCTAACCCCTGTGTAGCATAGGTTTTTCGAACTGTTTGGACCGTTTGCCGGTGCACATGAAAGCGCTCGGCAATCACCGGAGAACTGGCTTGGTTTGGATTATTCATGTCTGCAGCCAAGAGAATATTAGCGTGAAGAATTCGTTTCGCGGTTGCTTTTCCTTTATTGACAATATTTAGGAGTTTCACCCGCTCTTTCTCACTTAGGTCAACAACATAGGATACTTTAGGCATACTCTCACCTCCTACTTATAGGATATCAGAATATGCTATTATAGTATAGTTTTAAATGTTACAATGTACTAGCCCAGCATTTATGCAGCCTAGCGGCAAGGCTGGCGGAACCACGCCGACAGAGGCTCCATGTCAACTTGGGAAAATCCCACAGTTTTTGTGATTGACCCAAAAAAATTTATTGAAGAATATAAATAAAAGGAGTTTGCTATGAAAAAACTAAACCACATAAGTGTATTTCTAATGGTCCTAATTTTTATTTCAACTTTTATAAATCCAACCCAGGTTTCTGCTGAAGTTCAGAATGACTTTGAAAATACATCCGTTAATTTTCTTAAAACTTATTTCTTAACCAGAGATAATGTCGATGCCAATTATATTTCTCCCAAGTATGAGAACGTTAACATCGAAAATTATATAAACAATCGTATTGACATTGAAAGCTCTGTTAAAAAAGCAGCTCATATCATCAAATTTGATTATAAAATTACCGCTACTTTGATTAATAAGGAGAATCGCGATTCTCTTGATTATCTTACTTATGGAGTTAGACGTGATTTCACTTATGAAGGTATTGATAGTCCTACCGTAGTTTCCGATGAAGTTGTGGTGATTGGCAGTAAAAATATGATCGTCGATGTACTATTTCCAAATGATCCTATAGAAAAAGAGTTAAGGGGTACTTCGGAAAAGATAAACTTATCAAAAAGTCAAAGACTCGATTCATTAGACGTGGATTCGATCAATTTTCGAGCAAAGGAGTATAAAGAAAGACTTCTCAAATCCATTGAAGCGGCTCAAGTGGTTGAAAAAGATGTATATGGGATTGAAGGCAGCACTTCGTTGGATCCCATAAGTTCCTCCAAAAGTCTAACTTGGGCGAAAGCTAATTATAACAAGTATTCCCCCCTAAGTAGATCATCTATTGTACCATATTATGATTTTAGTAAAATTTCAGGAAGTTATGATTGCACAAACTTTGTATCACATGCATTATTAGCAGGTGGGGCTAATCTTTTTAATAATGGAAATCCATCAACAGGATGGTGGTATGCTTCGCTGAATAGCAGAAGCTATTCTTGGCCGTCGGTCAACTATTTATTTTCATTTCTAACTACAACCCATTCCAAAGGTCCAGTTGCTTCCTCAGTAAAATATAAAATCTTTGATGAAAGGTATGAATATCCTTTTTCATTGGGAGATATAGTCCAATTTGGTAATACTAGTGCCTGGGGGCACAGTACAATTATAATGGGTTTTTATGTTTATAATCCGGCTTCCCCCTATCGATATGGAACTTTGGTAATAGGACGCACATCACCAACTCAATATAACTTTAATCTTAAGGTGGAAGACTCCAACTATGATAATAAACGAGTACTAGTGGTTGAAGGTACCTATTAATATGACTCGAAATGCACGAATTAATTTTTTAACGATAATACTATTGTTTACTCTATCAATAGCCGGTGCTTGTAGTAAAGAGCCTGAATTTGATCCAGAATCGTTAAGCTATGCAGATGAACTAGCCCTTCCGGATGGCTTTGATAATTTAAGCCTCGAAGAAGGCGCAAAAAAACTCTTTAGAACCGATCTAGAAATGAAAGATGGACAAAAGTCCGGCCTGGTTCAATTTAAGGTTTATAATAAAGGGGACAAAATTTCACCTGGGATCATCTATATTTCGATAGAAGACTACAATAAAGCCAAGGTTCCTCTAGCCTCCAATATAAATTATGATGGTCAGGGAATCTATCTGATAAAGCAAAACGACGAATGGAAAGTGCTGAAATTACCGATTATACACTATAATGAAAGCTCTTCTTCACCTAAAGACAAAGCCATCATAAACGTGGATGGCACTATTGCTATGATGCCCTTTACATTCCAGGGAATAATAATTTTTATTCCAGTTAAGTAGAGGGTTATGAATAATTGCTACTTTTCAGGAAGCAATTGCATAAACCTCGAAAGATATGTAGAAATTGAAGACTTGGTTTTTGTCAAAAAAAGAAGCAAGCTGCTTCCTCAGGTTGCGGAAGGAATTCATCACAACAAAACTAACACAGATCATCACCTCAGTGGCTTGCTGTGTTCTCTCCATAATTCTGTCTAGACCATACTTCCGTTTGCTTTCTCCGATTTTGGCTTCCACCATATTGCGATCGCCAGCCTCCTGGACCTCTGCTGCTCGCTGCTGCTGGCGCACCTGAGGATCCTTTGGGGGTCTGCCAAGTGCCGGACCGTTCATTCGAATATTCTTGCTTTTGCAGAATGCCAGGTTGGCTTTGTTTCGATATATCTTATCTGCCAGGATCCTTTCAGGATATGATCCTGTTCTTTCTTTGTAACGCTCAGCACTCTCTTGCAAGGTCAGGGCTTCATTGAAGTTTTCAAACGAAAAGTACTCCATTCGAACATACCCCTCCACCGTTGAGAGGGCAATTTTCGAACCAAACTCGGTGTTGACGGATGCCTTGCCCTGCTTGATAGGCCTTACCCAGGGCTGGGACACACTGACAATTCGACGTTCGATCCGGTTAATTTTTAACTTCCACATCTCAAACTGCTGATCATGAATCAAAGACAGTGTCTTGAGTGCATCGATCGTCTTTGGGCTGATGGGTTTGTTCATGGCTGGTGAGTCAAAGTATCCCAGGCAGCGTTTCAGCAATTTCAAGAGAATACCCTGTTTTTCTCGGAACTGGGCTGGAGTATTTTTTTCGATTTGGAGATGCTCAAATAAGCCTGTCTGGCACGATTCAACAATGACTTCTGAGTTTTGGTAATGGGTTTTCCTCGTGTTATTTCTAGATGACGCATGGCTGAACAGACCGCCTCATACAGGAGGCGGATATCCGTCGGGAAGTGGATGTCTTGTGGAACACAGGTAGCATCCAGGATCAACGTACCGCTGCTTGTCTGTAACAAGTCATTGACCGAAGAAGTGCTTGACTCAGAGCCTTGGAGATCGCTTTCCCCCGAATGGCCGCCGCTCGAATCATCATCACTATCATCATTGGACGATGGTTTCTTTAAGGGATTCTGAGCAATAATGGCTTCATTGATTTGGCAAATTTCTGCGGCTGTAAAGCGTTGCCTGAAGTAAGACATCAAGCTGGTATCAAAGGGCAATTCACTTGAGAATTCTTCGAATCCGAGGAAAAACTGAAGATATGGATTTTCACGAACCAGCTCAATCAAATCCGCATCAGAGACATTCAAGGCTTGTTTGAGAAAAAGAGCGCCAAAGGCCAGTCTGGATGAGTATGCCCGGTTGCCACGAGGCCCATTGAACTTAGTGGCATAGATTTCTTCGATGAGATCCCAGGGCATTTGATGGGATAATTTCACCCATCGATTGGAGGGATCAATGCTGACCCCATGGAAACCACTTGGGTATTCAAACACCGAAATTTGACGATTTCTCTTCTTAAAACCCATAAAAATCTCTTGAATACGAGCAAAAATGCTGAAATTTAATGAAAACTTATAACTTTATTATACCAGAAACCAGCTGAAAGTGGCTTGAACACTGTGTTCCGGGCCCATTCAGCAGTCTCTATTGCTCCCCTAATTAAACCTTGCGCATATTAAGAGGCATATTTTGTGGTTTTTGAATGGAAGAACCCCCTGATTTTATTAGGACGCAATTGCACAGTTTTTAAATGAGATCGAACATTATGTTCAAGCTCATCATCGCTCCTGGGACTTGGTTTTTTACTTATGCCACGTTTGAGATCGCTGTTGAGCAATTCATCAGGATTGTACTCTGGGGCATACGGTGGCAGGTAGAACAGCTCAATTTCTTCCTTATGCTTTTCTACCCACGCCATGACTTTTTTAGCGTGATGAACCCGCAGATTATCGAGCACCAGGAATACTTTCTTGTTGCTGTCATGCACTAACCGCCGCATAAAATCAATCAGTTTGTCGGCATTCATGTTGTCTTTATAGAGGACAAAGCGCAATTTTCCTCGATTGGAAATTGCTGAAAGCATGTTGATCTTGATATGCTTTGCTTCGGTTCGAACCACCGGCGTTTGTCCGATTGGCGCATACCCACGCAAGCAAGTTGACTGGTTTTGCAATCCGGTTTCATCTCCAAAGAAAATCTCTGCATTCTCAGCCTCTGCTCGTTCAGTAATGCCAGGAAACTCAGTTTCGACCCAGTGCTGCACCTTCTCTGTGTCTTGCTTGTAGGCGCGTTTCATCGGCCGCTGGACTGAGAATCCCCACCGCGCCAAGTAGACCCCTAAAGTAGATACGGGCAGGCTGATTTTATACTTTTCATAAATGAGCTCTGCAATGGTTTTTCTGCTCCACATGCAGTCTTTGAACTTCAATTGATCCGGTGTCTTATCAACCAGGATTTGCTGTATTTCCTTTTCCTGGGCAGGAGTAAGGGTTCGTTTCGCACCCTCTCGGCGACCACGCTTTTGGGGCTTGATCCCTGCGATCCCGCCTTCCTTGTATTGTTTCTTAGTGTTCTGGACGTGCCGCAAGCTTACATCTAAGATTTCTGCTATTTCCTCATTCGTTTTACCTTTTTCTGATAGTCGGATGATGTTCTTGCGAATCTGATATTGTTCTTCCGGACTAAGCCGTACTGCTTGGGTTTTTAAATCATTATTCATACGATTATTATATCAAAAATCATCAAGAAACGCAAGGTTTATTTAGCGAGTCAATAAGTAGTTTCACTTTGATCCAACTATCTACTGGATAATATAAAAAAGCGGCATATTACCCTATGTTAATTCAAGACAAGAAGGAGATAACCCGGAAACATCTAGGAATCGTTTGTTTCAATCAGCTACTATGCGCATCAAACAGAAACCTGAGCAGCCTTGAGTGTCACATGTTTATGGAATGTACGACGGGGGTTGTACTGGGAAGTGCATTATGTCTAGAGGATTTGATACAACACCAATCTCAACGCAGCGTAATATCCTGAAGTCCCGGAGCATAATACCTTTAAATCTTGGAAACCATTGAAAATACCGGCTTTCAGGATTTATTTTGCTTGTAATTACTCTTAAATAGGTATAAAAAATAACTATGGATGGCGCGATCATGGCGAAAATAAGTACTCAAATCATCAATGGCACCGAATATGTCTATGAAGATCAGCCGTATTGGGACAAAAAGAAGAAGCAGAGCTCGCACAGGCGAGTCTACATCGGCAGACAAATCGATGGTGAATTTGTGCCCAATAAAAAATATCTCCTGCAGCAGGAACTCAATGAGCTCAAGGCTGAGGTCAAGCCAGGTCCTATCCCCACCGAAGTCTGCAAGCAAGTTTTATGGCGCAACTCACCTTCTTGACCAAATCGCTGAGAAAACCGGAGTCTTCGAGGACTTGAAAAGCTGTTTCCCCGATGACTACGAGAAAATCCTCTCCCTTGCTTACTTTCTGGTGCTCGAAGGCCATAACCCGGTGTATCGGTTCAGCCGCTGGGCCAAGTCTCATCAGCACCCCTATGGGGCGGACCTGCCCTCCCAGCGCATCAGCGAGTTGTTTGCGTCCATTGACGAGGCCGGCAAAATGGCTTTTTTCAGTAAGCAGGCCCACCGTCGATCCGAGACCGAATACCTGGCTTATGACACCACCTCGATCTCATCCTATTCCCAAATGATTAAACAGGCCAAGTATGGGAATGACAAAGAACATGATCCGCTGCCCCAGATCAATCTGGCCCTGCTGGTGGGAGAGACCTCAGGGCTGCCGGTCTACTATCGCAAGCTCCCCGGCAATATCCCGGATGTCAAAACCATCCGACAACTGCTCAATGAACTGGATTTTCTGCAGATCGATAAGGTGAAGCTGGTTCTTGACCGGAGTTTTTGCAGCGAGAAAAATATTAATGCGCTCTATCAGCAGCATCATAAATTTCTCATCGCGGGCAAGACATCCTTGAAATTCATCCAGGATAAACTCAATACCGTGCGGGACGGCTTCGTCTGTCGGGGAAACTATCATTCCGGATCAAATCTCTACATGCAGTCATTCACCATGGATTGGGCTTACTCCGAGACCAAGCCCCGCAGTGGCGAAGTGGTCAAAGGGATCCGACGGATCTACGTTCACTATTACTTTAATGACCAGCACGCCACGGATGACAAGATTCGGATGAACAAGTTATTGGACCAGCTGGAAGAAGAACTTGCATCAGGCAAGCGGGTCCCCGAGCATCAAAAACTCTATGACAATTACTTTCACACCGTCACGACTCCAGTGCGTGGCACCAAGACCGATGCGAACCAGGAAGCCATCGATGCGGCCCTGAAGGACTGTGGCTGCTTCGTATTGATGAGCAATGGCATTAAGGATCCTATGGAGGCGTTGCACGTCTATCAAGCCAAGGACCTCATTGAGAAGGCGTTCGGCGATCTGAAAGAACGCCTCAGCATGCGCCGGGAATCCGTGGCATCAGAGGAGAACCTTGAGGGCAAGCTCTTTGTGCAATTCATCGCGCTGATTTTCATGTCTTACATCAAAAGAGCCATGGATCAAGGCGGCCTGTTTAAAAATCGGACGATGCAGGAACTGCTTGATGATTTGGATGTCGTTGAGCGTTTCTATCACCCCTCCAGAAAGCCGCAAATAGGAGAGATCACCGAAAAGCAGAAAGCACTCTACGTCGCCATGGCGGTAGAGTGCCCTACATAGGTATAATTTTCCGGGACTTCAGGTTGTAATGACGGGCATAGGTGTATTCAAAATAAGTGGTTTCACCGCGCCGGTTAACCGTAATTTTGCCTGTATTTTCCGGAATCTTTACGAGAAAATCGTAGTACATTTTTGCTCCTTTTTAAGAATGATATCCTACTCAATTAAGTATAGCAAAACCCCGCATTTCCGTAGCCGAAAACGCGGGGAACAGGCTCTATTCGTTGCTTTAAATAGGTTCATTATGGCATCAATTAGTGTTGAGTAGGAGAAATCATGGGAAGTTCACACATGCTGCTGATCCGAGAAGCATGGGTCGGTTTTTGCGATTATTTACTTTGAAAGTTGTTCTGGGCGGAGGGTCTGTAGTTAATGATCCCGTTCGCTCAGAGGGACACAGCGAAGAAGTCACTCACTGCGAGCGACCCGGGGCTGTATCATCGGGTCGGTCAGATGGCCCGCTTGTCCGGATCGTAGATGATCAGGGCGGTGGTGCGGCCTTCTTCTTCTTCGCTGATGCGGATGTCAATGAGGCTTTCTTCTTTGATGGAATACTGCTTGAGGGCATCCTGGATGCGTTCCTGGATGGATTTTTCTCCGCGGGAGACGGAGACGAGCTTGGTGCGTTTCATGTTACTTGATCTCCTTGAACAGTTTTTTCAGGGTGATTTTTCGGGCATTGATATAGATGGCGACCAGGGCAGAGGCAAAGATCAGGCCCAGGGCGATGGCCGCGGAATAAATCAGGGTATTGAACAGTTGGGTGGTGGACTCGGTCAGTTCATTGCGAACGGCGGCCAGAACCGCATAGTAGGCATCGGAACCGGGTACCAGGGGGACAAAGCCGGGGATGTAGAATATCGTAGCCGGGCTTTTCATTTTCCGGGCCAGAATCTCTGAATACAGTCCCATGGCCATAGAGCCGAGGAACAGAGCAACGGACACATTGTCCAGGGTGTGGAGTCCCGCTTCATAGACAAACCAGGAAAGGGCACCTCCCAATGCGGCATAGAGGGCTTTTCTGCGCTCAATGTTGAGCAGGACGGCAAAGCTCAGGGCAGCGCCAAAGGCGAACAGGACGGAGACTAAAGCACGCGGCGCCATCTACATCACCCCCACGATCAGAAAGCCCAGGGCAGTGCCAAAGGCAATGCCGGAGGCGGTGACAAAGGCTTCCACAGCCCTGGTCACGCCGGAGAGGTAATCTCCCTGGAAGGTGTCACGAATGGCATTGGTAATGGTGATGCCGGGTACGAGAAGCATGATGGTGCCGATGACGATCAGAGACAAAGTCTGTGTCAGTCCCAATGCTACGAACAGGCTGCCTAAGAGCACAGCGGTGAGACCGCCGGCGGCGTTTTGCAGGAAGGGGTTGAGTTTCAGGCCCCGGGCCAGCCGGCGCAGGATAAAGACCACAATGCCGGCTGCAAAGGCGCAGGCAGCCTCTGGCACGGTACCGCGGAATATCATGGTAAAAGAGAACGTGGCCGATCCTACCATCAACAGCGTGAGCCACAGAGGGTACTGGGGACGCAGCATGATGGCATTCAAACCGTCCTTGAAGGAGGCGGGGGTCATCTGCTGTTCCTGGATCAGGCGGGACAGGTCATTGACCATGGAGATTTTCTCCAGATCAACATTTATGGCGGTGATGCGGCGCACTACGCTGATGGAGGAACCATCCGAGCGCTTGCCGGAGATCACGATGCCTGTGGGGGTGACAAAGCTCTGGGGCTGTTCGATCCCAAAGGCGGTCAGGATTCGATTGATGGTGTCTTCCACCCGGTAGGTCTCACTGCCGGCTTCCAGAATAATCTGGCCCGCATCGGCGGCGTATTCTATAATTTGCTCATTATTCATAATTCTTATTTCCTTTAATTTCTGAAGAAATTATAACATGGAAGAACGTTGTCAAAACCAGAGTAACTTTGAATTTTCCATTCTGAATCCTGAAATTTTCATTGTTAAGAGTCTGTCTATGTCATTCAGTGTGAAAGTGTATTATAATTAGATTATCTATTAGCATTCACTATAGAACTCAATACACAGGAGGAATTGATCGAAATGGACAGCAAATACCTGAAAAATTCAGATCCCGAGATTTTTAATCTGGTGGAAGAGGAAGAAAGACGGCAAGAGCACAACATCGAACTCATCGCTTCGGAGAACTTTACATCCCGGGCAGTGATGGAAGCGGTGGGAACAGCTCTGACCAACAAATATGCCGAAGGGTATCCCAATAAAAGATATTACGGCGGCTGTGAAGTGGTAGACAAGATTGAAGACCTCGCCAGAGAGCGCATGAAGGAACTGTTTGGAGCGGAGCATGCCAATGTTCAGCCTCATTCCGGATCCCAGGCCAATATGGCAGTCTACATGTCCGTTCTGGAGCCGGGTGACAAGATCCTCGGCATGAACCTGTCCCACGGTGGTCACCTGACCCACGGTTCACCGGTCAATTTCTCCGGAAAGCTCTATAACTTCATCTCCTACGGGGTATCTGAGAAGGATGAAATGATCGACTATGATCAGGTTCGCGAAATCGCACTCAAAGAAAAGCCGAAGATGATCGTTGCCGGCGCTTCCGCTTATCCCAGAAAAATTGATTTCAAGAAATTCCGTGAAATTGCCGATGAAGTCGGAGCTTACCTGTTTGTCGACATGGCCCACATTGCCGGTCTGGTCGCAGCCGGAGTTCACGAAAGCCCGATCCCTTATGCGGACTTCGTTTCCACCACCACTCATAAAACCCTGAGAGGACCCAGAGGCGGAGCGGTTCTGTGCAAGGAACAGTTCGCCAAGGCTCTGGACAAGACGGTATTCCCCGGAATGCAGGGCGGTCCGCTGGAACATGTCATCGCCGGCAAGGCAGTCTGCTTCCTGGAAGCCATGAAGCCTGAATTCAAGGATTACATGCAGCAGGTTGTCAAGAACTGTAAAGTTCTGGGCGATGAGCTGATGGCCAGAGGCTACAAGCTGGTATCCGACGGAACCGACAACCATCTGATCCTGCTGGATCTGACCAACAAGGGACTCACCGGCAAAGCCGCTGAAAACAAGCTGGATGAAGTCGGCATCACCGTTAACAAGAACACCGTGCCAAAGGAAACTCAGTCTCCGTTTGTCACCTCCGGTGTCCGGATCGGTACCGCTGCCATGACCACCAGAGGCTTCAAGGAAGAAGAATTCAAGAAGACCGCTGAACTCATCGACTACGTTCTGACCCATATGGAAGAGGATCTCTCCGATGTCAGACGCCAGGTCGTTGAACTGTGCGATCGGTTCCCCCTGTACAAATAAGTCAATAATCCTCCGAACAGCCTGCTTAGCCGCAGGCTGTTCTTTTATTATCGGGATAGTTCACTCAGCTTATCATTCTGCGAGGAACGGCATGATATACGCAGGATTGACAATTGAACATAAAATTTTCAGGGGCGCTGATGGCTATATTTTCATATCCGGTTAATCCGGGCGTGATAGGGTAGTGGAGAATTGAACCGACGGAGGGTGGCATGACTCAGACATTTTTGAAACGGGCACAGGCGTTATGGCCGGGCAGGCCCCATGATTTTCAGCACTATGAACGCAATGAGCTGTTTATGGAAGAATTTGGGGTGAAGGGCGAGCTGGCCCTGGATGGGATCACGGTGAGGGATCTGGGACTGGAGGACGTCTATGCCGATGTGGATCGGACCTATACCTCGCCCGGAGCCAATGTGCTGTGGAACCTGATGACGGATCCGCTGGCCGATCCATTGGAACTGGCCAGACGGGATGCTTTCATCGAGCGGCTCAGGCAAGATCACAGGCTGCTGGGCAAGGCTCAGCGAATCCTCACGGATTGCGGCTACGAGGTGGCTTCGGATTACATGCTGCCTCTTCTGACCGAAACTTCCGTGGCCCCGGGAATGCTTCGGCTGATGTCGGCGGGCGGGCTGCTGCTGCTGGGCACCATCGTGTTCAGCCTGATCACTCGGAGCATGGAAAATGCAATGATTCTGGTGCTGCCGGTGATTATGATCAACGCGGTGCTGGGTGGAGTGTTCGAACGAAAAGAAGATCAGTCCAAGGTGCGCCGAATTAAAGGCCTGCAGTTCAAGGGCGGCATCGCCTTCCACATGGCTTCGATGATGAATTTGATGAACGTGTTCCGGGCGGGGGTGCGGCTGGCTCAGGAACCGGAGCTGGCCGAACTGTCGCCGGGGATTCGGGAGCATCTGCCGGCGGTGAAGCCGCTCTTTGACAGCTTTCGGATCTTCTCCTGGCTGGCTCGGGTGGATCTGCTGGATTACATCGCTCAGCTCTTTTTGGTTAAGCACGTCCTGTATTACCGGACTCAGAGCCGGCTGAGGCAGGACAATGACCGCCTCAGGCGCTTTGTCTGGGCGGTGGGTTATGTCGACGCCCTGGTGTCCGTTGCGGCTTACCGTGATCACCTGGATCAGTATGGTGAATGCTGGACTCGGCCGGTCCTGGCCGGTCAGAGTGCCCGCCTGAAACTAGTGGACGGCGTACACCCGCTGGTTGAGGACTGCGTGCCCAATTCCATCGAGCTGACCAGCCAGGGCATGATCCTGACAGGCAGCAACATGAGCGGAAAGTCGACCTTTATGCGGGTACTGGGGCTCAATGCCATCCTGGCTCAGACACTTCATATGGCGCTGGCTTCATCTTATGAAGCCAGTCCGTTCCGAATTATGTCCTCCATCGATCCGGGCGATGACGTCATCACCGGGAAAAGCTATTTCATGGCGGAGGCCGAGGCCGTACTTCGGATCATCGGCTCCGCAGACAGCGAGTTCCCCGGCCTGTATATCCTCGATGAGATGTTCCGGGGAACCAATCCCACCGAACGAATCAGTGCTTCCGTCCGCATCATCGATTACCTGCAGGCCCGCAACTGCCTGCTGATCCTGGCAACCCACGACCGGGACATTATCCGCTACGCGACGGGGAATTTCCGCAAGTGCTACTTCACCGAGACCGTGGAAAGCCAGGGCCTGACCTTCGACCATAAGCTGCGCGTCGGCACCAGCGGCACCTCCAATGCCATCCGCATCCTGGATCTGTTAGGCTATCCCCTGGAGATCACCGAAGGAGCCCGGGCCATGGTTCGGGAGGAAATGACCCTGCTGGATTATCAGATGGATCCACATCCGGGCAAAGCCGCCGCATGTCCGCAGCCTCAGGTGACGGGCTAGCCCAAAGCAGTGGACTCACCGGAATGGCGGGCTGGACGAAGCCCCAGGATCACCACCGGACCGGATTGCTTATAAAATAGAAAAATCAGTTATCCAAAATGATATTTACAGCGCAAAAATTGACCCTCCCTGACTCGCCAGTTTCGCCGCTGCGTCAGGGAGGGTGTTTCGTTCAGAATTCGAACATGTGCCGGTTATTATTGCTGAGCTGTGCAGTCGTTATTTACTTAAAACGGCAGCTGTTTGTTCTTAGTGTGCAAATTATACACCATCCAATTCCCGCGCACCCCGAAGATAAACCAATAGACTACCGCTCCTAATCCGGCGGTTAATAAACTGATGACAAGGGCAATAATGGCTGGCAGAATAAGGCCCCGGTAAAAAGCCCAGAAGGGTCCCCATAAAAAAGCGGCGAAGTTGAATTTTCCCTTATAGGTTTCACTGGATTGCCGGATTTTTTCAAATTCCTCCATATAATAGGCTGGCAAGGGACTTTGATATGAATTCGCCTGGAATGAATTGGACTCGGGCGAAATCTTGTCATAACCTGACCCTTGGGTGGCATAGCCCTCCGATTGAGTGATTCTGATGGTGTTTTCTGATCCGCAGGCAGCGCAGAATTTGTCCGTCTGGTTGAGTGAGGTCCCGCAGTTTGTACAGTATGGCATATGAGTTACTCCTTCATCATTGTTTTTTATTGGGTGATCCGCAATGAGAGCAGAACTTTGCGTCGCGATCCAGTTCATTGCCGCACTGGGTGCAATAGCAGGTATTTTTGCTGCCTTGCGCGCTGGAAACTCCAGCCGGTATAAGCTGAGCAGTCAGTCGGGCAAGGGTTTTATTATAATTGCCCTGTAATACCCATTGATTCAATTCCTGTGCCCGGATGACCGTCCACGGGTGGTTCTGATACATCGCGCTTAAGATTTTCATCACCTTGTTGAATTTACTGTTGTCGAGATTCTCAAAATCGACGGCCTGATTTAGAAAGTCTTCCGTATTAATCGCTCCGTAATACTTCGGGGGGAAGCCAGCCAACTTGGTCATGACAGAAATGGCGGCATCGGGGTTCTGACAGGCAAGCAGCCCGGCCCGGTCAGCGGTGAATTCTGACTTGCGGTACCAGTTGTACAGAGCAAGGACCAGTCCACTGGATACAAGCTCTCCGACTCCGAAGGTCAGTGAGCCAATGACCTCGCCGACATACGGCATCAGGTTTCCCAGCGAGTGGTAGAGCACGTGCTGGCTTTTGATGTGGCCGACCTCGTGGCCGAGGATAAATAGGAGCTCGTCATAACTGAGCAGGCTAAGGCAAGCGGAGGAAATGCATACGATGGGATGGCTGGAGCCAATGGTTTGGGCACTGATAAAACCCTGCTCCAAGTACAGCGGCGGGATGGGATCTACATCGAGGATCTGGCACACCTTCGTCAGCGCAGCATGGAGGTAAGGAAGGTTTTTCTCGGTTACCAGAACATTTGAACCGGTATACTGAACGGTTAGCAAACGCTCCATGTTGTATTCCGAATACCACTTGATCAGCAGCTCGAGTGTCTTGTTTAGGCGAAGCTTTTCAAGTGCGATTCGATCGGTCGGATGCTCATATTCACTGGATTGCAGACCGGTCAGGATGCTTTTCTCCTGTTGAATCGGGGCGGTTACAACGTCTGTAATCATGTCTGAAATATAGTCTTCTGTTGAGATAAACAGTTCAGCCAGGGACTTCCTGCGCTTTTTATAGTCGTTTAAAATGTATTCAACGCGCTCGTCGGTGATAAGAAACTCAAGATTCCTTTCAACCCCTTCTGAAATATGCAGCGTTTGCTTTAAACTGGTCAGATTCGCCTGATACTGCTCCTTCCCGGTTAAGCGGACGTAAAGATAAAGATAGGAAAACAGAGCGATGCTTTGATTTTCGGACAGTATTTTTCCCTGATGGAGTAATTGCAGTGACTCTTCTGTGAAATCAGGAACAGGATGGGTTGAAGAATCATCGGTAAAGGCAATCTGAAGAAAATCCTCGGTTCCGACCAGAGCGCGCACAGCCAGGATGCTGTAGGCAGCCACGTCCGTCGGGTAATGATTCGAATTTGATTTTTCCACTTACAATACTCCACCCGTAATGGTGAGGGGCTGCCCGTTCACCAGATAATTTCCGTCGCTTCCGATGATGCTGAACGGCTGGCCATTGATCATATACGACGCCGCAAATCCCAGACCGGCACTTGAGGCTGAAGAATCGAACAATGTTTTTCGGTATTCCTCTTCCTTTTTTGCATCTACCAGTTGATCAATTTCTTCAATTTGCCGTAAAAAGTTCATATCCGTATCCCCCAATTTTATTCTTGGTATGACATGTTTTCTTGATCATAATTATTATATCAAATTATGTGAACACGTTTCGAAAAATATAATATTATTTGTATCCACCCTCCATTAAATTTCATTTGGATGCTGTCGTTCGTATTAATTTGAATTTCATTGATTATCAATCATTTAATTGTCATTGGTTTGATGTTCAATAACTTGAATTTCTTGTTATGGGGTCAGTCAACCATATCGACCTTGTGGATCCGCCGGAATAAAAGAGTGAACTATATTTAAGTGAGGGGAGCAGAGTGTGGTGAAGTGAGAGTAGGGATGTAAGAGTAGGGATGTAAGAGTGTTTTTGAACAGAGTGAGGCTGCCAGCCCCGGGAGAGACTGGCAGCCTTTTTGACGGTTCAGTTTATGCAGTTGTCTGACCGTAGATTACTTCTTGCCGCCGATGACGGTAATCGTCTTGACGGTGCGGTTGCCGGCTGAATCCAGAGCGATGAAGGTGAAGACATTCTCGCCTTTGTTCAGACTGACCTGGAGGGTCTTCTCAATGGTGACATTCTTGGAACCGAAGCCCAGATCTTCCAGGGTCTTCCTTTCCAGGAGGGAGTCTGCCTGATAGAGTTCCAGGTAGAACAGGTTATCGGTGGCGGTCAGGGTAATCTGAGCTTTGTTGGCGGATGTGACCGTGGCGCTGACTTCGATGGCCGGAGCGGTGGTATCCACCCAGAAGCGGCGTACGACGCTGAAGGATTCGCCGGCTTCGTTGTACATGGTAATGGGCAGCTCGTAGTAGTCATCGGTCAGTTTAACCGAATCACTGATTTCCCACCAGGTTCCGAAGAAGACTTCGGATCCGTCAAGGAGTACGCTGGATTTCTCATGCTTGATGAGGTTCAGGTCCAATTCCTTGCCATTGAGCGTATAGGTGACGCGGGTGATGTCATCCCAGCCGTAAACTTTGCCGCTGAAGGGAACGGGACTGCCATAGACCATGAGCAGATCCGGGGTATCCAGGACGATCTCGGGTTTGCCGTAGGCATCATCGGGCCGTACCGGGGGCTCCGGCAGCTCTTGTTTATCCCAGACACCGTTTTTGTCATCATCGCGTCGGACTTTGATGGCGGCTTGGGCTGAGACCTTGTTCTCCGGAACGAGCTTGTCGGTGGCGGTGAACGTGATGGTCAGGTTCTTTTCGTAGACTCCGTCCGCCCAGTCAGCATCAGCGATGGTGCCGCTGACGGTGGCATCGGTGAGGATCAGATCCAGGGGCAGTTCCGAGGTGGTCAGATCTGCCAGCGTTTCCTCATAGCTTGCGGTGATGGGTGCGATGGCTGTGCCTTCCAGAACTGTCTGGCTGGCCGGAGCTGCTTCGATGGACAGGTCGGCGATGCCGCTGCCGCCGATCATCAGACCGGTATAGGTCAGGTTCATCAGCCAGTCATAGGGAATGACATAGACCATGGATGGGTTTTCCTTTTTCAGGCTGGACACGTCGATGGAGAAGTGGCCGGATCCGTCGGAGGGTACATCCAGGGACTGGGAGAAGTCGCTGGAGTAGACCAGGACTCCGGCGACGCCGGAACCGGCATCGGCAGCGTCCAGTTCAATGGTTCCGTTCACCGGATCGTAGGACAGGCTCTGGACGACGGGTCCCAGATTGTCGAACCGTACCGGGAAGCGGTAGCGGTCAACGGGGGAGGTCAGCGTCCGGCGGATGGCGATTTCATAATAGACGGTTTCGCCTTCGTTGAAATCACGTCCGGCAACGGTTCCGTCCCATTCACTGTCGGTGAAGTACCGGTAGGGGGCTGCGCCCTGGGACATCCGGTAGATCTTGCGCAGGTACTGGGACTGTCCCACATTGCGCAGGAGGGTGCCCTTGGCGTCGGTGACCCGGAAGTTGATTTCTTCAGCGTTGCGCAGCATCGTGCCTAACAGGCCGACGGTGTCGGTGCCGTAGACTTCGCGGAACGGGGAGTCGCTTTCCGGATTGATCCAGATCGGCGCGTTGTGGTTGAGGAAGTAGAGGTCCGTCTCAGTGGCATTGACCAGAGAGGTCAGCTGGAACTCAGGATCATTGGTCGGATCAGAATCATCCAGGTTCCATACCCACTCATCCAGGACGCCGGGTTCTTCCCAGTCGCCGTAGAAGCCGAGCACCGGAACCGTCAGGTCGGTGTTTTTGCCGTCCTGGGATACAAAGCGAACATAGCCGCCCAGATACTGGTTCCAGGTCAGGGTGCTGGTGGGATCCTTGCCCACGCCTTCGTCAAAGTTGATGGTCAGCTTGACGGTTTTGGAGCCGTTGGCCGGAACCGTGACGGGGGCCAGGGAGGAAACGCTGTGTGGGACATTCTGGGTCCGTTCCATGGACAGGAAGTGACCTGCACCGTCGGAGCCGTAATCGTCGGTCAGCAGGATGGTTTCCGGCTGGAAGACTTTGGCCTGGTCGCTGTAGTTTCTCAGGGTGACTTCCACCTTGAAATTACGGGTGCGGAATGCGCCCAGTTCGACTTTGGGCTCACCGGTCAGGCGGTTGGTTGCCGTGACGGTGGTTTCCATGGCGTTAGCCAGGTTCATCATGCCGGCACCCTGCTGTCTGGTGTCATAGTAGAGACCCGCCCGGTCCTTCTGGGGAATCGCTGTGTTCATGAGCAGCGTTTTAGCCAGCGCGGACTGATCCTTCAGGGAGGTCACGCCGTCAAACAGGGCATCCTCCTCGATGCGCTGGGCAACCAGAGCGGCTCCGCCTGATACGTGGGGGGCTGCCATGGAGGTGCCGGACATGGAGGTGTAGCCATTGCTGTTCTGAGTCGAGTAGATCATGCCGCCAGGGGCTGAAACTTCCGGCTTCAGCTTCAGGTTGGGGGTGGAGCCCCAGGAGGAGAAGCTGGACAGGAGTCCGCCGCTGGGATTGACGAAGGACTTGACGTCCTCGTTGAAGACGACGCTGACCGTCTGACCGCCCTGCAGAGCGGAAGCCATGGCGTTGCCCGCTGTGTAACCGATGAAGACATAGGGCACGGTGGCTTTATCGCCGTCGGCCATGCTGACCATAGCGTCGCCGCCCGCGGCGTTGTTGTAAATGATGACGCCGGCTGCGCCGGCTGCGACGGCATTCTCCAGCTTCACTTTGAAGTTCAAGTTTCCGCGCATGATTAGAGCCACCTTGCCGGTAAGGTCCTTGCCCTCAAAGTCTGCCGGAGAGCCGAGACCGGCATAGACCAGTTCCACGGGGCTGGTGAAAACTTCCCAGGGCAGGGGAGAACCAGTGGCTGGCAGCATTTCGGCCGTCTTTTCCACGCTGTCGATGGTCCAGGTAATAGTGTTGGCTTTGTAGCCAATGTTTTCAAAGGAAGCAACAGACAGGGAACCGGAGTTCACCGAGGGGCTTCCGACGACGCCGTTATCCGGGTTCTTGGCCTGGTTTCTGGCATATCCGATGCCCAGGTAATCGGCAAAATTGGCCGCACCGTTCATGGTGTTGCGTTCGTTGCCGGCGGAGATGGCCACGGTGACGCCGTTGTCTCTGGCGTGGTTGATGGCGATGTCTTCCATGGATTCGGAGACATAGAATCCGGCCGGGGAGCCCAGGGACATGTTGATGGCATCGGCGCCCAGGGCGATGGAGTCATCAATCGCCTTCAGGTAGATGTCGGAGAAGGTTGTGGCGTACTTGATGTCATCGGAGAAGACTTTCATGCCCAGAAGCTGGGCTTCCGGGGCTACACCCTTAATCAGCCCGTTGGCCGCCACCGTGCCGGCCACGTGCATGCCGTGCTGTCCGTCGGTGGAGCGGTCGATGACCTGCTGATTCAGATCGTAGTAGTTGTAGGCATAGGGTACTTTCTCCGTGTAGTAGCGGCCGTCGAGTCTTTTGGCATTGACCAGGGATTCGGTCAGAGCCGGATCAGTGGCAGCGCTCAGCACAAAGTCCTGATGCGACGGGTCGATGCCGGAGTCGATGATGGCAACGACAGTGCCTTCGCCGCGCCGGTCATATTCGGTCCAGACGGTGGGGGCGGCAATCTGATGGACGGACGTATCCATGTCGGGACGTTCGTATTCATTGGCAATAAGAACGCGGGAGACACCGGGTACCTGGCTGGCTTTTTCCAGATCACCCAGGCGCATGTAGGTGGAGAAGCCGTTCATGGCGATGGTCAGGGAGGTGCCGGCGGCTTTTTCGCCGGGAACCTTGTCCGTTGTTTTGACAGAAGCGTTCAGCAGGTTTTTCACGTTGGCCTGCTGTCCCCTAATGGTTTTTTCCAGGGATCTGACTTTGGCCGCGCCAAGATCCTTGACCTTTTTGTTGGACTTGGTGGCCGTTTCGATGACGGAGTCGCCCGTCAGCTCAACCACGACGCGGACCATTTTGTCCAGGTCCTCCTGGGGCTGCTGATTCCGCTCAATGGATTCCCTGGATGAGGTCCGATCCTCCAGCGCAGCTTTCAGGGCTTCCAGTGGAATCGCTGAATCCAGACGCTCCGCGCCGGCCCGGACCGGCGTGAACCCAGTCAGACCAAGAGAGAAGATAAGTGCCAGAGCAAGGCTGATTCTTCGTTTCAAAATAATACCTCCTGTCAATAGAAAATGGTGTTCAAAACCAGTGTAAACGGTTAATCGAATGAGTACAATCGAACAAAATCACAATGATAAAACTGATAAAAACAGACTGGACTACAACAATATTTTAGTAACTGATTCAAAAATAACGCAATTTTAGTACCGATTCAGCAACGCTTCTCGAAGGTTTTTTCATCATTGAAAATTCAGCCGGACACCCCTGAAATGAAAGCTGTTTTCCTTTGAAAGCCAATGGATTTTTGTGTTGAATGCCTGCGCAGTTGCGGATCTGGAGACAGGACCCTGCCGGCAGGTTCCACTTGGTTTCTGGTTTGCAAGAGGAAAGCTCCGCCCGCAACCGTCATTCAATGGACGGTTGCGGGCGGAGCTTCGGATGGCTCAGGCGGATGGCTCAGGCGGATGCCGGCGTCTCCATGGGATCAGAACTGGGCCAGGGGTGGGAGCTGGAAGACGGCATAACGCAGATACCCCAGGATGAAGAGGTGCAGCGGATAGAACAGGTAGAAGCCGTACTTGATCAGAGGGTGGCGGGCTGCGCCCTGACTGCCGTTGTAGTAGCGGAGCAGAAGAAGGGGAAGGAAGGTGGCGATCATGAAGAAGCTCTCCTGCCAGTCCACCTGCAGGGTCATGATGACGAGAAAGCCGATGATGAGAAATCCGTTGCGGAGCTGGGCGGTCCGATCCGGGTAGTAATGGCCGAACAGGAGGATGAGCACCGGTCCGAAGAACATATAGTCACCGGGGGTGGCCAGCAGGATCAGGATCAGGATCAGACTGTATTTCACCAGGTCGGACCCCTTCCAGTTGAGCATCAGGTAGAGGGCGAGCAGACCCAGGGTAAAGGGATACAGAATGCCGGTCTGGGTGAAGGTCAGGAAAGTGTCCTGAGGCTGGGGAGAAAGGAGAGGAATCCGGCCGAACTGAAAATACTGGAAGGCGAAGTGGGAGGCCAGCGCAAATCCCGCCATTCGTCCCAGATAGCACCAGAAATGCCGGGTGTGGAAATAGCCCTCAACGAGAAAGAACGCCATGATGGGGAAGGTGAGCCGCCCGATGGCGTGCATGATCTGCCCCTGGACGGACTGGGTGGGCACAAAGGCCCAGGCAATATGGTCAATCAGCATCGCGATCAGGGCCAGGGTTTTCAGCTGAGTTGCGTTGAGCATCTGGACCGGTTCCGGATGTGGGACTGGATGATTTCTGTTTGATTCTGTGGGCTGTTGTTTCATAACTACCTCGACTGCCTCGCATTGGTTTGGATCGGGAAAGGGATTCGACTGTTTCGTTTTCTCAGCGTCTTGATTTCATGATATCACAGTCTGAACGGGAAGCTTCTCCATGGGGGGCGATAGTGTCAACTTACTTTCGGTTCAAAAATTGAATAGGCCTGCCGTGCGGATTCCAAGTAGCCCGGGTTTTACGATTTATACCACCCAAAATGAGGCGTTGCATAGCTGATTGAACCTTGTTTTACTGGGTAGACCCGGCTCTTCTTCACGATCCGTTTTTCCAGCCTCACAAGTCGGGCTTCCTTCTTCTTTTCTTTCTCTTTGGCAGCGAAGTAGCCCATGAGATCCCCGCCATTGAGCACGAAAACTCGCATGCGCGCTATATTCTCAGCACCTACTGTGCTCCACCCCATCGGGCGTGAAGATAACCGTGAGGAAAGCACATGACTGACATGCCCTTCCGCACTGCAGCCCTGATAGCCCGACTTGGCCGCGTTCTGGATCGATTCCCAGTTGGACACAAGATAGGTTTTCATCTCGCCTAACTTCTTTTCCTGGGTCTTTTTAAGCGGCAATCCCGCCGCTGATTCGAAGAATGTGTTGATGTCCTCAAGGGAGTCCATGCTGATGGCGTCTTTGAGGTACCAGTAATATTCATCCTTTGTCCCTTTGTAGGAATCAATCGGCGTTGCCGCCTGGCGCAGGGCCTTTTCCAGGTGGAACTTATCCAGATAGAGCTTGCATCGAGGCAGAATCTGGGCACCCATCTTGATCCAGGACGCCCCATCCCCTGATAAGGAGATTTCCTCGATCTTATCCACTTCATAAGCCGAGTTCAGGTAATCGAACACTTCGTACCACAGTTCATCCGAGTTGCCCTTGTAGAAGCCTGCAAATCGACGTACACCCATTAAGGCCTTGCGTCTCTTCCCGACACTCTGCTGCCCCTCATGGACGTAGATCAGCCGCATCTGCTGATTGGAACCGTCCTGCATAGCTACATGATCCTCATCGGCCTCAATATAGATCCGAGATGCCACTTTTTTCTGAGGCAGGGGTCCCTCAGAAGACTCAATGTTCCCCAGTCGATGGACCAGATTCATTACCGTAGTGCGGCTGGTAATTCCGCTGCTTGCATAGCGCTCCACCGTCCCCTGGTAAGAAATATCTTTAGCACTGGAGAGAAGACACGAGGCTAGTTCCCGGCTGATTCTCTGATGGGGCTCAAGGCCCAGAAGACGATCCACCAGACACACATGGTGATTGGTCTTTTTATCCCGAAAGTACGTCCGGCCAAAGACCACAGGTCCGGCTGTAGTAGCGATGGTTTTTGTTTGATAGCGCCGTTCGATGGTGTAGTCTTTTTTCCGTAACTGTGAGTTCCTCAGGCGCTCATCGAGTACCTGAACATAATCCTGGATCTGCTCACGGGCAATCCGATCCGTCAGCTCGTGAGTCTCCTGTACCACTTGATCCATGGTGAGAGTACCGCTTGCCATTCTTGAATCAAAACCTTGTCTGAGAGTGGTGAACATTGAGTTGAAATCTGTTAAGATAGGCATGAGAATAAGTCCTTTCGTGTAGTTTGTTTTTGGTTGTTACTAACATTCTAGCACTTGGGCTTATTCTCTTTCATTTTCGACCTACAGTAACTTTACACTAAGATGGGGGGCTTCCTGGTCGCGGATGAAGCAGGAAAATACAGTGTCGGGGGCTGATTTGGCGAAAGGGATGGGGGACAATGATGAATACACTATGAACTCTGCTGAATCCCGAGTACTTTGGTTGACTATGAGGGAAGAAGAAATTACAATAAGAGATGGATAAATGATAATCAATATCAGAAGGAGAGACTATGTCAGAATTATTGAAAATTGAAAACCTCAAAACGCAAGTCGAGGATAAAGCGATATTAAAAGGTCTGAATCTTACCATCAACCGGGGAGAGATCCATGTGGTCATGGGGCCCAACGGAGCCGGCAAGTCGACGCTGGCCAACTCGATCATGGGGAACCCCAGGTATGAGGTGACGGAGGGATCGATCTGGTTTGACGGGGAGGAGATCACCGAGGAAGCCGTGGATGAACGGGCTCGGCGCGGGATCTTCATGAGCTTCCAGTCGCCGCTGGAAATCCAGGGTATCACCGTGGAGAACTTCCTGCGGACCGCCAAGGGCACCGTCAGCGGTGAGCCGCAGAAAGCCCTGGCTTTCCGCAAGCTCTTGAAGGAGAAGATGGACGAACTGGGCATGGATGCGTCCTATGCCGGCCGCTATCTTAATGACGGCTTCTCGGGCGGTGAGAAGAAGAAGAATGAAATTTTGCAGATGTCCATCCTGGAGCCGAAGCTGGCTATTCTGGATGAGACGGACTCCGGACTGGACGTAGACGCGGTCAAGATCGTGTCAGAAGGCGTCGGCAAGTTCTTCCGGGAGGACAACGCCATTCTGGTCATCACCCATCACAATAAGATTCTGAACAACCTGAAGCCCGATTTTGTCCACATCCTGGTGGACGGCCGCATCGTCGAGACCGGCGGACCGGAACTGGTGGAAGTGATCGAACGGGACGGTTTCAGCCGCTACAAGCCGGAAGAGGAGGAGACGGAATGGAAAAAAGAAATAAAACTTATGTAGATGACCTCGACCGCGGCATCTATGACATTAAGAACGAATTCAAGTACAAATATAAATCGGAGGCGGGACTGACGCCGGAGATCATCCGGGATATCTCCGCCCGCAAGAACGAACCGGAGTGGATGCTGCAGTTCCGGCTCAAGTCCCTGGAGCACTTCTACAAGATCGATGCACCGACCTGGGGACCGGATCTGTCGGAGCTGGACATCGAGGATATCGTGCACTATGTCAAGCCCGAGATCGGCCAGCAGCACAGCTGGGATGATGTCCCGGAGGACATTAAGACGACCTTTGAACGGCTGGGCATTCCGGAGGCGGAGCGCAAGTCTCTGGCCGGAGTGGGCGCGCAGTACGACTCGGAAGTGGTCTATCACTCGATGAAGGAGGAACTGGTGCGTCAGGGCGTGCTCTACATGGACATCGAAACAGCCCTGAAGGAGCATGAAGCGATTGTGAAGCAGTATTTCATGACCCTGGTGCCCCCCAATGACCATAAGTTTGCGGCGCTGCACGGGGCGGTCTGGTCCGGCGGCTCTTTTGTCTATGTGCCCGAAGGGGTGCAGGTTGACATTCCGCTGCAGTCCTATTTCCGGCTGAACGCACCGGGGGCAGGCCAGTTTGAACACACGCTGATCATCGTGGAAAAAGGCGCGAAGCTGCACTTCATCGAAGGTTGCAGCGCGCCCAAGTACAACGTCAACAATCTGCATGCCGGCTGCGTCGAGCTCTTCGTTAAGGAAGACGCGACGCTGCGCTACTCCACCATCGAAAACTGGTCCAAGAACATGTTCAATCTGAACACCAAGCGGTCCTCGGTGGAAAAGAACGGGACCATTGAGTGGGTCTCCGGATCCTTCGGCTCGAAGATTTCCATGCTCTATCCCATGTCGATCCTCAAGGGCGAGGGCGCCCGATGTGAGTTCACCGGCATCACCTTCGCCAGTCATGGCCAGGTGCTGGATACGGGCTCCAAGGTGGTCCACGCCGCGCCCAACACCACCTCCAATGTGGTATCCAAGTCCATTTCCAAGTCGGGCGGACACGCTTTGTACCGGGGACTGCTCAAGATCAACGCCAATGCCCACGGCAGCAAGTCCACCGTCACCTGCGAGTCGCTGATGCTGGACAACCAGTCGCGCTCGGATACGATTCCGGTCATTGACATTCAGAACGATGACGTGGATCTGGGGCACGAAGCCAAGATCGGCCGGATCTCGGATGAGGCCATCTTCTATCTGATGAGCCGCGGCATCTCGGAGGAGGAGGCCAAGGCCATGATTGTCCGAGGCTTTGTGGAGCCCATCAGCAAGGAGCTGCCTCTGGAGTACGCGGTGGAGATGAACAATCTCATTGCGCTGGAGCTGGAAGGAACCATTGGTTAGGAGGACTTTATGGAAGCAAAAAAACTGAAATACAATGAACTGCCGGTGATCACCTTCCGCTGGGTCCGGGCCAATGACCTGCGCCTGGCGGAGGTGGAGCCGGATGGGGCGGTCTACAGCCGTGCCCATGTGGTGAGCGGTCAGGAGCTGCTCCGGCCCTTTGAAGAGATCCATATAGAGGACTGGCTGGGTTCCTATCCGGGGACCAATGAAGCGGAGCTGGCCCGGATTGTGAACGAGGCGAGCGTAACCCACTATATCCAGTCCTCGGCGGCGGGGGAGATGGTCCGGTTCCACTATGACCTGTCCGGCGCGGAGCATTCCCTGCTGGAGCTTAACGTCATCGAGGTACGGGCCAATGAGTCGCTGAATGTGCTGATGGAGTACGTCGGCGATGAGGCGGCCACCCTGGCCAGCGTCCTGAACCTGATCCGGGTGGCCCCGGGCGGGGTGCTGAATCTCTATAAGATCAATCATCTGCCCACGGGGGCGCGCCACATTGAGCAGCGCTATGCCAAAGTGGCCGAGGGGGGCACGGTCAACTACTACAGCATTGAGCTGGGCGCCCGGGAAACCATTGTCCATTACCTGACGGATCTGGCAGGCGATGAGTCCCAGGGGCATCTGAAGAGCATCTATGTCGGCCATGAAAGCCGCATCATCGACCTGTCGCACCAGATGTCGCACTGGGGCCGAAAGTCCCGCTGCGACATGGAGATCCGGGGCGCGCTGACGGACCGGGCACGCAAGTATTTCCGGGGCACGCTGGACTTCAAGCGGGGTTCGGCCCAGTCGGAGGGCGGCGAGGTGGAGACGGTGATGCTGCTCAACAAGGACGTCAAGTCCTTTGCCATCCCGCTGCTGCTGTGCGGCGAGGATGATGTCATCGGCAACCATGCCGCCTCGGCCGGGCAGATCGACGAGGACAAGCTGTTCTATCTGATGAGCCGCGGCTTCTCCCATGAGGAAAGCAAGCGCATCATCGTGGAGTCGGCGTTCCGTCCGATCATCGACCAAATGCCGGATGAAGCGCTCCGGGAGCGGATCCTGGACCGCATTGCGATGATGATGAAGAAGGTGAATTCTTGAACTGGAAGGATGACTTTCCCATTTTCCAAACCCCATACTACGGCCAGACCCTGACTTATCTGGATTCGGGCGCAACGGCTCAGAAGCCGCGCCAGGTCATTGCCGCCGTCACGGACTATCTGGAGACCACCTATGCCAATCCGCACCGGGGGGCCTACCGGCTCTCCCAGGAAGCCACTGCCCGCTTTGAGGGGGTGCGGGAGAAGGTCCGCGCCTTTCTCGGTGCCCGGTCTACCTCGGAGATCATCTTTGTCAAAAACTCCACGGAGGCGCTGAACCTGGTGGCTCGCAGCTATGCCGAGGCGACGCTGCAGCCCGGGGATGAGATTGTCATCTCCATTGCCGAGCATCACGCCAATCTGGTGCCCTGGCAGCGGGCCGCTCAGCGCACGGGGGCCAGACTGGTCTACCTGTATATTGATGAGGACGGGTCGCTGCCCGAGGCTGAACTGGCGAAGATTTCCCAGCGGACGAAAATGGTCGCGGTGACCCATGTGTCCAATGTCACCGGACACATCAACGACGTGGCAGCCCTGGCCCGGGCGGCCCATGCCGTCGGGGCGGTCATCCTGGTGGATGGTTCGCAGGCGGTGCCGCACCTGGCCGTGGATGTCCGGGAGCTGGATGTGGACTTCTATACGTTTACCGGCCATAAGATCATGTCTCTGACCGGAGCCGGCGTGCTGTACGGCCGGGAGTCGGTCCTGGAGGGCATGGAGCCCTTCCTGCTGGGCGGCGACATGATCGAGTATGTCGAGGAACAGCGGACGACCTACAATACGCTGCCATATAAATTTGAAGCCGGCACCCCGCTGTCGGAGGCTGTCATCAGCCTGGGGGCGGCCATTGATTATCTCAAGGAAGTGGGTTATGACCGGATCGGAGCCATTGATGCCGACCTGACCCAATACCTGCTGGCGCAGCTGGCTCAGATTCCGCAGGTGCGCGTTATCGGCGGCAGCAGCCCGAAGAACCGGGCCGGCATCGTGACCTTTACCCTGGATGGCGTCCATGCTCATGATGTGGCGCACATCCTGGACAGCAAGGGGATCTGTGTGCGGGCGGGTCACCACTGTGCCCAACCGCTGGCGCGGTACTGCAACACCACCGCCACCACCCGCGTGTCGTTCTGGTTCTACAACACCAGAGAGGACTGCGACCGGCTGGTGCGGGAACTGAAACGAATCAGGAGGCTGATGGGTCTTGGAACTGAATGAACTGTATACGGAGCTGATTCTGGAGCATAACCAGAATCGCGAGAACAAGCGGCATATTGAAGGTGCCACCCATGCCGAGCATGGCCATAATCCCAGTTGCGGCGATGAGATTACGGTGGAGGCGATCCTGCGGGCCGGCCGGATCGAGGATCTGGCTTACACCGGAGCCGGCTGCGCCATCAGCCAGGCGTCCGCCTCCATGATGGCGGATCTGGTGAAGGGGCGGACCGTCCAGGAGGGACTGGAAGCCGCCCAGCGCTTCATCGGCATGATCAAGCGGGAGCCGATTCCCGAGGCGGAGCTGGAAGAACTGGGGGATGCCTATATCCTGAAGAACATCCAGAACATCCCCGCCCGGGTCAAATGTGCCGTGCTGGCCTGGCATGCCCTGGCACAGCTGCTGAAGCAGGACCTGGCAAGCCAGGGCGAGAAAGAGCAGGCATAATACTGCAGGCATAATACTGCAGGCAGGATGATTATAACCAAGCTCACCAGTCGTCTGCCATGCACTGATACCGGATCACTCCGGACCCTGAAGATTATCAAGACGCCGGATCCGGTTCCCTGCGGGCAGGATCTGGCCCGTCAATTGACGGGATGCAGGGAAGAGGAATGAAAAAAATGGGCTGTATCATAGAAAATTGGCACATCTGCAAGGAATCGCGTCCCTGATTTGCGAATGGTCAGACGGGGCGGGATCCCTGTACAGCTTTTGTAAAAAAGTGGACTGGATGTTGCAATCCTTTCACGGTCTATTCACGGGCTGGTGAAAAGAAAAGAGTATAATTGAATGTGAAAACGAAAACCAAGGAGGAACTTTATGAGTTTAAATTTGAAACCTGAAAAAGTATTCCATTTCTTTGAGGAAATGTCCAAGATTCCGCGGACGTCCGGCAATGAGAAAGCCATCAGCGACTGGCTGGTTGCCTTCGGCAAGGAGCGGGGACTGGAAACCATCCAGGATGAAGCGCTCAATGTCATCATCAAGAAGCCCGGCACCAAGGGGTACGAGGATAAGGCACCGGTCATCATCCAGGGTCACATGGATATGGTGGGTGAAAAGACGGCGGAGTCTGCTCATAATTTTGAAACCGATCCGATTCAGCTGCGGGTCATCGACGAGCATCTCTATGCCACGGACACGACGCTGGGCGGTGACAACGGCATTGCCGTTGCCATGGGCATGGCGGTGCTTGATTCGGATGATCTGGAACACCCGCCCATTGAGCTTCTGGTCACCACCAATGAGGAAGTCGGAATGGACGGAGCGGCCGCAGTGGATCCGGCGCACCTGGCCGGCACTCGTCTTTTGAACATTGACTCCGAGGAAGAGGGCATTTTCTTTGTCAGCTGCGCCGGCGGCAATGTGACCAAGGTTACGTTCAGCCCGACCTTCCGGGAAGTGAAGGAAACAGGCTATGAGCTGCGCATTTTCGGTCTGCTGGGCGGTCACTCCGGCATGGAGATCATTAAGCAGCGGGGCAATGCCGTTCAGCTGCTGGGCCGGGCACTGAAGGAAATCGGCAGCCTGACGCTGTCGGAAATTTCCGGCGGAGCCAAGCACAACGCGATTCCGCGGGATGCCAGAGCCGTCTTCACGGCTCAGAATCTGGACATGGCAGCGGTCAAGTCCTTCTGCCTGGATGTTTTCGGCCGTGAGTTCCAGGAGGATCCGATTCAGTGCGAAATCCGGGAAGTCGAGGTCAGCCGCCTGATGGACGAGACCACCTCTCAGGCCATCGTTGACTACCTGGTGATCATGCCCGATGGCGTGCAGAGCATGATGAAGACCATGGAAAACATGGTGGAATCATCCCTGAACTCCGGGGTTCTGGAAATGAAGGATGACCAGGTGATCATCACCCATGCCATCCGCAGTTCCTCACCCACCCGCAAGAAGCAGGTTACACAGAAGGTGGAAACCCTGGCGAAAGCCATGGGTGCCAAAGCCGAAGCGTTCTCCGATTATCCGGAGTGGGAATACGAGCCCAATTCGCAGTTGAAGGACACCTGCCTCTCCGTGTATGAAAAAGTCACGGGCAAGGCCGGCGAAATCATGGCGATCCATGCCGGACTCGAGTGCGGTCTGCTCAAGCAGAAGCTGCCGAATACCGAAATGATCAGCTTCGGACCGGATATGGCCGATGTCCATACGCCCAACGAGCACCTCTCCATCAAATCCGTGGAGCGGACCTGGGAGTTCATGAAGGAACTGCTGAAGAGCCTGTAAGAACCACAGTCATCGGTCTTCAAACGACCCGATGATCGACAATCAAGGACCAACAAAAAAACGGGCTGCCTGGCAGCCCGTTTTTCAATTATGAAGCTTTTTGAAACCTTTTGTTTATATTTGGACAAGATGCCCTATCCGTGATTCGGAAATGTTAGGATAAGAAGGAATATGATACAATAGTTTGTATTGTGTACCAATAACTTACTGATGACAGCGGAGGTCACTTATGGCTATCGAATTTATGAAATACCTGGATCGCAGTTTAAAATACCTGCACCGGCAGGGCGCATTCCTGACTGTGAAAGATAAAGACGGACGGGAAAACGTCATGACCATCTCGTGGGGCAACATCGGCTTTGAATGGGGTCGACCCATTTTTACGGTTCTCGTGCGCAAATCGCGCTATACCTTTGAACTCATTGAAAACGCAAAGGAGTTTACGGTATCCATTCCCACCCAGTCCAGCACGAAGGACAAACTGGCATTTGCCGGCACTCGTTCAGGCCGCGAGATTGACAAGTTTGAGCAGGGCATTATTACCCGGGCCAAGGCAAAAAGTGTCGATACCAGCACGGTCCTGGAGTCTGACATCGTCTATGAATGCCGCATTATCTACAAGCACAAGATCGATCCGGATATTCTGGCAGACGAAGTCCTGCGCACATCTTATCGCGATGGAGACTACCACAACATCTATTATGGGGAAATTGTCGAAGCCTACAAGCGCGATTAGAGTTCCGTCAGGATCCACCAGAAAGGCAGGATCCACCGGATACTCAGGATACTCTGAAGGAAGGGCTTACTCTGACGAAGCGGTTTGATCTGAGAAGTTTGATCTGAGAAGTTTGATCTGAGAAGTTTGATCTGAGAAGTTTGATCTGAGAAGTTTGATCTGAGGAGCTTGATCTGAGGAGCTTGATCTGACGACGCGGTATGGTCTGATATCGTAATTTAAACTGATCAAGCGGACTGACCTGGGAAAGTGGATTTAAGACTTGAAAAAATGATATTTCATGGAGGTAGATGGCTCAGGGAGCTGTCTATCTCTGTTTTTGAGCCATCAGCTGATTATTTCTGAACCGGATGGTTTGTTAATTATGCAGATTCTTGTTAAAATAAACGTTATGCGGGGATCTTCCGCAGTTGAATATTACCCCGGGGAACGAGATGTGAACCATACGGTTCATATGGACTGGAGGAAGACGGTCAGGCAGCAGCTGCCGATGATTAGAATCACATCCAGGCATGGGGAATGAGCGGAGAAAGTATGAACGATGATTTATTTGAAGACCGAATAACTGTTCACAGGAAAACCAGACGGGGTCTGCTGGCTGCGATTTCCATCGTGTTCTTTTTGATTATTGGGGTCGTAGTCCTGATGGGCTTCCAGTACAAGAATCTGATTATGCTGAATATTCAGGGCGAAGAAATTACCCCGGAAGAAGTTGCGGTTAACTCGCAGGTCGTGGAAAAGATCAATTCCTATAATAATCAGGTAGCCAACATTCTGCTGGTGGGGATTGACTCTTCGGTGAATAATACAAGACCGCAGCGATCCGATTCCATGATCATCCTGTCAGTGGATGATATTCATAAAACCATTAAGATGTCGTCTCTGATGCGGGACACCTATGTTAATATTGACGGGCACGGCAAGGACAAATTAAACCATTCCTATGCCTATGGCGGAATTCGCCTGCTGATGAAGACGATCAACCAGAACTTTGACATGAATGTCACGGATTACGTTCAGGTTGATTTCGGAGATCTGATTACCATTGTAAACGACCTGGGTGGTGTGGAGATGGCCGTAACCAAGGCTGAAGCACGCTATACCAATATCGTCATCGAACAGATCAACAAGTCCAATCGGACCTCCGTTCCGCTGCTGGAACTCAAGGATCAGACCATCAATCTGGATGGAACCCAGGCGCTGGCTTTTTCCCGGATTCGCTATCTGGATTCGGACTATGCCCGTGCGGCCAGACAGCGTAAGGTGCTCATGGCAGTTTACAGCAAAATGAAGCAGGTCAATCCAACCGAACTGCCGAAGTTTATTGCCGACATGAGTCAGCATGTGGAAACTAATCTGAATGAATTCCAGATCTTTGATCTGGCGATGAAAGCAAATGATCCCAAAATGACGGTTCATGGCACCCGATTCCCTTCCGAACGAACGGCCACTGAAGTCAACGCCAAGAGCTGGCATCTGCTTTATGACAAGGCAAAAACCGTAGAAGAGCTTCATGCCTTTATCTTTAAGGATGTGGATCCGGCCACCGGGAAAGCTTTAAACCCAGAACAGAATACCAAACCGGGCACGCCTTAATGTTTCGAACGATGAACCGTCGGTTCATCTTGACCACCACTCAGTTCCTGCAATCAATACGAATGATTGCCGATTGAAAACCACCCTTGAGACTTTGAATGAGTGAGGCTGCCTGTTGAAATCGATCAAAGGGATTAACCACGACGTTGTCCCTTTTTTTTGTTGAAGGACGGAGGAATTTTAATGTCATTCCAGGATATATACTTTGAAGAGCAATATGGGAAGCTGTGTCAGCTGATTGAGGGCGGAACCTGCAAAGTATTCGAACTTGATACGCCGGACGGAGTAATCCGACATCAGTTTCTAAAACGACATCTCCCGCCAGAATTGGATCCGGAGCAGAATTATTTTGACATCACGACGCCCTACGGATACGGGGGGCCGATTATTACGGAGCTGCGGGGAGATCAGACCAGGTTGCTGGATCAGTATGCCTCAGAATTTGAAGCTTATTGCCAGGAGCATAACATTGTCTCTGAATTCATTCGCTTTCACCCGATTCTGAAGAATCATAAAACCTTCAGCGACTACTACCAGCCGGAGCAGATTCGCCGCTGCGTAGTGACTGAACTGGATGGGACGGGGGATCCGCTGACGGATCAGTTTTCCAAGAGTGCCCGCAAGATCATACGGCATGGCCTTAAATCAGGGGCACAGATCGAGATCCTGGAAGGACCGACGGACCTGACCGAATTTTCGAAAATCTACTATGACACGATGGATCGCAATGAGGCGGAAGACTTTTATTATTTCTCTCCGGAATATTTTCAATACATCTGCGATCACCTGAGAGATCATATCATCAATGTCAGCATCCGGTATGAGGGGAAAGTCATCGCTTCCGGGATTTACTTTATTAACGACCAGATCATGCAGGTTCATCTGTCCGGGACTTACCGGGAATTTCTGCATCTGAGTCCGGCGTATCTGTTGCGGTATGGTGCCATTGACTGGGCCAACCGACACGGAATCACAAAGGTTCACCACGGCGGCGGGGTGTCAAACTCACCGGAGGATCCACTGCTGCAGTTCAAGCTGCGGTTCACGAAAAGCGAACCACTGGGATTCTTTATCGGAAGAAAGATTCACGACGAGAATGTATATCAGAACATGGTGGAATTAAGCGGCATGGCGGAATCGAGCTATTTTCCGAAGTACAGGGGAAAAAAATGAGAAAAGTAATTATATCAGGAGCTTCCGGGTTCCTGGGCAGAAATTTATTGGCCTTGTTTGGGGAAGATGATGATGTCATCGCGCTGACCTCGGATGTCAGGAAACTCGAAGAAATAAGCTGCGCGGCACCGGTCAGGATTCTGTCGAATACGGCATTTCTTGAATCAAATCTCGATCTCAACGGCTTCACGCTGCTTCATCTGGCCTATGCCCGCAGTCATGAAGCGGAGCCGATTACAGACAGCATTCAGTTTAGTGTCCGGCTGCTGCAGGCGGCACAGGCCTTGGGAGTCCGCCGGATCATCCACATATCCAGCCAGAGTCTTTATGATGTTCATCGCGCCGCACCGGCCAAAGTTTCAGATCTGGTATGGCCAACGAACTTGTATGACATTGGCAAATACTATCTGGAACACTGGATCTCGGAGTTTGCGGTGAAAAACCGGTGGGACTTTGTCCACCTGCGCATAGCCAGCCTGGTGGGAAACAATTTCCCACAGCGAATTACCACCCGGCTAGTTCAAAACGCCCTGACCAAGGGGGAGATATCAATCAATCTGAATGGTAAGTTGTTTTCCTATACCCATGTCCGGGATGTGGCAGATGCGATTCTGATTGCACAGTGCATGGAAGATCCTGCCTTCTGGAACCAGACTTACAACGTGGGTTCGATGGAAAGTTATCCGCTGACCCATGTCGCAAAAGCCATCGGTGAAGTCTGCGCCGAAGAGGGAATTACGGTCACCATTCACGAGGCTCCGGCTCCGGAAAATGGGGAGAACAGTTCCCTGGACAGCCTGGATTTCATGGAGCGAACCGGCTGGCAGGCCAAGTTCAGCCTGAAAGACATCATCCGGGATGAAGTGAAGTTTCAGCTGCGCCAGAACAACGACTCGTTGTCCCGTACGAAAGGAAATGGCTTGAATGTATAGTTTATTCTTTAAACGACTGTTTGATATCGTTCTTTCAGCCTTGCTGCTGTTCCTGCTGTCCCCGGTGCTTCTGGTGGTCTGGATTCTGGTTCGTTTCAAGCTTGGGTCGCCGGCTCTGTTCCGTCAGCGCCGGCCGGGTAAAGGCGAACGGATCTTTGAAATCATCAAGTTCCGCAGCATGTCCGATGCCAGGGATGCCAATGGCCAGCTGTTGCCGGACAAAGTGCGGCTGACCCGTTTTGGCAAGCTGCTGCGGGCGTCTTCACTGGATGAACTGCCGGAGCTGTGGTGCATTTTAAAGGGCGACATGTCTTTCGTCGGTCCCAGACCGCTGTCTGTGATGTACCTGCCCTACTACAGCGAGGAAGAAGCCTTGCGTCACTCGGTCCGTCCAGGTCTCACGGGGCTGGCCCAGATTAACGGACGCAACACCTTAAACTGGGATGATCGACTGGCCTATGATCTGGCGTATGTCCGTGACATCACATTCCGAAATGATCTTCGAATTCTGGTGCAGACCTTTTTAAAAGTGGTGCGCAAGGAGGATGTGGTGGTTTCGGGAACGGGAAAGGTCGGGGATCTGGATGAAATTCGGACGGTACGCCGGCCTGAATTACTTAGAAAAAAATGATTCGAATAATAGGTTCGAAGTAAGAGACTCAAAGAAAGAGACTCGAAGTAAGAAACTCAAAGAAAGAGACTCGAAGTAAGAAACTCAAAGAAAGAGACTCGAAGTAAGAGACTCAAAGAAAGAGACTCGAAGTAAGTAACTTGATCTAAATGACACGAATGCATAAGACACGAATGTATATTACTCGAAAATGAGGTCTGATGAATGGACAAGAAGAAATTACTGCTGCTTGGCGGAACCAGAAACATGAAGGAAATACTGGATGCAGCCCATAAGTTGGATCTTGCGGTTGGCGTGACGGACTGGTATGACGTGAAGCGTTCCCCGGTGAAACTGCTGGCGGAGGAGTCTTTCGATATCAGCATTCTGGACGAGGAAAAGCTGGACCGAATGATCCGGGAGCATCATTACGACGGGGTTTTGACAGGATTCACCGATTCCTATCTGATTCCGTATGCTGAGATCTGCAGCAGAAACCGGTTGTTCTGTTACGGCACGCGGGAACAGTTCGAGATCCTGACCAATAAAGCGAAGTACAAGGAATTATTCAATCAATATCAGGTTCCCACGCTGGAAACCTATGATCCGGGGCAAATCGATGAACGATTCGCCCATTTTCCAATTCTGCTGAAACCGGCGGAAGGATCGGGCGGCAATGGCCTTCGGGTGATCGCCGACTATGAGGAGTTCCTCGCTGCCCAGTCTGAACTCCAGCTTCTGGTGGACCCGGCGAAAATAATCATCGAGCCTTATCTGACGCAGCGTCGGGAGATGACCGCCTTTTTCCTGTTTGTGGATGGGGAGGTCTATCTGACGGGGACTGCCAACCGGTTTCTGTCGGGAACCAAAGATACGAAAATCGGGCTGCCACTGCTTTACAGCATGCCCGCCAGCGATGACCAGTTATTCCGCCAGCACACGGCTCCGGCACTGATGCGACTGTTCCGCGATCTGGAACTGAAGAACGGCATGCTGTTTGCCCAGTGCTTCCTGCATGAGGGGGTTCCGAAGGTCTATGACCTGGGGTATCGTCTGACCGGAACTCAGGAATACAAGCTCATGGAGCAGATGATGGGGATCAATCCCCTGGAAATGATGATTCATCACGCTCTGAGCGGAACGATGAATCCGTCAGGCCGGGTTCTGGCTCTGGATCAGCCGGCAGAAGGGTATGGCTTTAACGCGACTATTCTGGGCAGGGTCGGAACCATCGGATCCATTGCCGGTGAAGAAGCAATCCGCACATTGCCCGGGATGCTGGACTTGACTTTGAAATCTGCAGTGGGAGATTCAATTACGGACAAAATGGTGGGGACTCTGGGGCAGATTATCGCCCGGGTGTTCTTTACCGCACCCACCCTGGAGGCGGCTGCAGTGACGCTGCAGCAAGTGTATGACCTCCTTGTGATTACTGATACCACAGGCCAGGACATGATTGTTGAGCGGATGGACCCCGCCAGGTTGTTAGCATCTTATGAGAAATAATTATTTGGGACAGTTAAATTTTAGCAATCAAGCAGGCAAAGCGCTCCAGCTGTTGAAAGAGCTGCAGTGGGCAGACTGGGCGATGATCTACTTCTTTGGTCAGAGGATGTTCACTTCACTGTTCAGCGCTGTTCTTGAAACTAAGGGGATCCTGCTGTCAATGGGTGTCCTGGCGCTGCTTTACGCCATGACCCTGCTCGAGGCCTGGCGACTTCGGTCGCTGAAGGGAATCCGCACCTTTATCCTGCTGGTTCTGCTGGTGATGGTTCTGATATTGGGTACCATGACGTTTAATCAGCAGGCGATGGAATGGATGATGGATTTCAACTATGGGATTTTTACCAAGACTTTCGATGTGCGCAAAGGCTTGTTCGGTGCTTTTGTCATACTGATGGTGCGCCGGCCGGACAATCTGCTCAGGAATCTTCGGATCGCTGCCGGCATATCCTTCGTTTACCTGCTCTTTCAGCTGGGACTCTTTGTTGTGACCGGGAGCTGGGCCAACTATTACATTATGGAGGATCAGCAGTCCAGTACATTGATGTACAACCTGTCCTTTGGCTATGAGATGATGTTCGCCGCCCTGGTGTTTCTGGGCAGTGCGCTGGAACCCGGGAAGCGAAACGAATGGGCGGCAGGCATCGCCGGCGTGATGATCGCGTTTCTGTTTGGATCCCGCGGCGTGATTCTGCCGGTGGGTACCTTCCTGGTTTTCGTTTTTTTCTTCCGGCTTAATCGTACCTGGAAAGTCCGGATCGCAGCGGCAGGAATCCTGATGGCTGTGCTGATTCTGGGATGGAATCTGCTGCGAGGATTTACCGGTGGAACCATTACCACGGGCATCAGAAATCTCGACATGCTGCTGAGCAGCGCCTTTACGGATGACAACGGCCGGACCAAGATCTGGGATCTTGCCATCCGGGCGATTCAGCAAAAGTTTCCCCTGGGGTATGGGGTATATGGTGACCGGCCCTTCGTCGGTTCCTTCTTCCGCTGGGGGTACAGTCATAATATTGCCCTGGAACTGCTGGTCAGTTTTGGGATTTTCGGACTTGTTTTCCTGGGAGGACTGATCTGGCTGATTGGCCGGCAGTTTATCCGCTGTCAGTCCCAAAGTGGTCGACTCCTGCTCATGATCATGATCGCCATGAACGCGAAGCTGTTGATCTCAGACAGTTTCTGGCATTCCAGCTTTTTCTGGGCTCTGCTCGGGCTTGTGCTGGTGCTGTCTGAGCAGACCGATCAGCCTCCGGAATTATCAGGGGAAGCAGCAACGGTTGGACCTGAAAAATACCGCGGAGGGGCATTCCTGAAAGGGCGGCGTGGATTCTGGCTGCTGACCGGATTGGGACTTGTGCTCAACCTGGGTTTGCTGGTAGTGGTGGTCAATCAGGCTGTTGCCAACCAGAAGTACAAACCGGTTGTCTTTGATCGGCCGACTGTCATCATTGCCCTGCAGGATATGAATGGCAAAGCCCTGCACCTGGGGGTCACCGAACTGGCTCGCCGCGGTCTTTCCGCCAGCGTCTTCGTGGATCCAAAAGTCATGCCGGTTCAGGAAATTAAGGGACTCGACCGCCTGGCGGAAGCCGATTTGCATCTGGGGCTCAACTATCGGCCGCTGCGACTCGACAGCTTCCCGCCCATTGAGCAGTATCTGGAACTGAGCCGGAATAAGTTCAGTGACAGCGGCCGCAGCGGCGCTCTGGCTCTGTCTACCACTGTGGAAAACATTCACCCGGACATGCTGCAGTATCTGCGCCAACAATCGGATGCGATGATTTTAAAATCAAGACGACGGGATTCCTTTACCTATGAGAGCGTGACTCAGAATGATCTGTACAAGCTGGATTCACTCAACGCCAGCATCAATGATCTGAATCTGAGCCGCCGCCAGCCGTATATCGCCAGCCAGATTCAACTGGCCAAGGAGAAGGAGGCATTGCTCATCCTGTATTGGAGGAATCTCTCCGTGCAGCCGGTGAACCTGAAAAATAATGACACCTATGCCAAGTTTGACTATTACAAAGACACACTGGATTTGCTTCAGGCCAATGGATTTGAATTCATTACGATCACGGAACTGCTGGATCGGGCCAGAATGTCAGAAGAGGAGAAGACCCTGAAGAGTCTGATTGTCAATTCGGATATCTACAGGACGTTAAGGTAAGCTATGTTTAAAAAGAAAAAATTCTATTACGATATCATTCTCAATACGATGGCATTTGGCATCTACATTGTGTCGTTCCATCTCCTGATGATGCCATACCTTGCCCGGACCCTGGAAACCAGTGTCAATGCCAGCCTTCTGGTCTATATCATGATCAGCAATATCCTGACGCTGTCGCTGGGCAATGAACTGGGGGTACTTTATCAGGTGCTGACAGGCCGCCGGCCCGGACCGGACAATATTTCGGATCTGCGCTACCTGATGAATTGGACCAACGCAATACTAGGCCTGATAATGGTCGGGATTCTGTGGGTGCTGGGATTCAGTCCGTCAGAAGTCGCAGCCCTGACGATTACAACGATCCTGACCAACATTCGGTTCTACATTCAGGGGTACCTGCGTCAGAAAAAAATGTTCCAGGTCATCGGTGTTGGCAATCTGATGTATCTGGCCGGCGTAATCAGCGCGATTCTGATCTTCCGGTTCTCTCCGGTGATCTACTGGCTGCCGCTGCTGCTGTCCGAAATTTTCTCTTTTGTCTATCTGTATGCGCAGACGAAGCCCATGCGGGCGATTCCAGCGGGCAAGAGCGCTTACTATGAGGAAAACCGCAAGGAGTACCTTGAACTGGTGGGAGCCACAATCTTATCCAATATTCCCAACTATTTTGACAAGCTCCTGATTCTGCCGCTGCTGGGTGATATCACCATGGCCGTTTATTACGCCGGAACGGTTCTTTCCAAGATGCTGTTCCTGGTCGTGAATCCCATCAACGCCGTCCTGCTGTCCTGGCTGTCATCCGATCGGGATACGGATGAGTCCCTGGTCATCAAAACCCAGGTCAGAGTAAACATGATTCTGGTCGGGATCATTTTCCTGATCAGTTTTCCCATAACGTATCTCATGATCCGGTTTCTCTATCCCCAGTTCTTAAGTCAGGTCATGGGCATTCTGGTTCCCCTGTCGATGATTGCGGCGTTCTCGATCTCCGCCAGCCTGCTGCGGGTGGTATTCCTGCGTTACTTTGACCTGAAGCTGTTAAAATACATCAATCTGACTCAGATCGTTGTGTTTCTGGTCCTTTCGCTCGTTGGCGCAAAATGGTTCGGACTTGCCGGATTCACCTACGGGGTAGCCATATCAAAAGTCACTTTATGGCTTCAGTTTTATGTGCTGCTGCTTCGCGGCAGCAAAAAACCAGCCGGATTGAAAACCAGCCCGGTTCAGCCGGAGCATACGGTTAAAACCGGTCCGGAACTCAAGCCGAACGAGGACATCATGGGCAAAGAAGAACTGAACACCGGAGAAGTTTCCTAAGGCACAACCGATGGACCATGAAGGGGAGCATCTCACCCTGTTTCCCCGCGTCCGGGTGTTTCCGATGCTTCTGGAAACACGGTGACTGAAGAACAAGAAACATTGCGACCACGAGATACTTTCGAAGAAGGGAGGAACACATGAAGGAAATTGGCAGTCATTTTCATCTGAAGGAATCTGCGATTCAGAGAATTCAGGACAAATTGAAAGGGAACAGATCCGTCCAACCGGATGGTCGGATCGATGCGGTGAACCCGCAGAATTTCGGAAACTCCCGAATCTATTTCAGCAGCGGTCGTTCAGCGATTCGGTTCTGTCTGAAGGAGGTGGCAGAGACTGTAACTCGGGCCAGGTCAGTCCTTCGTAAATCTGCCCTGGTGCCGGAATACACCTGTGCCAGTGTGCTCGAGCCTTTTTTACGGGAAGGCTGGCAGCTGAACTTCTATCCGCTGGAACCGGACCTGACCGTTCGTGTTTCGGTCTGGAATCGGCTGATTGAGCAATACCAGCCGGATGCCATGCTGTTCCATCCGTTTTTCGGGTTTGATACGATCATCGCCGATGAACCGCTGGTTAAGCAGGATACAAAAATCATATATGACATGACCCAAAGCTGGGCCTCCGGCCTGAGCTATCCCTATGCTGACTTTGTGGTTGCCAGCTTAAGAAAGTGGGGGCCGTTGCCGGATGGAGCCTTTGCAGAAAAATGTTCGGGTCTGTTTTGGCAGGATCCTCCCCAAAGGGAGGACGGCATTCTCCTTGAACTGACGCTGGATGCCTACCGCGGCAAGGATCGATTTTTGTCACGGCTGGAAGGAAATAAAGCGGATTTTCTGAGTCAGTTTGCCAACGGGGGCAACCGGATTGCCGCTATGGATGAATCTTACCAAATGTCCGCTTTTTCACAGGCGGTATGGGATGAAATGACGGCTGCGCCAGCAAAGGATAGCTGGATGGAATCGCGCAGACAGAATTTCAGCCGATTGGCCGCTTATTCGGGTTGGAGCGATTTGGGCCGGCCTTACTTTGGACTGACCGGCGGAAGTGTTCCGCTCTATTTCCCGATTGAATTGAAGAATGGTATCAGAAAGCGACTGCAGTCCTTCCTGGCTCAAAAAAGAATTTATTGTCCGGTGATCTGGCCGGTGCCTGAACAGGTGAACATCCCTGCTTCGGACGACTTACGGCGGATCCAGGAAAATTGTCTGTGCATCCCCATTGACCAGCGCTATGGAATGGATGACATGAACCGGATCATGGAGTCACTCAATGAATTCGGGACTGACCGGAACAGCGGGTAGTGGTTTTGGACTGATCTTATTTGGCATGTAAGCAAAAATTCACCTTCTCCCCGGACACTCTGTGGTAAAATTACAGGTGATATTTATACGAAAAGAGAAAAGCAGCCAGTTTTTAGCCCAAGGGCTGCTTTGACAGACTGATGGGACTTTGTTTTGGAGATACATAATGAGTAATAACGAAAACGTGGAAAATGAGCACATATGGCTCGCGTCGCCGCACATGAGCGACGAGGGTTTTGAAAAAGAATATATTGAAGAGGCATTTGCAACCAACTGGATCGCTCCGCTTGGGAAAAATGTCAATGAATTTGAAATAGAGCTGGCCGCGCTGATTGACCGAAAAGCAGCGGCAGCGCTGGTATCGGGTACCAGCGCAATCCATCTGGCGTTGAAAGCCGCCAAGGTCAGACCGGGAGACCGTGTCCTTTGTCAGTCGCTGACATTTTCGGCGTCTGCGAACCCAATCCTGTATGAGCAGGCAGTGCCGGTTTTTATTGACAGTTCACCGGATACCTGGAATATTGATCCGGACCTGCTGGAGGAAGCGCTCAAATCTTATGATCATGTCGGGGCGGTCATCGTGGTGGATCTTTACGGTCTGGGCTCGGATTATGAGCGCATTGAAGCCATTTGCCAAAAGTACAATGTGCCTCTGATTGAAGATGCCGCGGAAGCGCTGGGTTCGGTTTATCAGAACCGTCCCGCCGGCAGCTTCGGTGATTTCGGTATCCTGTCCTTCAACGGAAACAAGATCATCACCACATCGGGCGGCGGCATGGTGCTGAGCAATAACCAGAAGGCCATCGATAAGATCAAGTTCTGGGCAACGCAGTCCAGGGATCTGGCAAAACATTATGAACACAGCGAACTGGGCTATAATTACCGGCTGAGCAATGTCCTGGCCGGAATTGGCCGGGGCCAGCTCAAGGTTCTTTCGGACCGGGTCAGTAAAAAGCAGGAAATTTACCATTATTACCGGGAACATCTGGAGGGTCTGGAAGGGGTCAGCTTCATGCCGGAAGTTGAGGGGCATTCGCCCAATTACTGGCTGACATCCATTCTGCTTGACGGTCCGGTGTCTGCTTCCCAGCTGATTCAGCATTTGGCGGATCACAACATTGACGCCCGTAAATTATGGAAGCCGATGCATCTGCAGCCGATTTTCCAGAAGTATGATTTCTGGGGAAGCGATGTCAGTGAACGGCTCTTTCAAACGGGGGTCTGTCTGCCTTCAGACACAAAAATGACCCTGAAGCAAATGGAGCGTATTGTTGCTGTCATCAAGCAGCTTTGGGATAGATCGTGACATGGGGAAATTCTCTGAGAAGATCCGTTCGTTCCCGAAAGGGAAAGTTTCGATTGAAGTGGCAGCGATTGCATTGATCAGTGCGGTATCTGTGCTCACGATTTTTCTGAGTGATAATTTTTCGGTTTCCACGATCCTTCCGTTCCTCATTAATTTGGGGATTTCAGCATACTGTCTCTTTTCCTTGAAAGAGAGAATGGGTCTGCTGTTCTTCAACCTGGCCATTTTTCTATTTCTGCTGGCTCGTCCCGTCATCGATCTGATGACCGGATTTGTGAACCACGTGCCCAACCGCTATACCTTCGAAACGGGACTGGGGGCTAATCGAATGCTGCTGGTTGCGCTGCTGGGACTGTTTCTGGGCCAGTGGCTGTATGAGCACAGGTCTGAAAAGATGGGCGGCTCAAGGAGCAATCGAGTGGCGGCACTGCTGAAGTCTCAGGAAGGATTGATTCGGCGGATTGCTCTGGCTGGATACCTGATCAGCCTGGCTGCCATGACAGCCGTCAATCTGGAAAAAGTAATCTTTCGCAGAAGCTACGGCTATGCGGCACTCTATGCTGAATTTAAAACGGGACTGCCCTTTGTGGTCATCGGCTTTGCCGAAGTGGGCGCTGCTTTTTTGGCCTTGTATCTTGCCACCCGGCCGCAGCTGAAGTACAGCCTGATTACACTGGCTTCCTATTTGGGCTCTACCGCCATTCTTCTTTTTGCCGGGGTTCGCTCCACCTTCAGCCGCAGCCTGCTGTTCAGCGTTTTTTTAGTCCTGCAGCTGCTGGCGTCGCAAAGCCAGCTGACCAGGCAGGTGAAAAAGCGTCTGATCGGTGGATTTGTGCTGATGGGATTGCTCCTGATCCCCGTATTTTATGGCATTGGCATCAACCGCTGGAATGTGGATCGTCTGGATACCGGGTTCCCGGTGGTGATTGATTTCATCTACGGTCAGGGGGTGTCGTATCAGACCCTGGCCAAGGGACAGGAATTAATTGAACTGCCGCCCTTTGATCAGAAAAATTACGCGCTGGGTCCGTTTCTGGATCAGTATGTGAATGACCTGCCGGAAAATCCCTACACGCCGGAATACATTGAACGGGGTGACAGCATGGCGGCGGATCTGGGGTACTATCTGCTGGGCAGCCAGTACTTTAAGGGGATGGGCATGGGCTCCTCCTACATCATCGAAATCTTCAGTGAGTTCGGCTTTCCCGGCGTTTTTGCCTTCAGCGGCTTTTTGGGGCTTCTGCTGGGCTCGCTGTCCAATATCACCTGGAAGAACAGTCTGATTGATGTGGTCAAGATCAGGATCCTACTGGATATATTTTATATTCCCAGGGCCGCGGCCATTCGATTTCTGCTCAACCTGATTGCGCCCAAATTCTTTCTTCCGATCCTGTTTACCATTATTCTTGCCTGCTGCTGTCGAACTGTTTCTGAAAAATGGGGTAAAAAATGAAAATACTAATGATATCACCGATATACCCCAAGCCAGGGGCTGCGACCCAGGGGATTTACGTGCACCGGATCTATCAGCTTTACCGCCAGCTGGGTTATGAGGTGGATTTGCTGATCTATGAAAGTGGTTCTTCCAAGGTACAGAAGCTGAAGGCCCAGTTCCGCTTTCTGACGGAGATCAGCCGTCGGCTGCGGCGAGGGGATTACGACATTGTCAATGTGCAGTATCCTTTCCTGGCAGCGATTCCGTTTCGTTTCATCAGATCCCGGGCGCCGATTATTACCTCCGTCCATGGTCATGATGTCAAGTACAATACCGCCTTTAAACGCGCCACGGGTTATTTTACCCGTCATCTGATCAAAAAAAGCCAGATGGTGATCACGCCGTCGGAATATTTCAAAGCCGAGCTTCTGCGCCGGTTTTCCATCGATCCGGATCGAGTGAGCGTGTGCCACCCGGGAGGAATCGACCTGGAAGTCTTTCACCCGGCGCTTCGGCCGGAGGAACTGAAGAATCCTGATATCCGAAGAATCGGCTATTGCGGGCGGATTGTTGAGGGGAAGGGCTGGCAGGTGCTACTGGAAGCCTTTTTAACAATTGCCCGGGAGGAGCGGTTCCGGGATCTGAACCTGGTGTTTGCCGGTACCGGCGCAGATGACGATCGGCTGCTGTCAAAAATACAGGGGATTCCGGATGCGGCGGTCAGAAATCGGGTCCAGGTGCTGGGGGCTTTGAATTCCGAGGAGCTGGCGAAATTCTATCGAAGTCTGGATGTGTTTGTTTTCCCGACCAGCTACGATGAGTCTCTGGGGCTGGTTGGCATTGAAAGCCTGGCCTGCGGCACCCCGGTAATTGCTTCGGCACTGGGGGGAATCCGTGAATATCTGGTCGAGGGAGTAAACGGCTTCCTGATTCCCAGCCTGAATCCTCAGGCTCTGGCCCAGGCTTTGGATCGGTATCTGATCCTGCCGGCACAGGAACAGGCGCTGTACAAATTCAGCGCTGCCCGCAGTGTCGAGCGCTACGGAACAAAAAATGTTGCCGAAAAGCTGGATCAGCTGGTGAAAAGCCTGGTTACCGAAAAGCAGAGGTCATAGGATGAACAAAATCTTGAAATCAGTCATGAAGGCAACTTTTCGGCTGCTCCTGCTGCTGCCGGCTTTTCTGTGGTTACTGAATCTCTCGATTCACCGGCCGGATCTCGCCAACATCAACCGGGAGATTCTATCCGCTCAGTTTTATACCGACATTACGAGCCAGATGGTTCCCTTCCTGGATCAGGGCGATGTTCTGGGCTTTGCCATGACGTCCCGGTATGCCTACCGGTTTCCTTCGGATTCTCCCGCCCGGCTGATCCACTCGGATTCCGTGGGAGAAGACCTGAAGCAGATTCTTCCGGTGGCAGATGGCTATGTCATTGCCACCCAGGAAAATGGTCTGCGCTATCAGTCGATTCAGCTGTTCCACTATGAGCCCCAGAGCCGGAAAGTCACGCAATTTGGCGATCCCAGGCTCGTTCAGGGGGACTTTTACGGAAATTTGATCGTGAAAGACGGCTGGATCTATTTTTGGTTTTTTGAACCCTCCGGCAATCTGTTTACCGCCGCTTACGACGGGAAGGAAATGACCGTACATAAACTGCCCGGTACCATTGATTTTTCAAAGGACGAGATTGGATTTAATCTGGCGTCTCCCAAGCTGGTCAACCGGCCAGTGCTCGAAATTCGACGGGGCGGGGCCATCGAATACTACTATCTGAATCAGGCGCTGGCGCCCAGAGCCGGCGGCCCCTGGGACGATCTGCAACAGGCTGAGGCCCGGAGTCTCTTTCAGCAGATCCTGGCGGATGACGCCGTGCAGAGGATCTGGCTGGCCGGACCTTACCTGGCAGCTGTCACAACGGATACGCTGTCTCTGTATGGAGCAGAACGAGTGAATCTGATCGAACAGGGTTCTCTGTATGATTCTCAAATTCACCGGATCAGTTATCGGGAGGATCAGCTGGAAGTGCTGCCATCACCTGAGGCTTCTATCCAGAAACAGCGTCTGATGGCAGATTACAGCCAACGCGGACTGGACGCCCAGGCTAGATTCCAGACATCCCTGAATCAGGTGGAATGGGTCGATTACATCAAGTCGGCTACTTCACTGGGGCTGATGCTGCTTCAGGCTGCCGTCTTCTATGTCTGGTACCGGGTGACGCGAAATTCTGAGAGGGTCGGACAATGATTCAATGGAAAGATCTGAAAGAAATATTTCTGAATGAGAGTCAGCCGGTCCTGAGTCTTTTCTACCAGTTAACCCTGGTGCTGGTACTTTGGTCAGTCAATCCCCAAAGCCTCTACTACAGCTGGAAGGTATGGGGCGGTCTGATGCTGCTCTGGCTTGGCCTGGCGGTATGGGCCACCGGTGGGGACGTGATCCGGCAGTTTTTCAGCAGAAGGATCTGGATCCTGATGCTGTGGCCCCTCTACAATCTGGTCATGAGCACTTTGGGGGTCGGCGCGTTCTACAACCGCCAGATTTCCATTGCGTTCACGATGCTGATTCCG